>CAZAHC010000022.1:0-2243 GCA_964484595.1 uncultured Fibrobacteraceae bacterium | reverse complement strand
CGAGGGCGTGGGCGTCATCGACGCCTTCTTCCACGCCCTTAGCGAGCGCTTCTCCGCCGAGTACCCCTCGCTGAGGACCATCCGCTTCCACTCCTTTTCGGTCCAGGGCCAGATGGAGACGAAGCAGAAGGAGGCCGGCTCGACGGTTCCGGTCCAGCGACGGCGCTGCCCGACGAGCCGGTACAGCCTGCCGGTGCCGCTGTCGCTGACCCAGCAAAAAGACCCGCCGCTGGCGAGCCCGTAAGGAGAAAACCCCGGGGTCAGCACCGACCGGGTGATGCTCTGCTGCTCCGGATCGAAGCGGTCGAGCCGCCCGCTGTCCCGGTCGACGATCCAGATGAACTGTCCATCCCAGGCCATGCCGCAGGGGTGGTGGCCGGCGGTGGGGAAAACCTCTTTTACCAGGCAGGTGTCGGGTTCGATCTTGAAGAGCTTGGAGCTGCCGTCCGGATCGTCCCCGCAGCTCCACAGGAACTCACCGTCGAAGGCCAGGCCGCGATTGAGGGTGCCGGTGAAGTCCTCCTCCCGGAAGACGTTCCCCTGGGGGTCCTGGAACCGCAGCAGGACCTGGGCCGACCCGGTGCGCGAGATGTCGGCGGGGACATCGCTCAGGACCAGGATGGTGTCCGGACCGATCCAGGCCAGACCCGTGACTTGACCCGGCGGCAGGGGCAAGGAATCGACCGGGGTTAAGGTGAGATCGTCGGCCACCGGATCGGCCACGCACAAGCCCGGGGCCGTCAGCAGGAAACACAGGACCAGCAGGCGGATCGCGGGCCAGAAAAGCTGCGAGGGTGGGGACACCTTCTCCTCCTTTGGGCGGGGTGCCGCAGCCGGTCAGGCTCCCGCCTCGGCGGACGCCGCTCGCCGGCGGGAGGCCGCCGCCGCGGCCCGGGAAACCAGCTCCCTGATTTTCTGGATGTCGAGGGGCTTGGCGGCCACCAGATCGACGACGCCATCCTCACTGGCCTGACCGAGAGTCTCACCCAGGATCTCCCGACCCCAGCCGGAGATGGCCACGATGCCCACGACCGGGTCGCGTTCCCGGAGCGTGCGGGCGACCTCCAGGCCGGAAATACCTGGCAAGCTCAGATCCAGGACCACCACGTCCCAGCGGCCTGTCCGGTGCCGGTCCAGCGCTTCGGGACCGCTGGTGAGCGAGACGACCTGATGACCGTCGTCGGCGAGAACCTCGGCCAGCAGGTCCCGGATGCGGGGCTCGTTGTCGACCACAAGGATTCGTTGCGCGCCGGGCGCCTGGACAGGGAGGGGAGTGGCGGGGTCGGTTGCGGAAGG
Source organism: uncultured Fibrobacteraceae bacterium (assembly GCA_964484595.1). GTDB lineage: Bacteria > Krumholzibacteriota > Krumholzibacteriia > LZORAL124-64-63 > LZORAL124-64-63 > CAZAHC01. Next base: position 947 of record CAZAHC010000022.1, on the reverse strand, counting down.
GGCCGCCGCTTCTCCCCGCGGCAACACTACCTCGAAGGTGGTCCCCCGGCCCACCTCGCTGGTGACCGAGATCGTCCCGCCCAGCCCGGCGAGGATCTGCCGGCAGCTCGCCAGGCCCAGACCGCGCCCCCGGGGCTTGCCGGCGGAAAAACCAGGCGTGAACAGCTGGGCGCAGGTCACCTCGTCCAGGCCGGGTCCCTCGTCCCGCACGAACAGCCGGACGCAGGTCTCAACCTCCTCGCCCCGCAGGAGCACCCGGCCACCCGCCGGCATGGCCTCCAGCGCGTTGACCAGGAGGTTGACCAGGACGCGGCGCACCGCAGCCGCGGGCGCGCGGACGACCTGGTCGTCCGGCACCTCGGCGCTCATCTCGTAGCGAACGCCCCGCTGCGCTGCCTCGGTCTCCCACCGTCCCCTGGTCAGCTCCAGGCAGTCGGCCACCACCTCGGCCAGCCGGGTACCTGGTTTGCCGTCGGCGGTGCTCGCGGATTCGTCCAGGAGCTCGTTCAGCAGCTCTGCAGAATCCCGGGCGGCGGTGATGATCAGGTCGAGCTGCCGCCTGGTTTCCGGATCGGCGTGACTCTCGCGCAGGAGCTGCGCCCGGCCGAGAACGGTCCCCAGAAGCTGGTTGACGTCGTGGGCCAGGCCCAGCCCCCGCAAGGAGCGGGGGTCATTCCGGTCGGTAACGGCCGGTGGGAAATCCGGCTCGGTCATGGTCCGTCCTGTCCCCGGATCCGGAGCGGGCAAGCGCCCCGCGATCCGGTCGTCCGGGCCAAAGCGAAGCAGGCAGTAACGGCCAGCCGTGGCTGGCCAAATGCCTTGTCCTGAAACAAGATGTGCTCGCGGGATGGTAGCACCGGCCGGCGGCGGGTGTCCAGCCTGGATTATTCGTGAATGGCCGCAGCGCGGTGGACTCCGGCCACTGGCAAGGTCAGGGTCACGACCGG
>CAZAHC010000021.1:0-21965 GCA_964484595.1 uncultured Fibrobacteraceae bacterium | reverse complement strand
ATGATGGCCGTTGGCTGGACGATCCCCCTGCCTTAACAGATGTCTGGAATTGGTTACAAACAATCTTCAGGCTCACCATCCGGGTCGGGAGCCTTGCCGGTGGCATCGGTTCATGCTGGGACGCGTTGTCGGAGGACACGCCAGCGATGAACAGGAATTCATCTTTTTCTCCGACAAGGTGTTGCCCTGAGTGGCCCTGCGGCTTTTCCCTTTTGTTCTTCGCCCACATGGATTTTCCGAGGCTTCGGAAAAAAGTGTTGGCTGAGGGGGAAGGGCTCCACTTCAAAACGGCGCTGGCAGGGTTGAGTCGGCTGATCCAAGGTGGCCAGGTTTGACCGAGGTGAACCGTCACCGGTCTTGCTGTGCTGGCTGAATGTTCCCTGAAATGCGAACGAATCAAAGGGACAACCCCCCATTCATTTTGTTGTGGCCCGTGAATGAGTCCGGCTTCCTGGCGGCCAGGCAATGCCCTTGGCCTGATCCTGCCTGTTCCAGGGCGTCAGGAGGGCCCCGGAGGCAGGGAGGCCGGAGGGGCCCGGATGCCGAGCGACCCGGGTACAGGAGGTACCCGGGGAGCGTCCCTGGGAACAGGCAGGATCAGGCCAAGGGCATTGTTTGACAGCCACATAGCCGGTCACATTCGCGAGTCACTTTCAAAACGGTATTTACTCGAACCGCCCCATCTGGTACGATTGCCAGGAGGATTGGGCAACACCGGATCCTGCACCCTTCTCGACTCAAACCGGTGCCGGCAAACGAAATCAAGGCAGGGAGGCGTCACTGTCTCCCGGCCCGTTTTTGCTTGGGTGATACCTGAGGTGGAACAACGAATGGGGACCCGCATGAAGACGATCGCAAGCCTGGTCCTGGGGACGCTGGTACTGGCCGGCGGGGCGGCACTGGCGGCAGATCAGGGATCCAGCTTCACTCCCCGCGAGCGCGCCGATGCCCTGTATAGCCAGATCCTGATGGGCGAGGTGATAGGTGCCGGCAAGGCCCGCGCTGACACGCTTTATCTTCTGGGCGGTCCCGACCTGGGAGACGGTGACTTCCAGCACGACATCTGGGAGTCGTTTCCCATGGACGAGGGTTGGTACGGGGTCGACATCACCCAGCGCACGGAGGAGATCTGGCACATCGATACCTACAACGCCGAGCTGCTGGACGAACTGGTGGTCCCGAACCATGCCATGTGGTGCGGGACGGACATCCCCTCCTGCGGCGGCGGAGACCCCGAAGGCGGCTACGGCAACGGCTACAACGAGTACCTCGACTGGTACGGGGTGGTGCCCAACCCCGGGTCCGGCACCACCGTCAACCTGACGGCGCGTCTGAACTACGACAACGAGCCCGGGTACGATTTCCTGACCCTGGAGGTGGACCGCAGCAGCGGCCTGGACGTGGTCCAGACCTGGAACGGCGACAACCGGGTGGGCGGCGTGTTCGTCCCGGTCGACGTCGACGAGACGTTCACCGTCCAGCCGGCCGATTACGTCGGCCCCGCCAGCGACCAGATCCACTTGCGCTGGCATTTCGTTTCCGACACCGGCTGGTCGGACGAGGATTGCCTCTGGCCCACCGAGGGTGCCGCCCAGGTGGACAACATCCAGGTCACTCTCAACGGTACCCCGTGGACCCTCGACGACTTCGAGCCCGGCAGCTGGGTCAACTGGCAGATCGCCTATCCGGTCGGCGTCGGCCAGTTCGCCTGGACCTGGCCGGAGCTGGAGGATATAGACGCCTGCCGCACCAACCACACGCCTCAGTGGGGATTCCTCGACGACGGGCTCGTCCAGCCCGGGACCGGCGGCTACCTGTGCACCACCTGGTGCTACGGTTACGGCGGTTACATCGTCAATCCGGAGGGCGGCCTGGCCGGGCCCGATTTCCATATCCACAACGAGGTCTGGTCGCCGGTGATCGCCTGGCCCGATAACGGCTACGACGGCGCCTTGTTTGCCTTCGACGTCTTCCGCCACGAGTCCCTGGCCGCCATCGCCCCCGGCGTCTTCTATCTCTGGCACGTCCGGTCGACCACCGATCCGCTGGGCGCGGACGACTGGAGCGGCTGGCTGGACCGGAACTTCGTCTACTACGGCGGGCCCGACTACATCCGCCACCGGGAGATCGTCACCGACCTGCTGGTGGCCGGCCGGGAGCACGTTCAGCTCGCCCTGGGAGTGCTGGAGCTGGGCTGGGTGTGGGGTTACGTCGGCACCGACGGCTACCCGGCGCCTTACTACGACAACGTCGCCTTTGCCGCCTACGAGTTCGGCGGCGCCGCCATCGCCACCCGCGAGATCGACATCGCCCAGGACAATTTCCCCGAGATCGGCACCATCGACTTCGGGAACCCGGGCGCCAACAGTGTCCGCTTCGACGGGGCCATGAACATCTCCCCGTCCGGTGACCTGCGCAACGATCCCGCCGATTCGATCTGCTTCGACGTCACCCCGGTGCGGGCCGGATCGATCCTCAACGACCGGCCCCAGCTCTGGTACCACCTGAAGGCCAATCCGATCTTCGACGGGGTGCGGACCAGCGGCCTGCCCAATGTCGGCTGGGTGTATGGTGACTCGACCCGTACCGCCACTGGCGGGATCGTGCCCGACCGGTGGAACTTCGACCTGCCGGACACCGGGTTCTTCTTCCCCGGCGACGTGGTTCATTACTTCATTCTGGCCGAGGACAACCTGGGCGGGGACATCGCCACCACGGCCCTGCCCGGCGACACCACCTGCTTCAGCGTCTTCCCCGGCGATTCCGGGTATGTCCCGATGCGTTACCCGACTGCCTTCACCGTGCGGGCCCTGCCGGGTCTGAACACGCTAGCTCCGGGCGACCACCCGCCGATCCTGCTGCTGAACGACTTCGGGATCCGGGGCGGGGAGAACGAGTGGTCCTTTGCCTTCCAGAATCTCGGTTACCACGAGGGGACCGATTTCGACCTCTACCACGTCAACGGTCCCTCCTCGGGGGTGGGCAACGGCATCGGCGGGCGCGGCACCGCCACCCAGATCTCCGGCTACGAGACCGTCCTGTATACCTGCGGCGATCTGAGCACCTTCACCATCAGCAACGGCGACTTCCAGAACGACGCCGGGGACGACGTGTCGGTGCTGGACACCTGGCTCCGCTTCGGCAACAAGAACATCCTGCTCTGCGGTGACGACCTGGTCTTCGACCTGGCGCAGTCCGGGATCCAGACCCTCAGTTTCCTGAACAACTGGATATCGGTGAACCTGGTCGATCAGGACCTGCGACCCCTGATCGAAAACCAGGCCTCGCCGGTCGTGAAGCCGATCCCCGGCAACTCGGTCTTCTTTGCGGTGGAGGAGTGGTTCGCCTACGGAGGCTGCCTCGGCTTCAACACCTTCGACGCGGTGACGGTAGCCGGCAGCGCCGAAATGTTGGCGGAGTTCACCAATCCCGACGGAGGGACCGGTTATTACAGCTTCGCCGCCGCCGTCCTGCACGATGAGCTGACCTACAACAACGACATCATTTACCTGCCGTACGATTTCATGTACATTTACTCCCGGGAATGCGGGTCGAAGCAGGGTCGGGCCGACCGGCCGACGCGCGTCGACGTGCTGGAGGAGATTTTGTTCTTCTTCGGCCACATCGGTTCGAGCCCCGTGCCCGTCGGAGTGCCGGAAACCGAGGAATTCAGCGTCCGGAACTTCCCCAACCCCTTCAACCCGATCACCCGCATCGAGTACAACCTGCCCCAGAAGGGCCCGCTGTCGATCAGGATCTACAACCTGCGCGGCGAGCTGGTCAGGACGCTGATCGACGAGGTCGTCGAGCGGGGGCCGGGCTTTGTGACCTGGGACGGTACCGATCGCTCCGGCCAGGGAGTTGCCTCGGGCGTGTATTTCTGCCAGACCAAGGCCGTCGGCCGGACCGACATTAGGAAGATGACCATCGTGAGGTAAGATAGAGAAAGGACAACAGCACGTACCATACCCGGGGGGCTGCCATGAAATGGCAACCGTATCTTTTCGCCCTGCCTCTGGCGCTGGCCGCGTTTTCCTTCCCTCCGGCCGGATTCGTCCTTGCCGGTTCATCTCCGCTCCCGGACCAGCTGACCGTTGTCGATGCCCGGTACGACGACATCCTGTACGGCAATGTCGTCGACGCCAGCGCCGTCCGGGCGGACACGGTGTACCTGCTGGGCGGACCAGGCACCCTGTCGGGCAAGTTCCAGGATTCCGGTGGCGCCCCGGACTGGCAAGGCTGGACCGGTGTCGACTTGACCTTGCCGGAAGGCCCTTTCTGGCACATCGACACCTACTACTGCGCCAACCTGGATCCCGGCCAGCCAGACAACCACGCCTGGTGGTGCGGCACCACCTTCAGCGATGACTGCGGCACCGGCGACTACAACGGTTACGGAAACAACTGGAACGACCAGCTCGAGTGGGTCGGCGTGGTTGCCGATCCGGGCAGCGGGTTGACCGTGCGGCTGAGCGCAATGCTGAACTACGACAACGAGCCCGGCTACGACTACCTCTACCTCGAGTACGAGGGCGCCGGCGGCCCGCAGGTGGTCGCCACCTGGAACGGGAACGGGCTCGGGGTGGCGGTCAACGAGACGTTCGCGCTCACTCCCGCCGACTACGGCGGCCTCGGCGGCGACGAGGTTCTCCTGCGCTGGCGCTTCGTGTCGGACGGAGCCTGGTCGGACGAGGATTGTCTCCATCCCACCCAGGGCGCGGCCCAGATCGACCTGATCGAGGTCTTCTTCGACCAGGGCGGGGGCGAGGTCCAGATCGGTACCACCGAAACCTGTGAAGCGGGCGACCCGGTCCAGTGGGAGATAATCCCCTCGCTGGGGGTGGGTGACTTCGCCAAGGTCTGGCCCTTCCTGGACGACATCGATCCCTGTCATCACAACCACACGCCCCAGGTCGCCTTCGTCGACGACGGCCTGGTCGTGCCCGGCACCGGCGGCTATCCGTGCCAGGACTGGTGCTACGGCCCCGGCCAATACATCGTCAATCCCGAGGGAGGCCTGCTCGGCCCCGACTATCACATCGACAACGCGGTCTGGTCGCCGCCGCTGGCCTGGCCTGAGCCCGGTTACGAGGGTGCCCTGCTGGAGTTCGACGTCTGGCGGCACGAATCCCTGGCGTTCGATACGCCCGGCATGTGGTTCTACTGGCGGGTGCGGTCCACGGAGGATCCGACCGGCGAGACGGGCTGGTCCGGCTGGCGGGCCCGGGACGGCAACGGCTACTACGGGGGCCCCGACTATCTCCGGATGCAGCAGATCGTGACCGACCTCCTGGAGGATAATCGCACCTTCGTGCAGATCTCCCTCGGTGTGCACGAGTTCGGCTGGGTCTGGGGCTGGGTCGGCACCAACGGCACGCCGGCGCCCTACTACGACAACGTCGCCTTCAAGGTCTTCCAGTACGACGGGCCGGCCGTCACCTCGCGCGTGATCGACCTCGCCCAGGACAACTTCCCGGAGAGCGGCACGATCGATTACGGCAACCTGGCCGCCAACAGCGTTCGCTTCGACATGGCCCGGAACATCTCTCCCTGGAACCACCTGCGCAACGACCCGGGCGACTCGATTCACTGCGACGTGGTTCCGGTGCGGAGCGGGGCCGTCCTGAACGGCCTGCCCAAGCTGTACTACAAGCTCAGGCCCAACCCCCTGTTCGATCCCTACCGCACCAGCGGTCTGCCCAACCAGGGCTGGATCTACGGCGATACTACCTACACAAGTTCGGGATCCGTGGTTTGGCATCGCTACAACTTCGATCTGCCGGACACGGCGTTCTTCTTCCCGGGCGACGTGGTTCATTACTACCTCGAGGGCCAGGACAACCTCGGCGGTGACATCCGCACCACTCGCTTGCCGGCCGACACCACGGGCTTCAGCTCCTTCCCGGGCGATGCCGGCCACGTGCCCCTGCTCTTTCCCAGCACTTACGTGGTGCGGGCGCTGCCCGGCCTGGTTTCCGCGACTCCTGAGGATCACCCTCCCTTGCTGTTCTGGAACGATTTCGGCGACCGGGGGGGAGAGAACGAGTGGACCGTCGCCCTGCTGAACAACGGCCTGCAGGAGGGGCTGGATTACGATCTGTTCTACTCCAGCGGGCCCTCCTCGGGAGTGGGCAACGGTCTGGGCGGGCGCGCCACCGCGAGCCAGCTCGCCGGGTACGAGGGCCTCCTCTACACCTGCGGCGACCTGAGCGCCTATACCATCAGCAACGGCGACTACGACGGGGATCCCGGCGACGACGTGGGGGTCCTGGATGCCTGGCTCCGGCTGGGCGGCAAGAACATGTTCCTGACCGGCAACGACCTGGTCAGCGATCTGGTCAATAACGGCGGGGCTGTCGGGGCCGCATTCGTCGCCACCTGGCTTTCGGTGACCCTGGTCGACGAGGACATCCGGCCCCTCATCGACAACCAGCACTCGCCGCTGGTCAAGCCGCTGCCCGCCAGTCCGATCAGCTTCACCGTCGACGAGTGGATCACCTACGGGAGCTGTCCCTTCCTCGGTCCCTACTACAAGAACACCTTCGATGGGGTCGAGCCGACCGGCGCCGTCCCGCTGGCCGAGTTCACCGATCCGGACGGCCTCGGCGGCGCTTACCCGTACGCCGCCGGTACATATGCCCTGGAACCCATCTACAGCGCGGGGGTGGTGTACCTGCCCTACGACCTGATGTTCGTGTACACCTCTCCGGACGGAACCGGCCCGCCGCCGGCCTGGGCTGCCCGGACGGCTATCCTGCAGGATGTCCTAGCGTTCTGGGGGATGGGCGGATTGCCGCCGATCGGAGTCCCGGAAACCGACCGGTTCTGGGTGCGCAACTTCCCCAACCCCTTCAACCCGGTCACCCGGATCGAGTACAACCTGCCGCGGAAAGGCCGGCTCTCGATCAAGGTCTACAGCCTGCGCGGTGAACTCGTGAGAACGCTGATCGACGAGGTGGTCGAGCGGGGACCGGGCAGCGTCACCTGGGACGGCACCGATGGAGCCGGGCAGGTGGTGGCCTCGGGCGTGTACTTTTGCCAGACCCAGGCCGGGGGCCGAACCGATCTGAGGAAGATGACCATCTTGAGATAACAGCCGATAAGGCGACGGATACTCGAATTCAGTGGGATACCATGAATGCCATGAAGGGATTGCTGTTTCGCGTCACCCTGCCTCTAGCGCTGGCCGTGCTCTCGCTGCCGCCGGCGGGATTCGCCCTGGCCGGGTCCTTTCCGCTCCGCGAACGCCCGATCCTGGTCGACGCCCGGTACGACGACATCCTGTACGGCAATGTCGTCGACGCCAGCGCCGTCCGGGCGGACACGGTGTACCTGCTGGGCGGACCCGGCACCCTATCGGGCAAGTTCCAGGATGCCGGTGGCGCCCCGGACCCGCAGGGCTGGACCGGTGTCGACTTGACCTTGCCGGACGGCCCCTTCTGGCACATCGACACCTACTGCTGCGCCAATCTGGATCCCGGCCAGCCGGACAACCACGCCTGGTGGTGTGGCACCACCTTCACCGAGGATTGCGGCACCGGCGACTACAACGGTTACGGCAACGCCTGGGACGACAAGCTCGAGTGGTCCGGTCAGGTCGCCGATCCGGGCAGCGGGGTGACCGTGCGGCTGAGCGCGATGCTGAACCACGACAACGAGCCCGGCTACGACTACCTCTACCTCGAGTACGAGGGTGTCGACGGCCCGCAAGTGGTCGCGACCTGGAACGGGATCGGGACCGGGGTTGCGGTAAACGAGACCTTCTCGCTCAGCCCGGCCGACTACGGCGGCGCCGGCGGCGACGAGGTCCGGCTGCGCTGGTGCTTCGTTTCGGACAGCGGCTGGTCGGACGCGGACTGCCTCTATCCCTCGCTGGGCGCGGCCCAGATCGACCTGATCGAGGTCTTCTTCGACCAGGGTGGGGGAGAGATCCAGATCGGGACCACCGAGACCTGTGAAGCGGGCGATCCGGTACAGTGGGCGGTCGCCCCGGTGGTGGGGGTGGGTGACTTCTCCAAGGTCTGGCCCTTCCTGGACGACATCGATCCATGTCACCACAACAGCACGCCGCAGTTTGCCTTCATCGACGACGGCCAGGTAGTGCCCGGCACGGGCGGCTATCCGTGCCAGGACTGGTGCTACGGCCCCGGCCGCTACATCGTCAATCCGGAGGGAGGCCTGGCCGGCCCGGACTATCACATAAGCAACGCGATCTGGTCGCCGCCGCTGGCCTGGCCCGCCGGCGGTTACGTGGGCGCCCAGCTGGAGTTCGACGTCTGGCGGGACATGACCTTCGCTGTCGATTCGCCGGGTATTTTGTACTTCTGGCGGGTGCGGTCGACCGAGGATCCGACCGGGGAGACCGGCTGGTCCAACTGGCAGTCTCCGGACCATACGGGGTACTACGGGGGCCCCAACTACTACCGGCAAGGGTGCGTCGTGACCAGTTTCCTGGAGGATAATCCCACCTTCGTGCAGATTTCCTTCGGTGTACACGAGCGGGGCTGGTTGTGGGGCTGGACCGGCACCAACGGTACCCCGGCGCCATACTACGACAACGTCGCCTTCAAGGTTTTCCGGTACGACGGACCGGTTATCTCCACTCGGGAAATAGACATCGCCCAGGACAACTTCCCGGAGATCGGCACGATCGACTACGCCAACCTGGGCGCCAACCACGTCCGCTTCGACATGGCAAGGAACATCAGCCTGGCCGCTCATATGCGAAACGACCCCGGCGACTCGATCTTCTGCGACGTTGTTCCGGTGCGGACCGGCGCGGTGCTGAACGACCTGCCGAAGCTGTACTACAAGATCCAACCGGGTACGAGCCCGGACATGTTCGCGGCCTACCGTTCGATTCCGCTGCAAGGCTGGGTCTACGGCGACACCACCTACACTGGAATCGGCACGCCGATCGCCGATCGGTACAACTTCGACCTGCCCGACTCCAGCTCGCTGTTCCCTGGCGACAAGATGCATTACTACATCGAGGGCCAGGACAACGTGAGCGGGGACATTGGCACTGCCCGTCTACCGGCTGATACGACCGGCTTCGATAACTTCTTCGGCTACCCGTGGTACAGCAGCTCGTTCACGGTCCATGCCCTGCCGTCGCTCAAGTCCCAGACTCCCGGCGATCAGCCGCCGATCCTGTTCTGGAACGATTTCGCGGACCGAGGCGGCGAGCAAGAATGGCACCATGCGCTGAGTAACCTCGGATTCCGGGAAGGTCTTGACTTCGATACCTACTACACCAACGGCCCTTCCTCGGGGGTGGGCAACGGTCTGGGCGGGCGGGCAACGGCGAGCCAGCTCGCGGGGTACGAGGGCCTTCTCTACACCTGCGGCGACCTCGACCACTTCACCATCAGCAACGGTGATTTCTCGGTGGATCCCAGCGACGACGTGGGGGTCTTGGATGCCTGGCTCCGTCTGGGGAGCAAGAACATGTTCCTGACCGGCAACGACCTGGTCAGCGATCTGGTCCAGAACAGCGGGGCTACCGGCGCCGCCTTCGTGGCCACCTGGCTGTCGGTTTCCTTTATCGACGAGGACATCCGGCCCCTCATCGACAACCAGCACTCCCCGCTGGTCAAGCCGCTGCCCGCCAGCCCGATCGGCTTCACCGTCGACGAGTGGATCGCCTACGGGAGCTGCCCCTACTTCTATCCAGACTACTACCGGAACACCTTCGGTGCGGTCGGGCCAACCGGCGGCGCCGTGCCGCTGGCCGAGTTCACCGATCCGGACGGCCTCGGCGGCGCCTACCCGTACGCCGCCGGTACATATGCCCTGGAACCCATCTACAGTGCGGGGGTGGTGTACCTGCCTTACGACCTGATGTTCGTGTACACCTCCCCGGACGGAAGCGGTCCGCCGGCGGCCTGGGCGGCCCGGACGGCGATCCTGCAGGATATCCTGGCGTTCTGGGGAATGGGGGGGCTGCCGCCGATCGGAATCCCGGAAACCGGCTGCTTCTGGGTGCGCAACTTCCCGAACCCGTTCAACCCGCTCACCAGGGTCGAGTACAACCTGCCGCGGAAGGGGCGGCTCTCGATCAAGGTCTACAGCCTGCGCGGTGAACTCGTGAGAACGCTGATCGACGAGGTGGTCGAGCGGGGACCGGGCAGCGTCACCTGGGACGGCACCGATGGAGCCGGGCAGGTGGTGGCCTCCGGCGTCTACTTCTTCGAGACGGTCGCCCCGGGCGAGAGGGTGGTCACCAAGACCGCTCTCGTGCGTTGAACGGCGATCGGTTGCCCAAACTCCATTTACTTGACGAAGTGCCCTCGGGTTGACTAACTTGGAGGTTGTCAAAAGGCTAACAGGTTCGGGCCTTTTTTCTCAGCCTTTGTTAAAAAGTGAACAACCGTGCAACGGAGGCAGGTCGGTTGAAGAAGAGCAACCAGGGTTGCGGCGTGCCCGATGCCACCATCATGCGCCTTCCGCTTTACCTGGAGAAGTTGAAGCTACTGCAGCAGATCGGAGTGGAGGAGGTCTCCTCCCGCCAGCTCGCCGAGTCGCTGGACATCAAGGCCAGTCAGCTTCGCCACGACTTTCACTACTTCGGAGGTTTCAGCCGACCCGGACGCCCGTATCAGGTCGACAAGCTGGTGCCGGCCCTGGAGGAGATCATCGGCATCGCCGAGCCGGTGCCCACGGTGATCGTCGGCGCCGGGCACCTCGGCCAGGCCCTGGCCAACTACCAGAACTTCGAGGTCCAGGGTTTCCCCCTGCGCGGCATCTTCGACATCAACCCCAAGCTGGTCGGCCTGGAGATCCGGGGGTTGCCGATCCGCGACATGGACGAGCTGCAGGACCTCTGCCGCCGGGAGAAGGTCAAGATCGGCATCGTCACCGTGCCGTCGGTGGTGGCTCAGCAGGTCACCGACCAGCTGGTCGAGGCCGGCGTTGTAGGCATCTTCAACTTCGCGCCCACGGACCTGAAGGTCCCGCCCAACGTCGTGGTTCGCAACGAAAGGCTGGCGGTCGGGATCATGTCCCTGAGCTTCAAGGTCAAGTGCATCCTGCAGGAGATGGAGAGCCAGGCGGACGGCTAGCGCGGTCGAATAACCTCACCAGCGAATCAGGTTTGCCCCCCAGGTGAAACCGGAGCCGAAGGCGACGGTCACCAGGAGATCACCCGGGGCGAGCCTGCCCTCCCGGACAGCTTCGCTCAAGGCGATGGGGATCGAGGCGGCGGTCGTGTTGCCGTAGCGGTTGATGTTCGAGTACACCCGGTCCGCAGGCAATTGCATCCGCCTGGTGACCATGTCGGTGATGCGCTGGTTGGCCTGGTGAGGGATCACCAGGGCGACGTCCTCCTTGCCGACCCCGCCGGCGTCCAGCACCTCCCCGATCGCCTCGCAGAACCGCCGCGTGGCATGCTTGAAGACGTTCCGCCCGTTCATGTAGGGGAAATGCCGGCCCTCGGCGATCTGCTCCTCGGTCCAGCGGCCCTGTACCAGGGCGGTCGGCACTTCGATCCACAGCTCCCGGGCGTGCTTGCCCTGGCAGTGCAGGGAAGAGGCCAGGACCCCTCTTTTCTCCTCGGTCGCCTGGATGATCGCGGCGCCGGCGCCGTCGCCGAAGAGCACCGCCACGTCCCGCCCGCGGGTGCTGATGTCCAGGCCGGTCGAATGGATCTCCGAGCCCACCACCAGCACGGTCCGGGCCGAGCCGGCCTTGATGAAGCCGTCGGCCGCGGCCACCCCGTAGATGAAACCGGTACACTGGTTGCGGATGTCCAGGGCGCCGAGGGTGCCGATCCCCAGCCGCTCCTGCAGGAAGGGGCCGTTGCCGGGGAAGGTGTAGTCCGGGTTGATGGTGGCATAGAGGATCAGGTCGATCTCGGCGGCCTCAAGGCCGGCGTCGGCCAGGGCCATCTGCGTGGCGCGCTCCGCGAGCTCGACCCCCGAGGTACCCTCCTCGACCCAGCGGCGCTCCTTGATGCCGCTGCGCTCGGTGATCCACTCGTCGGAGGTATCCATCAGCTGGGCCAGGTCGTCGTTGGTGACCACCCGGTCGGGGACGTAGTGGCCGGTTCCGATGATGGCGGCGTTCGGCATGATCACTCCCGGGGCTAGGGCGACCGGCGGTCGCTCAGCGGTGGACGGGCATCGCGTCGCCGAGCTGGCGGCGGTGCTGCTGGGCGTAAGCCGCGGCATCCTCCCGCGTGGCGAAGAACCCGATCCAGACCTTGAAGAGAAGCTGGCCGGAAGAGGTGTTGGCCGTGCGCAGGCGGGGCGCGAAACCGGCCTCGCTCAGTTGACCGATCAGTTTCTCGGCGTTTTGCTCGCTGCCGAAGGCGCCCAGCTGGATCGCCCAGGAGCCCTGGGTCTGCGGCTCAATCGGTGGCGGCGGTGGCGTCGGGTCGGGGTCGGCGGCTTGCCGCGGGGGCTGATCCCGGGGTTCGGTCGAGCTGGCCGCCGGGGTGACCGGTTCCGCGCGGTCGGTTGCGGGTGCGGCCGCGGCGGCCCGCGACTCCGCTGCCTGTTCCTGTTCCGGGACCAGCGGCGTGACCTCCTTGTCGAGAGTCACGTCTCCGGAACGGGGCTCACCTTGCAGACCGGACGCGCCAACCGTCTCCTCGGCGGTGACCACCGAGACCTTCTCGCCGATGCCGGTCGGGGTCGACGCACCGCGAGGCCAGAAGAGGAAGGCGGCGCCGAGGGCGGCGAGCGCCAGCGCGATCAGGATCGGGCGTGACACGGGGCTCGGCTTGCCCCGCCCCGTCTTCTGAGGGCGCGGCCTGGCCTTGCCGCCGATCGGCTTGGGTCTCTCTTCTTCGCACATAGCCCATTCTCCTCAGCTGTCGCCGATCGGGAGTGGCCCGGTCAGCCCTCCGGGGTGACCGGCCGCGACGGTCGCAGGCGGCTCAGCAGCAGCGTAGCAGCCAGCGACGCGAAGAAGCCGGGAATCATCTCGTAGACGTGGTCGGTAAGGCCGGGCAGGTTGTACCAGGCGATCACCACCACGGTTCCGGTGATAAAGCCGGCCAGCACGCCGGCCCGGCTGGTCCCCCGCCACCAGAGCGAGAGCAGCAGCGGCGGGCCGAAGGCCGCGCCCAGACCGGCCCAGGCGTACAGGACCAGGGAGTAGACGAAGGCGTCCATCTGCCAGGCGAGGATGAAGGCCAAGACGCCGATGGCCAGGGTGGCCCAGCGGCCGATGGCCAGCAGCCGGCGCTGGCTGGCGTCCTGGTGCAGGAGCCGCCGGTAGATGTCCTCGCTGATGGCGCTGGCGGACGACAGGAGCTGGCTGTCCGCGGTCGACATCATGGCCGCGATGGCGCCGCAGATCATCACCACCGCCAGCCACTCCGGCATGAAGGTGCGGGCCAGGAACGGCATCAGGTGTTCCTTGTCGGTGATGACGCCGCCCTCGCCGAGCGCCTCGGGACCGAGGTAGGCCAGGCCAGTCACCCCGATCAGCACCGCGCCGACGAAGGCGATCAGCGCCCAGCCGAGGGCGATGGTCCGGCCCTTGCGGACATCCCCGGCCGAGGTGATGGCCATGAACCGCAGCACCAGGTGGGGCTGGCCCATGTACCCCAGGCCGATCGCGATGCTGCCCAGGACGCCCGCCTCGGCGAGCCAGGAGCGTCCCGGCGGGGCCAGGGCCAGGTAACCCTCACCGGCGGCGGCGAGCCGGGTCGCCAGCCCACCCTGCCCGCCGACCACCACCAGGACCGCCAGCGGAAGCACCGCGAGGGTCAGCAGCATGATGACGCCCTGGATCAGGTCGGTCCAGGCGACGGCGATCAGACCGCCCGCGGCGGTGTAGAAAAGCACCAGCACCGCGCCGATCAGCATCCCCTGCAGCTTGGTAACCCCGAGGTAGAAGTTCAGGACCTTGCCGGCGGCGAGGAACTGGGCGGCGACGTAGAAGGTGAAGAAGAACAGGATGATCACCGTCGCGGTGACGCGCAGCGCGCGGGAGCGGTCGTCGTGGCGGGCCTCGAAGTAGTCGGCCAGGGTCAGGGCGTGATAGCGCTCGGTCTGCTCGCGCAGTCGGCGCGCGACCAGGCACCAGGAGAAGGCGATGCCGGCGATGCAGCCGACCGCCACCCAGATCGCCCCCAGGCCGGTCATGAACGCGAGGCCGGGCAGGCCAATGAGCAGCCAGGCGGACTCGCCGCTGGCCCGCTCGCTGAAGGCCGCCACCCAGGGGCCGAGCTTGCGGTCGGCGACCAGGTACGAGCTGAGGGTCTTGTTCAGGCGGACCGACCAGAAACCCACCGCCAGGATCACCAGGCTGTAGAGGATCAGGCCGACCAGCAGGGGGCTCAAGGCAAGACTTCCTTCGCCGGAGGATTCGCCCCCGGTCCGCGGTTCCGGGGCGCTACGCCCTGCTGGCGGACCGGTTCCTGGAAGTATAGGAAGGCCTGACCACCGCTGACAATCACAAAGGTGGTGGAGGGGCGGCGACCGGTCCCGCTTGCGGGACGGGTCGGCAGGGGATAAGATCGCTGGCGTTCCAGCCGGGAGGGGATCATGGGCCGCAAGAAGTACAAGGGTCGCCGCGTGGGCGCCTTCATCTTCGATCTCGACGGCACGCTGATCGACAGCGGGCTCGACATCGCCCTGGCGGCCAACTTCGCCCGGGGCCGTTTCGGACTGCCGGAGCTGCCGATCGAGACCATCGTCGACTACGTCGGCGACGGGGTCCAGGTGCTAATGCAGCGAACCCTCGGCCACGAGGGTACCACGCCCGACGAGGAGACGGTCGCCGAGGCCCTCGCGGTCTTCCGGGATCATTACGGGCGCCACTGCCTGGACAACACGGTACTCTATCCCGATGTGCTCAACACCGTGCTGCATTTCCGGCAAGTCCCGATGATGGTCGCGACGAACAAGCCGCACAGGTTCACCGACCAGATTCTCACCGGCCTGCATCTCGCCGACGCCTTCCGGCGGGTGGTGGCCGGCGACGACGTGAAGCTCAAGAAACCGGCCGCGGAGCACCTGGAGGCGTGCCTCGCCGGCCTCGAGGTGCCGCCCGCGGAGGTGATCGTAGTGGGCGATCATCCCAACGACATCCAGGGTGCGCGCGCCATCGGCGCGGTGGCCGTGGGAGTGACCTATGGGCTCAAACCAGCCGGCCTGATCCGGTCGGCGGGGCCGGACCTGGTGATCGACGGGTTCGGCGAGCTGACCGAGCTCTTCCCCTCCCGCTGACCCGGTTCCGCTCCGTCGCGCAAGTTCGCCGCCCCACCTGGGAAGGAGTCCAGATGACGGATCGCCAGCCGGCCCTTTCCCCCTATCCGTTGTCGCTGTTGCTGGGGCGCATCGCCCGCGAGTTCTCATCCCGGGGCCGGATCTTCGACCTGCCCGCGGCCAAGTTCTTCCGGAACGACTCCGGTTGCGACCTCTCGGTGCAGGTGGCCGGCCGCCGGGTGGGGACGCCAGCGGGTCCGGCCGCGGGGCCGCACACCCAGCTCGCCCAGAACATCGTCCTGGGGTGGCTGGCCGGCGGGCGCACCTTCGAGCTCAAGACGGTCCAGATCCTGGACCAGCTCGAGATCGACCGCCCCTGCATCGACATGCAGACCGTCGGCTTCAACGTCGAGTGGAGCCAGGAACTCACTCTCGAGCAGTCGCTGCAGGAGTACGTCAAGGCCTGGCTGATGCTGGCGGTCCTGCGCCGGTGGGAGCCGCTCGCGGCTCGCCTGGGCGACCCCGGCGAGGTGGCCTTCGAGCTCTCGGTGGGTTACGACCTGGCGGGGGTGCAGTCGGACCGCCTGACCGGATTCATCGCTTCGGTGCGGGACGCCACGGCGGTGATCGACGAGCTGCGGCCGCAGATCCCGGCTCCCTTCGCCCGGTTCGCGGAGGATGAGTTCTCCCCGCGGGTGGTCGACAGCGCGACCATCAGCACCTTTCACGGCTGTCCGCCGGAGGAGATCGAGGCCATCGCCCGTCACCTCATGGAAGCGCACGACCTGGACGTCACCGTGAAGCTGAACCCGACCCTGCTCGGCCGGGAGCGGGTGCAGGAGATCCTGCAAGCCCAGCTTGGGTTTACGGAGCTGCAGCTCGTGCCCGAGGCGTTCGCCGAGGATCTCTCCCCGGACCGCGCCCGGGAGCTGATCGCTTCCCTGGAACGGTTTGCCCGCGAGCGCGGCCGGACCTTCGGGATCAAGCTGACCAACACCCTGGTGGTCGAGAATCACAAGGGATGGCTGCCCGGAGAGCGCATGTACCTGTCCGGACCGCCGCTGCACGTCCTGGCGATCACATTGCTGGACGAGCTGGAGAGCAGCCTGCCCGGCCGGTTGCAGCTCGGCACCCGGACCGCGGGCGTGCCGGTGGCCTTCTCCGCCGGCATCGACAAGCGGAACTTCTCCGCCGCGGCGGGGCTGGGCCTCGTGCCGGTAACCATCTGCAGCGATCTGCTGAAGCCCGGCGGCTACGGACGTCTGGCGCCGATGCTGAAAACACTGGCGACGGCGATGCAGGAGACAGGTTGCGCTGACCTGCCCGCCTGGCGGCGGCACCAGGAAGACCAGGCGGTCGCGGCCGGCCACCGGGACGCGGTGGCCGCCTACGCTGCCCGCCTGGCCGGGCCGGAGGGCCGGCGGCGCTACGGCCGCAAGGCGACCGGCAAGCTGCCCCGCACCGAACCGCGCGAGCTGACCAGGTTCGACTGTTCGAGCTGCAACCTGTGCGTCACTGTCTGTCCCAACGACGCCATGCTGAGGCTGGCCACCCCGCCCGCGCTTGCCGACATCCTGCTGGAGAAGTGGCAGTACCTGTGCCTGGCCGAGCTGTGCAACCGGTGCGGCAACTGCGTCGTCTTCTGCCCCGAACAGGGAGACCCCTGCCGGGTCAAGCCGCAGCTCTACGTGCAGGCGGACAGCTTTGCCCGGAGGGAGGAGGAGGGGTTCTTGCTGGGCCCCGGCCCGGGCGCCGGGGACCGGCCGTTTGTGGTAACCGCCTCCCCCGGCGTTCAGGACGCCGGGGAGATGGTTGCTGTTATCTTGAATGGCCCGAAAGGCTTACCATGGCCACCTGAGAATCTACCGGAGGGCCCTCCGGCCTGAGCGGGACTGCTCTTGTTCCCGCCGCTCATTCCTTTCCGATAACGATCCTCGCACTCGCGGGCGCGGCCGCCCTTGCCACCAGGCGCCGGAACTCGGGGTAATCCTCCGGGGAGATGGATCCCCCGGGCAGGACGATCTTCCGCTCGACGGTCACCACGCCGTCTTCCAGCCGGCACTCCTGCGACAGCCCCGCTGGCCAGTCCGCCATCTCCGCGGGCGGGCGGTACCTGATGTCGGCCGGCATGATTGTCGCCGTCTGGCCGGCGGGCAGGAGCAGCCGCCAGTGGAGGTTCTCCGCCAGCTCGCCGTCCGTTTCCAGGAACAGGGTCGACCGGCGGGAGAGGTCGCTGAGGCGGAAAGCGGCGGGCAGGGCGTCGGCAATTCCCAGCGGGGGGCGCGGCAGGGACAGGTAGATGAGGCCGTCCTCTTCCTCGCCGAGCTGCTCGGCGGTCGCGCTCACCCGCAAGTGTAACCTCTGGTCGGAAAGCTCGTGAACCTGCACGCTCTGCACCTGGCCATCTTCGAGGACCGCGCTGGCCAGCTCGGCCGCGAGGTCGTCGGCCGCGGTCTGCCGGCCGGGATACCAGATGCGGCCGCTGACCTGGAAGTCGATGTCGGCCTGCCAGCCGTCCGGCTCACCAGGCCGGAGGGCAACGCTGAGGTCGCACCCGCCCCCCGCCGCCGGCCCGTCCAGCCACTGGAAAGGAGTGGCCAGTCGCAGACCCCCACCCGACCCGGGATCGAGCGGGGGAGGGAGGCCGAGCCCCACGCCCGTGGTGCCGCCGAACTCCCAGAGACTGTGCTCGAGGTGGCCGTTCTCCGGATCGAGCCAGTACTCCTGCCCGTCCACCCGGATCAGCACGCGCAGCTCCGTGAACGGCAGCAGGGTGGGGACCTCCCGCGGGAAGTCCTGCCAGCCGCAGAAGGCGGCCACGCCGACCGGGCGCAGCCGGGCCTCGCGGAGCAGGCCGACCGCGAGCAGGGTCTGCTCCCAGTAGTCACCACAGGCGCCCGCGAAGACGGCGTCGGTAGGCCGGGGCGCCCGGTCCCAGAACGCCACCGGTCCGTGCGCAGTGCGGTTCAGCGACCCGACCATCTCGGCCACCCGGTTCACCGTATCCAGGGGGGTGAGGTCGGGCCGGGCCGGCTCGCCTTCCCCGCTGGAGACCTGGTGGCCCCAGTCCTTCATGGTCTGGCTCAGGACGATCGCCTGGTTTCCCCGTTCCAGGTAGACGGTGCGGGCCAGGGTGTCCCAGTCCGACCAGGTGGAGAAGACGAGATAGGGGTGCAGATCGCCCCGCCGGCCGGCCTGGCCTTCCAGGGGCAGGCCGGGCAGGTCGTGCAGGGTCCAGGTAACGATCTGCTGGCCGTCCTTCCTCTCGCTGACGGGGCCGCCCGGCTCCGAGGGCGAGGGGGAAAAGTGGAAGGGGGTTCCGGCGGGCACGCAGAGGCTGACGCGCTTGCAAAGGATCGGCCTCTCGCCCTGCAGAAATTCGAGCCCGCTCGGAGGGTAGGGCCCCGCCTGCAGGTCGCGCACCTCGTAGTCTAGCTCGATGACGCAGCCCCGCTCGACACCGAGGTGGCTGACGACCATCTGGCGCTGGGTCAGCAGGTCGGTGCAGGCGGCGACGCCGTCCGGCGTCACCTCGTTGAAGCCGCGCGGCGGAGTGTCGACCACCTGGCCGTCGCGCATGTAGGTGCGACAGGTGTGGATCACGAGTTCCTGCCAGGACGAATCCCAGCCGAGGCGCAGATCCGCGAGGCGCCCGCAACCCCACTCGGTGAATATCTTTTGCAGCTGGTGGACGCGTCTGGTCAGGCGTCCCTCGGCCACCGTGAACTCGACGTTCTGGTACAGGATGACCGCCTCGGCGTGGGGGTAGTCGGCCTCCCCGGGAGCGCCGGCGACGATCTGCGCGACGTCCACGGGCTGGTTCGCCGCCCCGGTGGCCGGACCGGCCGTCGCCAGCAGGAGCGCACCGCTTAGCAGAAGCAAACAGGTGGGAAGCTGCCTCGGTTTCATCTTCACGCCCCCTTCCGCTCGGCCACGAGCCGCGCCTGCGAGAAGTCCTCCAGCATCTTGACCGTGGCCTGGAAGGCCGGCCAGTCGTCCGGCGGGATGGTTCGTCTCTCGACGCGAACCGTCCCCGTTATCTCCACGCGCTTCTTGCCCGGCTGGCAGTTCAGGGTGCAGGAGGCGATGTCGTCGCCGGACCCGGTCTGCCAGTCGCCCGCCAGCTCGGCCGCGCGGTAGCCGCGGGGCAGCTCGATGGTCTCGCTGATCTCCACCTCCTGGGGGTACCAGATCAAGGACGGGGTGGTCCTCTCCTCGGGCAGGTTCGAGGCGGCGAACCGGAACAGGCCGCCGTAGTTGGCCATCACCAGGCGGGTCGCGCAGGGGGTGAGGAAAAGCCGGGTGTCGCCGACGCTGGCGTAGCCGGGAATCCGGAACTCGAGGGACAGGGTAAGGGGAGTGGCAAAATCCCGGTGGTCGCCGAACCGGAAGTCCAGCAGCTCGGCGTTCGGGGCCAGGGCGGCAACCCACCTCTCGAGGGCCGCCTCGGGTCGCGCCCTGGGCGCCGAGCCGATGCTGCGCCGCAGGCGGGTGTCGGCGTAACCCGCGGCCACCACCTTCACCTCGGCGGTGAGGGTGCCGTCGGCTTGCACCCTGGAGCGGACCTGCAGCTGCACCCGGTTCTCCTCGGGCTGGAAGGCGGGGGTGATGGCCAGGTCCTCGCCCTCCGGGCAGCCGATCACGTAGTTCTGTTCACCCTCGGCCAGGGACCAGTTGTTCATGGCGAAGGGGATCCAGGTCGGGTCGAGCAGCTCGTAGCTGCCGTCCGGTTTCCGCAGGGCGGCCACGCAGTGATTGAACTGGTCGGCCGGGATCCGCTCGACCCGGGAGCCGGCCATGGTCATGGCCGGGTACACCTCGTAGCCGGCCGAGCGCAGCATGGTGATGGCCATGCCGGCCTTGTCCTTGCAGACCCCGGCGCGCTCGAAGAAGATCATCTCGCCCGGGTGCAGGGTGTAACCCTCGCCCTGGCCCATGTTCAGGCCGCAGTAGCGGATCTCCTGGGCTACCCAGTGGTTGATCGCCGCTATCTTCTCCGCGTCCGTCCTGGCCCCGCGGGTGATCTCGGCCACCATGGCCCGGATCTGCTCGTTGTCCTCGAACTGGTTCTGGTTGGCCTCCCAGAACCAGCGTGATTTCTCCTGCCAGTCGCGGACGGTGGCCAGGACCACCTTGGGCGCGTAGTCGGACGCGCCGGAGCTGCGCCACTCCCGCTTCAGCGATGCCACGTCACGCTTCCAGAACCTGTAGGTGAAGTGGGTCTCGTCGAAGGTCACCGCGGAGCTGACCTCGCCGTTGTAGACGGAGAACTGGACCGGCTTGTCCAGGGGGGTGCGCAGATTGTAGGTCTTCTCGACGAGCGGGGCGCCGCCCTGGAACTGCACCACGTCGTAGAAGTGCCCCTCCATCGGCGGGATGTACCGGGCGTCGTCGTCCGCGTCCTCGCCGGGGCTGTCGCCGAGATAAGCGATCTGGAAACCCTTGCGGTAGGTAAGGATCTCGACGGCGTCGCCGACCTCGAGCCGCGGCAGGGCCAGGGACATCATGCGCCCGCCCCAGTAGATGGCGTGGGCTGGGGCGAAGACGTCGACCAGATCGGACAGATCGATCGCCTCGAGCGTGCCGTCGCGGCGGTAAAGGTTCACCTGCCTGATCTCGACGGCCTGGGTGGCCGGGTCGTAATCGAAGCGGACCTGGGCCCGGTCGCGGGCGCCGCGTTCGGTGAGGATCTTGGTCACGGTGTGGTTCAGGATATGGGAAAGGCCGGAATCCTCGACCTCCACGTCGGTCCAGTCGCCGACGACCACCAGGTTGGCGCCGGGAAAGTCCTCGGTGGTGCCGGCGGCGTCGATGAGCGAGCGGATCTCGTCGGGCGGGACGTCCGCCGCGGACGGCGAGAGCAGGGCGAGCTGGACCGGAAGCAGCAGCAGAAGTGGCCACGGCCACTGCCTTCGTTTGCGCATTGTTTCCTCCCCGGGATCGTAAGCGTAGCGGGCAGTCGTTTCCTGGGTAATCCATAACACAGGTGGTCCGGTTTTTTCCACTCCCTGAAAATCGGGTGGCCCGAAAGCCGACCGGACCTTATCCATGTCTGGATCCGGTCCTGCTTTCCTTCGCCGCCCTGTCGGCGTGAACCGGGAGTCGAGATGAGCGAGAAACCTTATCACAAGCTGACCGTCTACAGCGCGACCTGGTGTCCGGACTGCCGTCAG
This sequence comes from uncultured Fibrobacteraceae bacterium, assembly GCA_964484595.1. Classification (GTDB taxonomy): domain Bacteria; phylum Krumholzibacteriota; class Krumholzibacteriia; order LZORAL124-64-63; family LZORAL124-64-63; genus CAZAHC01. The sequence continues at coordinate 631 of CAZAHC010000021.1, read as the reverse complement.
GCCAAGCGCTTCCTCGACGAGCACGGCCTGCCGTACGAGCTGATCGAGATCGACCACGACGAGCAGGCGGCCCGGCGGCTGGAACGGGAGACCGGCAAGCGCGGCATTCCCTACTTCGTCCTGGACGACTGGACCTGGATCCGCGCCTACGTCCCCCGCCAGGGATTCGATCGCGAGGGGATGAAGAAGGTTCTCGGGCTGGGATGATCGACGGTCACTTCAACAGCAGGACCTTCGTGACCTGCGCCTGCGGACCCGACTCGAGCCTGAGGGTGTAGGTTCCGGCGGCCACCGCCGCCCCTTGCTGGTCGCGGCCGTCCCAGCTGACCCGGCATTCCCCGGCCGGCAGCCAACCCGCAACCAGGGTCCTGACCAGGCGGCCCTGCAGGTCGTACACCTGCAGGGAGGCCGGCCCGGCCACGGGCAGCGAGTAGGTGATGGTGGTCAGGGGATTGAAGGGATTGGGGTATGCTCTCACCAGGAGCCGGCCGGGGTCGGGCAGGTGCGGCGCCGCGGTGACGGCGGGGCCGAACTTCGCCAGCCAGATGTCGTCGAACCCGGCGCTCACCAGCAGTCCGCCGCCGAAGTCCACCGACCCCTCGAAGTAACCGGTGGCGACCAGACCGGCGTG
>CAZAHC010000020.1:0-22026 GCA_964484595.1 uncultured Fibrobacteraceae bacterium | reverse complement strand
CCCCTGGGCGTGGGGGGGGGGGCAGCCGGGCAACTCCCCCCGCCCGTTCCTCTCCGGGCCCTCCTCCCGCCTCGGATGGGGCCGGGAGCGGGCCGAGGGCGTTACCCAGAGGCCCAATTGCCCTCCACATTCCCAGGCCACAGCTCAAATCTTGGGTTTTGGGGGTCAGGCTGAATTTGTGTTTTTGTCGTCAGGTTTTGGCAACAACCTGAGATTATTGAGGTTACGACAATTTGTGCCACGTGGCAAAAACCCAGGCCATCGGACACAATCTCCGGGGCACAACGAAAACCATTGAGGTTGTGGCCATTTGTGCCACGTGGCAAAAATCACCGATGACCGGACACCATTTCCGGCCCAGGGGCGTCCCTCGCCTCCCGGTTCACCGGCGGCGTTACGGCTGACCGTTACAGTTGGCGTTAGGCTGGGAGCCCGGCGGCTGCTGAAATGGCGGCAAACCGCCCCGCAGCCGCGATGGCAATCCTGGCACCCCGCTTGCATAGGAGGGACGATGGAGGTAAACGGACCGCGAAGCTCCCCCGATTCGAGGAAGTCGCGGGGGGCCTCGCAAAGGCGAGTGAACGGTGCCGGCCGGCGCGAGGCGGCCGGCGCAGAACGGCGGGGCCGCCCGGGCGAAAGCGGCCCCGCCTCGGTTTTTGCGGGCGAAACTGCGGAGATTCCCTCACCCGGCACCCTGATCCCGGCCGGGCGAGGTTGCCCTTGATTTCCCCTCCCCGATTCCACACTATCGTTTCTGTGACTGGAAAACCCAGGCTCCCGGGGGCGATCGCCCCCGCGGCCAGCCCGGATTATTCATGAATAATCCGGGCTAGATTCCCCCGGCCGCCAGGAGGACAAGATGGATATCGAGATCACCAGGCATCCCGATCCCGCCTCGCCCCCGAAAAGTGATTTCGGCTTCGGCAAGATCTTCACCCCCCACATGTTCAAGGTCGACTGGGCCGACGGGGCCTGGCACAGCCCGCGCATCGAGCCTTACGGCCCCTTCATCATGGACCCGGCCGCCAAGGTGCTCCACTACGGCCAGGAGATCTTCGAGGGGATGAAGGGTTACCAGAACTCCAAGGACGGCTCCGTCCACATGTTCCGGCCGGACAGGAACATCGCCCGCTTCAACATCTCCTGCGAGCGGATGTGCATGCCGCCGGTCGACCCGGCTCTGTTCCTGGAGGCACTGGAGCTGCTGATCGATCTGGACCGCGACTGGGTGCCGCAGTCGCCGAACGCCATCTACATCCGGCCGGCCTCGATCGCCACCCAGCCGACCCTCGGGGTGGCGGCCTCCAACCAGTACACCTTCTTCATCATCCTCAGCCCGGTGGGCTCCTACTTCGAGCGGGGCATCAAGCCATTGAACCTGAAGGTGGAACAGAAGTACGCCCGCTCCGCGCCTGGCGGGACCGGTTTCGCCAAGACCGGGGGCAACTACGCCGCCGCCCTGCTGCCGATCAAGCAGGCCCAGGACGAGGGCTTCGACCAGATCATCTGGCTGGACGCGAAGACCAAGTCCTGCGTGGAGGAGATGGGGGCGATGAACCTCGCCTTCGTCTACGAGGACCGGATCATCACCGCTCCGACCGGCGACACCATCCTCGCCGGCGTCACCCGGGACTCGGTGGCCGTTCTCTGCGGCGATTTCGGCTACAACTGGGTGGAGGAGAACCCCGTGATCGCCAAGGTCTGCGCCGACGCCGAGAGCGGCGAGCTCAAGGAGGCGTTTTCCTGCGGCACCGCGGCGGTGGTCACTCCCATCGGCAATATCCATTGCGACGGCCGCGACTTCCGGGTGGCCGACGGCGAGGAGGGGCCGATCACCAGGCGGCTGCGCGAGACCCTCTGCGGCATCCACGACGGCAACAGCGAGTTTCATCCCGAGTGGGTCCACAAGGTACCGGAGCGCCGGCCGGTGGCGAAGTAAGTCCGGGAAGACGATGAAGAACCTGCGGCTGGAGAACCCGCTGCTCTGCTTCGACCTCGAGACGACCGGCGTGGACGTGGGTCGCGACCGGATCGTTCAGATCGGTCTGATCCGGATCGAGCCGGACGGCGGGCGGAGCAGCTTCGAGTCCCTGGTCAATCCCCGGATCCCCATCCCGCCGGGCGCCACCGCCGTGCACGGGATCACCGACGCCGACGTCGCCGACCAGCCCACCTTCGCGGACCTGCTGCCCCAGGTCACTTCCTTCTTCGCCGAGGCCGATCTCGCCGGTTTCAACTCGATCCGGTTCGACCTGCCCCTGCTGCAGGAGGAACTGCGGCGCGCCGGCAGCCAGCTCGACCTCGGCGGCCGCCGACATTTCGACGCCATGCGGATCTTCCATTATATGGAGAAGCGCGACCTGGCGGCCGCGATGCAGTTCTACTGCGGCCGCGAGCTGACCGACGCTCACTCCGCCCTGGCCGACGCCGGCGCCACGCTCGAGGTCCTCGACGCCCAGCTCGCCCGGTACCAGGACCTGCCCCGCGATCCGGCGGAGCTGCACCGCTTCTGCAACCCCGACGAGGGTCGCTGGGTGGACAGCACCCGCAAGTTCTATTGGAGCGACCAGGGCGAGGTCCTCTTCGCCTTCGGCAAGCACCGCGGGCGCCCCCTGGCCGAGATCGCCCGTTCCCGGCCCGATTACCTGGACTGGATCGCGACCAGCGACTTCGGCCCCGAGGTCAAGCAGATAGTCGCCGAGGCCCTGGCCGGCCGCTTCCCCCGGAAACCCGCCTGATCAGGCGCAATCTACTCACTTCTCGCCCCGCCTCGATGACCCGGCCCGGTCCCCGCGATCCGGGTGCAGGTGGGGAATTTCTTGCCGGCCCGAGAAATTAATCTCCCTCCTGTTTTTGATCCCTGCCGCCGATTCAGCCTCCAGGGCCGGTCCACCGCCCGGCGCCGTTCGGGACCGGGAAGGCCCTGGTGGGTGATTCGGGCCAAGAAGGGCTCAAGTACCCGCAGGCGGGGCCGAAGCCCAAGATGCTGGAACATCGGTTGCATGCTCCGCGGGGGATTTCGACGCGTTCTGCAGACGCGGCGAGCGGAGATTGGTGCTTCCAAGCAGTGGGGTCCCGGGTTCTCTAACCGTCTCTCCCGCGGATCTCGATTTCTTGCCCAGGGGCCAGTGGTGGCCCCGAAGAACCCCGGAGGAGTAACGTCATGTTATTCGCCAAAAGGAACGAGGGTTTCACGCTCTTCGAGGTCATCATCGCAGTCGCGCTGGTGGCGATCATGGCCATCGCCATCGCCCCGCCCCTGATCAAGAACCTCAACGAGGGTAAGGTGGCTCGCTGCCAGAGCGACGCCCAGGTCATCGGCAACGCCGTCCTCCATTTCTACAAGGACGTCGGGGACTGGCCGCTGCAGGACGACGGCGACGCTGGCTACGAGATCTACCGCCTGGTCGGCAATGCCTCGCTGGGTGGCGGCAACACCGGTCTGCCGAACGGTGTCAACGGCGCCAGCCGGAACTGGCGGACCCGCGGCCGGGTGGGAACCCTGACCAACCAGCTGATCCTCAACGAGAGCGAGAACGGCAACACCGATCCTCTCTACGGTGAGAGCAGCAACCCTCACCGGGAGCTCGGCTGGAACGGTCCTTACCTGGACTCGGTGCCGCTCGATCCGTGGGGCAACCCGTACGTGGTGAACATCTATTACGGACGTACCGACAACGCCACCTTCGCCCGTCACAACGTGATGGTGCTCTCGGCGGGGCCGAACCAGAATTTCGAGACCCCGTTCGTGAACAGCCAGTACAACGAGGATTTCGGCGGCGACGACATCGGCTACGTCATCCGCGGCTCGAACCAGCAGTAGTTAACTGCAACGGCCGCCCTCCTCGTCAGCGGCGTCCCGCTCCGGGTGAAGCCGTCGAGGAAGGGCCATGGTCGTCACCAGGACCAAGAAGCTGGGTCAGATCCTCGTCGACTCCGGCACGATCAGCTCCGAACAGCTCGAGCTGGCGCTGAAGGAGCAAAAGCCGACGGGTGAGAAGCTCGGCGTGATCCTGCAGCGGCTCGGAATCTGCAGCGAGGACCAGATCGCGCGGGTGGTGGCCAACCAGGCGGGAGTCGGGTACGTCAATCTGGCCGAGGAGTGGATCGAGCGCACCGCGCTCGATCTGATATCAGGCGAGACGGCGGAGAAGCTCGGCGCCCTGCCCCTTTCCCTGCGCGGCAACACCCTGACCGTTGCCCTCGCCAATCCCCTCGATCTCGATTCGATCGACACCCTGGGTCGCCTGACCGGCCACTACATCGAGGTGGTCACGGCCGCGGATTCGGATCTGCGGGCGGCCCTCATCAAGAATTACGGCGCCCGCACGGACCTGGACTCGATGCTCCAGGATTGCATCGAACAGGCCGGCAAGGCGGTCGAGAGCGGGGCCAAGCTCGGCGACGCCGACTCGCCTTTCATCCGCCTGGTGGATCTGATCATCCGCAAGGGGGTCGAGGACGGGGCCACCGACATCCACCTCGAGCCCGAGGAGATGGTGCTGCGAACCCGCTACCGCATCGACGGGCGGCTGGTCCAGGGACCGTTCCTCGCCAAGGACCTGCAGAGCATCGTCATCACGCGGGTGAAGATCCTGGCCGGCATGAACATCTCCGAGAGCCGGGTTCCGCAGGACGGGCGCATCATGTTCAAGATCGAGAAGCGCCAGATCGACCTGCGGGTTTCCACCTTCCCGACCGTCCACGGCGAGACCGTGGTCTGCCGGGTGCTGGACAAGCAGAACCTGGTGGTCGGGCTGGGCAAGCTGGGCATGAGCAAGAAGATGCTCAAGAAATTCCAGCGGGACATCGCCCGGCCCCACGGGATCATCCTGGTGACCGGCCCGACCGGCTCGGGAAAGACGACCACCCTGTACTCGGCGCTGTCCAGCCTGAACCAGCCGGACACCAAGATCATCACGCTGGAGGACCCGGTCGAGTACGAGCTGTCGGTGATCAGCCAGGCCCAGATCCACGTGGCGCAGGGGTTCACCTTCGCCAAGGGGTTGCGGGCCATCCTGCGGCAGGACCCCGACATCATCCTGGTGGGGGAGATCCGCGACCAGGAGACGGCGCAGATGGCCATCCGGGCGGCCCTGACCGGCCACCTGGTGTTCAGCACCCTGCATACCAACACGGCGGTCGGTGCCATTCCGCGCCTGATCGACATGGGGGTGGAGGAGTTCCTGCTCTCGGCCACGCTGGTATCGGTCCTGGCCCAGCGGCTGGTGCGCAAGGTCTGTCCCGTCTGCCGGGTCAAGGAGGAGCCCACCGCGGAACAGCGGGAGATCCTCCAGCTCGACGAGCTGGACAACCCGAACCCCACCTTCACGGTGGGCAAGGGTTGTCCCTCCTGCCGGGACATGGGTTACAGCGGGCGGGCCGCCGTCTTCGAGTACCTGCACGTGGACAAGAAGATCCGCAGCCTGATCAACGAGGGGGCGACGGCGGACGACATCCAGGCCACAGCCATCGAGGCCGGCATGCGGACCCTGCGGCAGGATACGCTCGACAAGCTGCTGGCCGGTAAGACCTCCCTGGCCGAAATGATGCGGGTAGTGTCATGAGGGAGTATCGCTACAAGGCGCTGGCCAAGTCCGGCGAGACGGTTTCCGGCATCCGCAACGCGGCGGACGTCGCCGCGCTGACCCAGGCTCTCTTCGCCCAGGACCTGATCCTGATCGAGAGCAAGTCGACCCTCGGTTCCCTGGGGAAGTCCTTCTCCTTCGCCGGTCGGGCCGGCCGCCGCGAGCTGCGCGACTTCACCCTGAACATCTCGACCAGCCTGGCCGCCGGCATCCCCATCCTGTCCGCCCTGCGCGATTTCGAGGCGGAGACCAGGAGCGGCGCCTTCCGGGACATCATCGCCGACATCCGCAACGATATCAGCGGCGGCACCCAGGTCGCCGAGGCCCTGGCCAAGCACCCGGAGGTGTTCTCCGAGATCTACGTGGCCATGGTCACCGCGGGCCAGGACACCGGCAACCTGGCCGAGACCTTCGGCGAGCTGGTCGCCTACCTGGAGTGGTTCGACGACCTGCAGGGCAAGACCAAGCAGGCCATGGTCTATCCCGCCGTCCTGCTGGCGGGCGTTATGGGCCTCTTCGTACTGCTGATGCTCTACGTCCTGCCGCGCTTCATGGGCCTGTTCGAGGGGATGGATTTCGAGCTGCCGGGTCTTACCAAGGCCGTCATCAGCGTCTGGGAAGGTTTCGGCCGCTGGTGGCCCTTCATGCTCGGTGGGGGCATTGCGGCGGTCGTCGGGTTCAAGCTCTTCCACCGGACCGAACAGGGTCACTACCTGACCGACCTGGCGCTGCTGCGCATCCCGGTGGTTGGCGGCTTCATGCACAAGCTGTCCCTTTCCCGTTTCGCCCGGCACTTCTCCCTGCTCTTCTCCTCCGGTACCGACCTGCTGCGCCTGCTGGAGCTGTTGCAGCGGGTGGTGGGCAACGAGGTCCTGGCCAAGGACCTGGCGATGATCCACCAGAGAGTGACCTCGGGCGAGACGCTGGCCGCCAGCTTCGCCGAGAGTCGGAACTTCCCCCCGCTCATTCAGCGCCTGATCGCCGTCGGTGAGAAGACCGGCCAGCTGGACACGTCGCTGGCCAAGGCGGCCGATTTCCTGGACAAGGAGATCCCCCGGGCACTCAAACAGGCCTTCACGCTCTTCGAGGCGATCATCATCGCGCTGCTGGGCGGGCTGATCGCCGTCTCGGCCCTGTCGATCCTGCTGCCGATCTTCCAGATGCGCAGCAACCTGGGCTAGGAGGGAAGATGCCAGAAGCGACCACAGCGAAAAGGTTCGCCCCCGGGTTCACTCTCATGGAGGTGATCGTCGCCGTGGCGATCGTGGCCGTGATGGCCGGCGCCCTGGCCCCGGTCGTCTTCCACGAGATCAACGCCGCCCGCAACGACGCCACCGCCAGGGAGATGGCTCGCCTCCAGGACGGACTGCTCGAGTTCTACGAGGACACCGGCCGCTTCCCCACCCAGAGCGAGGGCCTGGCGGCCCTGATCGCCGATCCGGGCGTCACCGGCTGGCGCGGTCCCTACGTGGACGGCGGCCAGCGGAACCCGTTCACCGAGGTCGCCAGCGACGCCTTCGGCGAGAGCTACACCTACGTGGCGAACCCCACCGCGGTGCCCGCGACCAGCGCCGACATCATCCTGGCCAGCGCGGGGGTGAATCGCCGCCAGGACATGCCCGACCAGGGGCAGACCTGGGTCCTCGCCAACGTCGCCGATCACGACGACCTGGTCCACTTCGTCTCGGTCGGTCGCGTGAACCGGGACAAGGAGGACGAGAGCGTGGCCGAGCTGGAAGCCCTGGCCGACGCCGCCCGGGCCCATTACCTGGATCTGGGGACCTTCCCGGGCAGCCTGACCGACCTGCGGGGCGACTACCTGGACGGCGGTTACGAGAACGACGCCTTCATCGACGAGTGGAACAGCAACTACCTGTCGACGATCCTGGGCGGCGGTTCCCCGGTCCTTCGGATCTGGAGCCCGGGCCCGAACCGGCAGAACCAGAACGGCGGCGGCGACGACCTGATGCTCGAGGTCAACTCCGCCGCGCTGAACTAGGCCACAGAGGGGGTCGGACGTTGAAGAAGCAAACCGGTCACAGCCTGATCATGGCCGAGGGAGTATCCCGGGCCTTCCGGATCAGAACCGGTGAGGACACACCCTACACCGTCGAGTGGGCCGAGAGCTGGTCGGCCGAGCAGTCCCCGCCGCCGGCCTGTTTGAAGGGGTTGACCGGCCCGGGCTGCCGGGTCGTGCAGCTCTTGCCCAACGCCGAGGTCTCCCACCTGATCACGGCCCTGCCGTCCATGAAGGACAAGCAGATGAGCGCGGCCCTGCTGGGCATCTTCCAGCGGGACAAGGGAGGGACGGCCTCGGACTGGGTCGTGGCGTTCACGCCCCTGCAGGGGGCCGAGGATGCGGGCCAGCCGCAGATGCGGCACGACATCGCCGCCCTCTTCGTCCGGCGCCCGGTGCGGGATCATCTCTACGGAAAAGCGACAGAGCTGGGTGTCCGGCCCGTGGCCATGATGCCGGGGTTCCTGGCCCTCGACCTGCTGTTCCGGCGCCACCGGCCCGGGGAGGATCCGCAGGGTGCCTGGAACCTGGTGTACCTGGGCGAGACCGAACGGTTCATCTGCGTGGGAGACGAGGGCGGCCTGCTCTTCTGCCGGCCGCTGCCGGAAGACCTGTCCGGCGGCGAGGAGCAGGAGGAGTACCTCGAGAGGCTCGCGGCGGAGGTGGAACGGTCCAACTACTTCGCCCAGCAGACCGAGCGGAGCCTGAACGTGCAGCAAGTGGTGGTCAGCGGCGAGCCCACCCTGGCAACGGCCCTGGCCGAGCGGCTGGGCTCGTTTTCCGGTTTCGAGGTCGATCACTGGCGAGCGGAGGAGCTGTTCGCCGCCCCCGAGGGATCGGTCTCCTGGGAGCAAGTCATCTCCCTGGCGGGCGCGGTCGCCTCGCTTGAAAGACCCGGTTTCGACCTCCTGCCGGACGAGGCGCAGAACCGCGTGCGGCGGGCCCTGAAACGTCACGCGACCCTGGCGGCGGCAGCTCTCGGCGCCGCGGTGGTGCCGACCTTGCTGGTCGGTGGGCTCTGGACGGTCCAGGTGCAAAAAGGCTTCCTGGAACATGCGGAGGAATACCTCGCGCAGGCCGACTCGCGACTGGGCGAGGCGGCGCTGGCCTACCTGGACAGCCGGTTGCTGGCCAACCGGCAGCAGAACGTGGACGAGTTCACGCGGTACCAGCCGGACCTGGCCGGCTTGCTGGAGGAGATCGCCTCCCGAACGCCGGACGCGGTCGTCTTCAAGGAGCTGGAACTCAGCGAGGATCGCACGGGCAGGTACCTCCTGACCCTCATCGGCGAGAGCCGGGCCCGGGACGGGGCCGGGGCCCAGGAGGTCTTCCTCGAGTTCCTGGCCGGGCTGGCGGAGTGCCCGCGAATCGAGGCGGAAACCGAGCAAGGGCGCCTGGAGATCGGCGGGGTGGACGAAGAAGGTCCGCCGCGCTCCCGGGTCCTCTTCGAGCTGAAGTACGTCGTCACCGAAGGTGGTTGAGAAAATGGGCGGGCGGAAAATGGGTTTCAAGCGGCCCCCCCGGAAGGTGGTAATCGCGGTCCTCGCCGCGACCGGGGTCATCCTGTTCCTGGGAGGTTCGCTGCCGGCCTGGAATAAGGCGCAGCAGAACGAGGCGCGGATCGGGGAGACGTTCTCGCGCATCACCACCCTGAACCAGTGGCTGGTCGCGGGCGCCTGGCTGGAATCGGGGGCCCGGCAATGGAAGCCGGTCCTGGAGCAGGAGTACGACCGACTATTCCCGGTGGATGAGGATCGGGAGACGGTCTTCCTGCAGCTGGCCCAGGTGGCCAGGAGTTGCGGTATCGACCCCATCGCCGTCAAGGAACCCCCCCAGCAGTACCAGTACCGCTCCGACGAGTGGGACGACGAGGGAGAGGAAGAGGAGGAGTACGGCGAGGTCGACCTCCTGATCGAGCAGCTCGGCCCCGACTTCACCGAGCTGCCCAGCGACGAGCTGCGGGCTTTCCGGGTGCTGGTGAGCTTCGAGGCCGATTACGGCAAGCTCGCCGCCTTTCTGGCGGGCCTCCGGACCATCCCCCGGGCCCTGAGCGTGCACCATCTCAAGGCGGAGCCGGTCAGCGGGGGAATCGACGTGAGAATGGAGCTGGATTTCCATGTCCAACAGCGGAATCAACCTGAGGGATAAGCGGGTCTACGTGCCGGTCCTGGTGCTCCTGGTGGTGGTCGCCGTGGCCAACCTGCGCACCTTCCTGCCCCGCTCGAGCCCCGGTCTCGACCTGGCCGACGTGAACGAGGAATCGTTGCCGATTCCCAACGATCTGGACCAGCTGGTCCAGGGCGCCATGGTCCAGGTGGCGGGGCTGCCGGACGGCGCGGACGGGAGCTGGCTGGCTGCCGCCGGCAGCCTGGCGGACGGCAGGGGGCGGCCGGCCCGGGATCCCTTCCGGGCGACGCCGGTCAGGGTGGCCCCGGTCAGACAGTCGTCACGCAGCGCGGGGAACCCGGTGCAATGCACCGCCATCATGCTGGTGAACGGCAAGCCGGCGGCCCTGATCGACGGTCGGCCCGTTCACGAGGGGGAGACGGTCGGCGGCTACCAGGTCGCGCGGATCGCCACCGATGGCGTGCTGTTGCGGCAGGGGGACAAGCACATCTTCCTGCCGGTGGCGGTGCCCAACCCCGGGGGAGATTATCACCCGCCGGTGGTCGGCCCCCGCGGGGAGTGAAGGTGACCGAAATCGAACTGGTGATGCGTTGAAATAACGGTCCGGAAAAGGGGAAGGACGGAGCCATGAAGCAGAGATTGCTCCTCGTTATTGCCGCGGTGGCCGTGCTCGGCTCGCCCGCCTGGTGTCCGGAAGGGGCGCGGGCGGAAACGGCGGCCGGCGGCGGGCAGGAAGATCCCAGGGTCACCCTGGTGACCAACGGCTGGGTGGAGGTGGGCAGCATTCTGAGCGAGGTGGCCAGCAACGCCGGCCTCGGCCTCCAGCTGGCGCCGGACGCCACCGGCAAGGTGAACGTCCACCTGGAGAACGTCCCCTTGCCGAGCGCTCTGGCCGCGATCCTCGAGCCGATCAACCTCGGCTGGGAGATCCTCTCGGGTGCGCTGATCGTCTACAAGGAAGGGATGGTCACCCGCTGGCTGTCCTTCGATTACCCCGTCACCAAGCGCGAAGGACGCGGCGAACTGCTGGTGTCGGCCGGCACGGGCGGCGGCGAGAGCGGCGGCGGCGGTGGCGGCGGCGAGGGCGGCGGTGAGGAGAACGAGAGCCACGTGACGACGACGGTGATCATGTCGGTCTGGCCCCAGATCATCCAGGCCCTGCAGACCCTGGTCTTCCCCGGGGAAGAGGTCATCGGCGGGGTCGAGTCCGATGGCGACGGCATCGCCGCCAGCATCTCCGACACCCACGGGCGCACCCTGGTGGTCAATCCCATGGCCGGGTTGATCCAGGTCACCGCCGAGTGGAGCCGGGTCGAGCGGGCGGCCACCCTCCTGGGCAGCCTGGAGGAATCCCTGCGCCGTCAGGTGGCCATCGAGGTCCAGATCCTCGAGGTGACTCTCCGCGACACCGACCGCACCGGCATCGACTGGACCGTCCTGGCGGGACAGCCCGATTTCGGGACCGGCCTGGCCACCACCGAGGGCCTCGAAAATCCGGGCTTCTCGTTCGTGGTCAACGGCACCGACGCCTACGGCGTCATGGAGATGATCAGCGAGCAGGGAACGATCAAGGTCCTGAGCACCCCGCGCATCACAACCCTGAACAACCAGAAAGCGGTGGTGCGGGTCGTGGTCGAGGAGGTCTTCTTCGAGGCGATGGTGGAACCGGCCGTCCTGACGGACGAGGGCTCCACAAACCCCGTGGTCGAGTACTCGCCGCGCATCTTCCCGGTGGGGATCGTCCTGGATGTCACGCCCCAGATCGGCAAGGACAGAATGGTGACCCTGAACGTCCACCCGACCATCACCGACATCGTTCGCGTGGAGACCAGCCCCAACGAGGACACCCAGCCGGTGCTCTCGGTGCGGGAGCTCGACACGGTCGGCATGGTCAAGGACGGTGAGACCCTGGTCATCGCCGGACTTATGTCCGAGGGATTGAAGAAGACCGACAAGGGGATCCCGCTCCTGAAGAGCATTCCCCTGCTGGGTTACTTCTTCAAGCGCAGCTACCGCGAGAAGACGAAGACCGAGCTGGTGATGCTGCTCTCGCCGGTGATCCTGGACGAGGCCCGCATGCGGTCGAGCGCGGAGACGGCCAAGCAGCTGATCAAGGACCGGATGTAACGGCCCCCGGGCCGGGCTAAGGTGGCGGCCGTTTCTTGCCGAAACAAGGCAGGGATCGCACGGGGACGAAAACAGGCCCCCCAACGCGCAGTGAGCAGGCCGGAAGACAGCCGGGAGGAGATGGCACCCATGGTCGAGACGAAAGCAGCGAAGCAGGATACCGGCAGGGAGAGGATCCGGGACCAGGTCCTGGACCGGATCGAGAAGCTGCCCAGCCTCTCGAACGTGGTCACCGAGTTCCTGGCGCTGGCCAAGCGCGAGTACTTCACCGCCAAGGACTTCGAGAAGGTGATCAGCAAGGACCAGGCCCTGGTGACGAGACTGCTCAAGGTGGCCAACAGTCCCATGTACAGCGGCAACCGGGAGATCAGGACCATCCCGGAGGCCGTGGTCCTCATCGGCCTGGACAACATGAAGAAGATCGTCTACGCGGTCAGCTCCGAGGGCCTGATGCTGAAGGAACTGCGCTGCTATCAATATTACCCGGCCAAGGGATTCTGGTGGCACTCGATGGCCTCGGGCCTGCTTTGCCGGGCCCTGGCCGAGGCGTCTCCCGAGTGCGGCCTGGACGGGGAGGAAGCGTTCGTGGCCGGGCTGGTCCACGATGTCGGCAAGCTGATCCTGGACGGCTTCCTGGATCCGAAGGAAGGCCCCCGCGATGTTCAGAAGGAGGAGGAGATCGAGACCTGCGGCATCGACCATGCCGAGCTGGCCGAGCACATCATGAAGGGGTGGGGCATTCCGGAGAACATCCACGAAGCAGTGCGGTATCATCATTCGCCGCGCGACGGCGGTGAGTGGCGCCCCCGGGCCTGTCTGCTCAACCTGGCCGGCCAAATCTGCGACACCTGGGGCATCGGCACGCAGGCCTTCATGGACCTGGGCGAGGAGATCGATCCCGCCCGGTACAGCGAGTTGCTGGAGGTCATCGGGCTGCCCGAGGAAAGACTCTCCCAGATCCTGTGGGACGTTCGCCAGAAGCTGGTGGGCCTGGAAGATATCTACGGGGAGGAGGAGTAGACCGGCCCGAGCGGGCAGGCCGCCTTCATGATCCCCTCCCGGCCGGTTTAGCCCCATCGCCAGAAGTACACGTGTACTTTGTATTTGTAACCTTTGTAATCTCAATAACATAACTAGATCTCACCATTATTCCCCAGGCCTGGTGATTGCCGGGTTTTGCCCCTTGGCTGGTCCTGTTGGTTTCCGGGGAGCGCCCCCGGGAACCAACAGGACCAGCCAAGGGGCCATCCTCCTGGCAACCACCAGGCCGAGGGTGTACAATGCGGTGCCGAACCGACCTCCTTGGCCCCCAAACGTCAGGAGCGCGCCCCAGATGTACGTCCTTTCCGGAACCGCCTCGGGCCGCTTCCTCCAGATCCCCCTGGGCCTCGGACGGCACCTGGTCGGACGGGGATCACGGAACGACATCAACCTCCAGCACAACTCGGTCTCCCGGGAGCACGCCGAGATACTGGTCGAGCGCGACCGGGTGTTGCTGAAGGACCTGAGCAGCAGCAACGGCACCTTCGTGAACGGCGAGCAGGTCACCGGCGAGATCGAGGTCGGGCACCGGGACGAGATCGGCTTCGGCGCCCAGAAGCTGACTCTCCTGAACGCTCAGTTCTCCTCGCCCGAGGAGGCCTCGCCGGTGTCGGTCCTGCACCAGACGGTCCTTGCCCTGTCGGAGCACGAGAACATCCATGCCCAGGAGAGTCTGAGCTGGGAAGAGGTGACGGGGGGCGTAGGGAAGGTCGCGGCGATCGATCCCGTCCTTTTCCGCGCCGTCACCGAGTCGGGAAACCTGCTGATGCTCCCGCGGCCCCTGAGCGAGACCTTCGACCTGCTGCTGGGCATCCTCGAGCGCGTCGTGCGGGCACGAAGGATCCTGCTGCTCCTGACCGACACCCCGGACGGCAGCCCGGCCATCCGGGCAGCCCGCCCCCATTTCGATCCGGCCGGGCCGAAGCCGATGCTCAGCCAGACCATCATCGGGACCGTCCTGAAGGATCGGCAGGCCCTGCTGCTGAACGACGCCCAGACCGATCCCCGTTTCCAGGCCCAGCAGAGCGTCATCGCGCAGAACCTGCGGTCGGCCATGGTGGCCCCGCTGTTCGACAACAACGAGGTCATCGGCCTTCTCTACGCCGACAACGACGACCCGCAGGTCCGCTACGACCGCATCCAGCTGCAGGCCTTCACCCTGCTGGCCAACCTGATCGCGGTGAAGGTGACCAACGCCCGGTTGCTGGAAGACCAGCGGGAGAAGGAGCGCATGGAGCAGGAGGTCGCCGCCGCGGCCCAGGTCCAGAAGCAGCTGCTCGACCGGACCTTGCCCTCCCTGCCGGGTTACGACCTGGTGGCCAGGCAGATCCCGTGCTTCGAGGTGGCCGGGGATCTGTACGACATCACCGAGCTCGCCGACGGGCGGGTCGCCATCGTGGTCGGGGACGTGACCGGCAAGGGGATGGGCGCGGCGTTGCTGATGTCCAACGTCATCGCCTCGCTGCGGATCCTCTACCAGGAATGCCCGGCGCCGGTCAAGCTGGCGGAGAGGGTTCACCGCCAGGTGGAGGAATCATCGGACGAGCTGCGCTTCGTGACCCTGTTCCTGGGCCTGCTCGATCCCCGGCGGCACCGGCTCGAGTACGTCAACGCCGGCCACAATCCCCCCCTGCTCATCCACGGGCAGGAGATCCGGACCCTCGACTCGACCGGCATGCCCATGGGACTGATTCCCGAGGCCACCTTCACGGTCGGCAAGACCGACCTCGCGCCCGGATCGCTGCTCTGCATCTTCTCGGACGGGATTCCCGAGGCCCAGGTGGAAGGGGAGTTCTACGGCGAGGAGAGGTTCCTCGCCAGCACCGCCAAAAGGGCCGGCCGGTCCCTCGAAAAGATCGCCGACGGCGCCCTGGACGACCTGCGGCTCTTCATGGGGGACAACCTGCTCGACGATGACGTCACGCTGGTTTTGCTGCGGCGGCATGCCGAGGGATAGGCCGGGATATCTTGTCCGGCCATGTGTGATTGACAGGCATGGGCACTGGCTTGTTCCTGGCCGATAGCGGGATTTTGCGGTTGAAATCCCTGTCCCCCGGGGATTGGAGAGCGTGAAATGGAGTACACGAAAAATCCTATTTAAGCGATAGGATTGTTTGACAAGCCCCCCTGAAATCGGTATAAAGAATCCCAATTCCGAATTACCTGGCGCAGGTGTCGCGCGGCGTTCGCCCCTGCGCGGGCCCTAACGATAACAATCAGGGAATCATGCTCTCGCTCTCCGTCGCAGCGAATCTGGCGGTCCACGCCCTGACCTACCTGGCCGCATCCGGCGCAGATCGGCCGGTCTCCGCCTCGCAGGTCGCGGCCGAGCTGAAGGTTTCCCCTTCTCACCTGAGCAAGGTGATGCAGGCGCTGGCCCGAGAAGGCCTTCTCCACTCCACCCGGGGGGCAGCCGGCGGATTCAGGCTTGCTGCTGATCCCCAGAAGGTGACTCTCCTGGAAATCGTGGAGGCGGTAAGCGGGCCCCTGAACCGCGAGGAGCAGTGCATCCTCGGCCAGCGGATCTGCGGGGGGGGGCGCTGTCGCCTGAGCGTCCTGACCGGGAAGGTCGGCGAACTCCTGAACCAGGAACTGGGCCGGCTGACCCTGGCCGCGTTCATCGCCGAGGCCGAGGTGTCCGTTGAGCTGGCGGATTGAAGAAGCGCGGGGAGCCGTCCCCGGAACGGCAGGTGTCACGGGCGAAGGCATGAGTTCATAGCGGCACTCCTGCATCGCCGGCGGCCACGTTTGATCTGATTCTCCTTGTTCGAGAGGCGATGCCCATGGGCAAAACCACACCGATCGACGCCCCTGAGATCAAGGAACGGCGAGGTTTCCTCACCACCCTGCTCACCCTGGGGACCCTCGGCGCGAGCTATGGCCTGTTCGGCCTCATTTCCACCCGCTTCCTCCATCCCTCGCGGGCCCAGGGCCAGAAGACCAAGATGTTCGTCGGGTTCACAAGCGACGTCCCGCCGCTGGCAAGCATCCAGTTCACCACGCCCCGGGGTGAACGCTTCCTGCTCACCAACACCGGCGCCGACGGCGATCCCTATCAGGCCTTTTCCAGCCTCTGTCCCCACCTGGGATGCAAGGTGCACTGGGAGGGCCAGGAGCAGCACTTCGTTTGCCCCTGCCACGGCGGGATCTTCGATGCCGAGGGTCGTCCCCAGGCCGGCCCGCCGGCCAAGGAAAACCAGCACCTCAAGCGGTGCGAGATCGTCGTGGAGGGTTCGTCTCTCTACGCCATGGTGGATGTCACATGACCACGCTGGCCAACTGGATCAACGAGCGCGCCCCGCTGAACCCGGAAACTCTGAAGAAGTTCGGCAGCGAACCGGTGCCCGAGCACCTCAAGCACTGGTGGTGGTGCCTCGGGGGCACGCCAGCCTACCTCTTCGGCGTACAGGTGATCACCGGGATCCTGCTCGCCTTCCACTACGTGCCCAACCCGGACCACGCCTGGGAGAGCGTGAGGCATATTAACGAGGGGGTGCCCTTCGGCTGGTACATCCGGAGCCTGCACCGCTGGTCGTCGAACTTCATGATCATCGCCGTGATCCTGCACATGGTCCGCGTCTTCTTCACCGGCAGCTACCGCCGGCCCCGCGAGCTGAACTGGATCGTCGGGCTGGGTCTCCTGATGATCACGCTGCTCTTCGGCTTCACTGGCTACTCGCTGATCTACGAGCAGCTCTCGTACTGGGGGGCCACGGTGGCCGGCAATATCACCGAGTCCGTGCCGCTGGTGGGACCCGTGCTCGCCGACTTCATCCGGGGGGGGCCGGAGGTGGGGGAAGCGACGCTGACCCGGTTCTTCGTCTTCCACATCGGCGTCCTGCCCACCCTGCTCGTCGGTCTGCTCCTCGTGCACCTGACCCTGATCCGGCTGCTCGGGGTCACCGAGTTCCGCTTCAAGGCTGCGGAAAATTCGGCGCGCACCTTCCCCTTCTTCCCCGACCACTTTCTCACCGAGGTGATCATCGGCGTTTCGCTGATGTTCCTGATGACCATTCTCGCGGTGGTCTTCCCCGTCGGGCTGGAGGCGAAGGCCAATCCGCTGGTAACGCCGCCGCACATAAAGCCGGAATGGTACTTCTATTTCACCTTCCGCTGGCTCAAGCTCACCACGCTCAGCTTCGCCGTGCTCAGCCTGGGATTCGCCGGATTCCTGGCCGCGGTCTGGCCCTTCATCGATGGGGCGATCCGCAAGAAGAACAGCAAGCGCGAGTGGAGCATGATCATCGGCGTCATCACCGTTTTCATCTTGCTGACCTTCACCCTGTGGGAGGCCATCGTCCTGCATTCCAGTCACTGAAGTTACGGACCGGGCGCGAGTCAACGATCCCGCCGCCGGCCGGCCGAACAGAAAAGGACAGATCGACATGCAACTGGAAACCAAGAAAGTGGTCGTCAGCGTTCTTTCCCTCTTCTTCCTGGGGTCGCTGCTCATCGTGGCCTGGATCGAGGGGGGCAAGCAGCGCGTGACCGGGGCGCCCGATGCCGTGGTCACCGCGGAGAACAAGGACTGTGTGGACTGCCACCTGGTCAAGAGTCCGGGGATCGTCGGCCAGTGGGAGGAGAGCAAGCACTCCCAGTCGGGTATCGGCTGCCGGCAGTGCCACAGCGCCGAGGAAGGCGAGCCCGACGCGTTCCTGCACGAGGGGGCGATGATCGCCACCATCGTCTCGCCCCAGGACTGTTCCCAGTGCCATGAGAAGGAATACCTGGAGTTCCAGGCCAGCCACCACGCCGACGCGGGCAAGATCCTGGGCAGCCTGGACAACGTGCTCGCCGAGGTGGTGGAGGGCTTCGTTCGCTTCAGTGATGACGGTGAGAAGCTGAGCGCCTCGCCGGCCGCCGTCTCCGGCTGTCTGCAGTGCCACGGCTCGGAGATCAAGGTGCTGGAGAACGGCAAGCTGGACCCGGCCACCTGGCCCAACACGGGCATGGGGCGGCTCAACCCCGACGGTTCCAAGGGCTCCTGCTCCGCCTGCCACTTGCGGCACAACTTCTCCTTGGCTCAGGCCCGGCAGCCCGAGAACTGCGGTCGCTGCCACCTCGGCCCGGACCACCCGCAGCTCGAGGTGTTCAACGAGTCGAAGCACGGCATCGCCTTTGCCGCCAACCGGGTCCGCTTCGCCGAGCAGATGGACGAGAAGGACTGGATCCCCGGCCGCGACTACGAGCAGGGCCCCACCTGCTCCGTCTGCCACATGGGGGCGACGAAGGAGCAGGAGGTGACCCACGACGTGGGCGACCGGATCAGCTGGACGCTCCGCCCGCCGATCTCGGAGAAGATCGACGCTGGCGCGCTGAAGAAGGGCAAGACGGTCAAGAGCTGGGAGGAGCGCCGGGCGGACATGCAGAAGGTTTGTCTCAGCTGTCATGGCCCGGAGTGGGTGGACGACTTCTACACCCAGTTCGACGGCCTGGTGAATCTGTACAACGACAAGTTCGGCCGACCGGCCACCGAGCTCTACAAGATGGCCCGGGACAAGGGGCTGTTCACCAATGACGTGAACTTCGACGACAAGATCGAGTTCACCTACTTCTACCTCTGGCACCACGAGGGCCGGCGGGCGCGCCACGGCGCAGCGATGATGGGCCCGGACTACACCCAGTGGCACGGAATGTACGAGATAGCCGAGCGCTTCTACCACGAGTTCGTCCCCGAGCTGCGCGAGGTGATCGAGCACAACGTGAAGCTGGGCGGTGAGAAAGCCCGGGCCGCGCACCAGGTGGAAGCCCGGCTGGACGAGATCCTGAATAGCGAGATGCACAGCTGGTTCCTGGGCAAGATGAGCGAAGGCGAACGGGCGGCGCGGAAAAAGGCCGCCGCCGAGTTCAAGAAGCGCTACGCCCAGTGATTCCGGCTGGCCGGCATACTCGCCGAGGGAGGTAATCATGCCGGAAGATGGTCCTGCCATTTCCTATGACGCCCGCTCCCTGGCCGAAAGCCTGCTCGGAGCGCTGGAACGCTCCGGCACCGGCCGGGGCCAGGATCCCGTGGCCCTCACCGCGGGCCTGGAGCTGGCCCTCAGGGCTTTCCACCTCCTGACCCTGGGAAGACTCTACCAGGTGAAGGACCAGTTTCCGGCCACCAACCAGAGCCTGATGTCAGTCCCCGAGCCGGCGATCGATCCCCCCCTCGATGCCCTGGCCCATCCGGCCGATTTCCTGGCCCAAATCGACCTTCTCGACCTGCTCTCGGCCGAGGATCTCCCGTGCGTGGCTCCCGGGCTGCACCGGGGGTGGCAGGATCGTACCCGCAGCTGCCAGCACGCGCGCCGGATCACGGCCGGGGCGGTGGGGTTCAGCATCGACGCCGAGGAGCGCGAGGAGCTGCTCGGCGCCCTGGCCCTGGCCAACCGCGTGCACTGCATTCCGCCGCCGGTGACGCTCGAGGCGGAAACCGTCCGACAGGCTCACCGGCCCGTGCTGCGGCTCATTGAGCGGCTTGCTGCGGGTCGGAGCGATTCGGCCTTCACCGGCCTGGAAGCGAGAATCCTGGGGGAGTGAGGCGCCAGGCGTAATCGGATCCGAGATTTTTCCTTCTTGCAGGACTGATGATCGCCCAGGAATTGGGGACGAGTCAAAGGAGACATTCATGCACCGGCATCGTGAGGAGAAAAGCAGCTTCGGCCTGGCGCTGTCCTGCCTGTTCGGCGCAGTCTGCCTGATCGCCGCCGCCACCTTTCCGCCGGCTCCGGTTTTCGCCGGCGAGGGTGATGCGGAGGAAAAACAAGAGGCCGACACGCTCGAGGAGGCCTTCGTCGAAGGCGAGACGAAGCTCGACCTGCGCTACCGCTACGAGACGGTGGACCAGGACACTCCCGACATCGAGAAGGATGCCCATGCTTCAACGCTGCGCACCGTCCTCGCCTATCGCACCCTGCCCTTTCACGGCGTGAGCGCCTTCCTCGAGTTCGAGGACGTGCGTGTGGTGGGCGACGACCTCTATGACAACAAGGGCCATGGCCACCTGGGCAACGACGTCGCCGACCGTCCGGTGGTGGCCGACCCGGAGATCACCGAAGTGAACCAGGCCGGACTCCGGCTGACCTGGATTCCCCGCACCACGATCACGGCGGGTCGGCAGGAGATCCTCCTCGACAACCAGCGTTTCGTCGGAGCGGTGGGCTGGCGCCAGAACCACCAGAGCTTCGACGCCGTCTCCATCCGGAGCACCCCGGGGGACTTCAGCCTGACCTACGCTTACCTCGCCAACGTCAACCGGATCTACGGGGACGAAAAGAACATGAACACCTGCCTGGCCAACGGTTCCTGGCGGCCCTCCGACATCGTTGGTATCACCGCCTACTTCTACTTCCTGGATTACGACAACCCGGACGACGCGGGCCTCTCGACGGCCACCCTGGGGCTGCGGGTGAACGGCACCTCCAGGCTCGGGGAGAACTGGAAGCTAGGCTATGACGGGGAGTTCGCCAGGCAGCGGGAGGCCTGCGACAATCCCGGCAAGGTCAACGCCGACTACTACCGGGCGGAAATCGGGCCCAGGTACAAGGGAAATTCCTGGGGCCTGGGAATCACCGTGGGGCAGGAGGTGCTGGGCGGGAGTGCCGACGAGGGCGCCGTCACCACGCCGCTGGCCACGCTGCACAAGTTCAACGGCTGGGCGGACATGTTCCTCGCCACGCCGGCGGCAGGCCTCGAAGACAGCTACCTGGGCTTGAACGCCAGGATCAAGGCGTGGAAGCTCATCTGCGTCTATCACTGGTTCCGCGCCAACGAGGGGGGCGGGGAGTACGGCACCGAGCTCGATCTCCTGGCCTCGTACGAGACCAGGTGGGGCCAGGATTTCGGCGCCAAGATGGCGTCGTACAAGGCCGAGACCCACGCCAGGGACACCCGCAAGGTGATGATCTTCACCGGCTGGGGATTCTGAGGCGGCGCCAGCGTCTGACCGGCGAAGGCCGACAAACCTGTCGGCCACTGCACCTAACCCGGGCCAAACCCCCAATCACCCTGGTTCAGAACCACACCCCGCCCGAGAGACTCAGGATCCGGTGGCGCATCTTGACGTCGAAGGCCGCGTCGGCGACGTCTAGGAAATCCCCGAGGCCGTGAGAGTAACTGACCTCGGCGAACGGTCGCAGGGGGCTGTCCGGCAGCTCCAGCCCGAAGGCCAGGCGCAGGCAGAAGTCGGGCGAGGCCAGGTCGTCCTTGATGTCGTCCACCCTGCGAGCTCCGGGTTCGGTGGCATAGAGGTCCGGCATGTCGGCCTCTCCGGCCAGCGGGATACCGATCTCGACCCCCGCCTTCACGTAGGGCCTGGTCCCGCCCACTCCGAGTCTGGCCTTGGCCTGCAGGGGGATCGAGAGATAGGAAAGCTTCCAGAAGCCGTCATCGGTGCCCTGGTCGATCGGCTCTCCGTGCTCGCCGACCGCGGTGAGGGGAATAGTGGTCTTGCCGCCCCGCTTCTGGAATAGCAGGCCGGATTCGAAGGAGTAGTCCCCCTGCTCGGCCGGCGTCAGGGAGACGATCACCCCGCCGAAGAAACCGAACCGCCACCCGTCCTGGGTGCCCTCGAAGTACCCCTGGGAGTCGTAGGTCGCCTGCGTGAGGTTCGCGCCGGCCTGGATCCCGAACTGAAATCCCTGCGCCAGCGCCGCCAGGGGCAGGAGCTGGATCCCCAGTCCCGCCAGGACGAGGATCAACGGTTTGGTCCGGTTGTTCATCACCTTGCGTCTCCCTTGCTTTCCCCGCCGAGCGAGAGGTAGACCATCTCGGTGAAGGCCTCCGGCGGGAACATCTTGCCGCCCCATTTCTCGTCCAGGTCGGCCGTCGGCCGGGCGGCCTGGATCGCCTCGAGGTCCTTGCCGGCCGCCATCTCCGCCGCCACGGCGGCCCGGAAATCGCCGAGCAGGCCGTGGTAGACCTCGAGGTCGGCCTTGCTCGCCAGCGGGCCGTGACCGGGGATGATGCTGGTCTGCTCGTCGCAGATTCCCAGGACGGCGCCGATCGCGGCGATCAGGCCGTCGATCGTTCCCCCGTGCGAGACGTCGATTGTTTCCCATCAGACTCAGTCAGACACGGTCAAGCCCTGACTTAACCCCATGATTGCAAAAAACACGGGATTCGAGAGATGCTAAAACGTTGAAA
>CAZAHC010000019.1:0-23553 GCA_964484595.1 uncultured Fibrobacteraceae bacterium | reverse complement strand
ATGCGATTCATGATTTCCAGGATGATCTCCAGGTCGAGGCTGGCGAGGATCGGCGCCGCCTTGTCGGCCTTCATCGCCTCGTACATCTTGGCCAGCTTGCGGGCCGACTTCTCCTTCTCCTCGTTGTAGACCTGCTGTTCGGCCCGGAGCGCGTCGATCACCTGCTGCAGACCCAGCTGCGCCTGTTCCAGGTTCCGCTCCTGCACCGCCATCTGCTGCTTCAAGACGAGCAGGTCCTCCTTGTCGCACTGGATCCGATCACGTTCGACCGCCAGGTCCTGCAGGACGCGTTCGCTGGCCACCCTCTCTTCCGGATCCTGGCTGGACAGGGCCTCCGGGGTGGAGGCCTGCCGCATCTGCTGGCTCACGAGCAGCACCCCACCGAAGATCAGCAGAAATGTGACCGTGGAAATGATCAGGACGCTTTTCATGGCCTACTCCTTGAATCCAGCCCCGGTCGCCGCCAGGCGAAATCAGGGCGGTGGTCCGGACGCAACCCCGATGCCAAGCGGGGCCGCCAGCTGGGCCGGTCCGGGAACCGTCCATTCCCTTGTCTTTTCATCGATTGCGTTTCCGTGCCAAACTCCCTGCAACCCACCTGGCGGTCGCTTACGGAAACTCTTGCCCTTCGTCGGAAAGGTCTGTCCGCCCACGCTGCGTGAACCGGATCGCCCCGACTTCGTCCATCTGCCGGCGTTCCCGGCGCTGCTGGTCCATTAGCCACTGCGCCTCCTGCCGGGCGGCCAGCTTCTGCAGGACCTCCTTGTCCCGCTGCCGGGCGAGCAACCGCTCGCGCTGCCGGGCGACCTCCGCCCCCGCGGCCTCTTCCCGCCCGCGCACCTCGCCGACACGCTGCCGCAGCGCGGCCAGATATGCGGTCCAGTACCGCCACAGCTGCACCATCTGTCCCCGGCGGCGAAAGTTATCCCCGCGCCGGGCGACCGCCTCGATCTCCGCTTGCAGCACCTCCCGCTCCTGTTGCAAGCGCCGCAGGCCCAGCCTGGCCTCCTTCAGGTGGCGGGATTGCTCGTCGACCAGCCGGGACCGGTACCGGAGCACCTTGGCCAGGCGAAACCGGAACATCAGGCGGCCTTGACTTCCGCCAGCGTGAGCAAGCGGTCAATCGTCTCGTTCCAGTCGGCTTCCTCGGCCACGACTTGCTGCAGGAAGGTGCGAATGTCCTGCTCCTTCGCCAGCGCCTTGTCGACCTCCGGATCGGAGCCGCTGACGTAGGCGCCGATGTTGATAAGATCACGGTTATCCTCGAGCGCTTTCAACCAGCGAAGCACCCGGGCTCCCGCCGCCAGGACCTCCTCCCCGACCACGTCCTGCCGCAGCCGGCTCACGCTGCCCAGGATGTCGATGGCGGGATAGAGGTTCTGGCGGGCCAGGTCGCGGCTCAACATCACATGGCCGTCGAGCACCGACCGCATGCCGTCTCCCACCGGATCGTGGATATCGTCGCCCTCGATCAGAACCGTGAAAAAGGCGGTCATGGCGTTGACCGCGGACCAGCCGGCGCGCTCGCACAGCCGGGGCAGGGCCGCAAAAACCGACGGTGGATAGCCCTTGGTGGTTGGAGGTTCGCCGGCCGCCAGGCCGATCTCCCGCAGCGCCATCGCGTACCGGGTGGCCGAATCCATCAGGAACAGGACGTCCCGGTCGGCCTCCCGGAAGGATTCCGCGATGGCCATGGCCGTCTCGGCTCCCTTGCTGCGCAGGACCGCGCTCTCGTTCGAGGTCACCACCACCACAACGCTGCGGGCCAAGCCGTCGGGTCCGAGGTCGCGGTCGATGAACTCGCGGACCTCGCGGCCACGTTCTCCGATCAGGGCCAGAACGTTCACGTCCACGCGGGCGTGGCGAGCCAGCATGCCGAGCAGGACGCTCTTGCCTACCCCGCTGCCGGCGAAGATCCCCAGCCGCTGCCCCCTGGCCACCGTCACCAGGCTGTCCAGGGCTCGCACCCCGGTCCGCAGCGGCTGGTCCGCGCGCCGCCTTTCCAGGGCGGCGGGCGGGCGGGCCGCCAGCGGTCGGCGAGGCAGCCGGTTCAGGGGCGGCCCGCCGTCGATGGGCTGCCCCAGACCGTTGATGACCCGGCCGAGGAGTTCCGGTCCCACCGGCACCGTGAGCTGGCTGGAAACCAGGGTGGCGGCCTGGCCGGGGGCCACCCCGGTCGCCTCGGCGTACGGCATCAGCAGGAGAGTCCGGCCCCGGAAACCGACCACCTCGCAGAGAACCGGCTCGCGCTGGCGGCCGACGTGGAGGCGACAAAGGGAACCGACCGGCGCCGCCAGACCCTCGACCTCGATCACCATTCCGACCAGGTTGGTCACCCGGCCGGTGGAGCGGATCGGGTCGCTCTGCGCGACCTTCTGCAGGCAACTACTCCACGGCTGGATCATCACCAGCGTTCTCCTCCGTCGCCTCGGAAAGGGGGAAATCTCCGGACAGGGCTTCCTGGACTATTTCGGCCAGGCATTCCATCTGGCCGGCCACCGTGGCGTCCCACTCCTCCAGGCTGGTCACGGCGAGGCAGCCGCCCCGCTCGACCCGGCGGTCGGTGACCACCTGGCTGATCCGCAACTTCGCCAGCAGTTCCGGGTTGTTGGCCAGGTATTCCGCGTCCGCGGCGTTGACCTTCACGGTCAGCGTGCTCCCGGCCTCCAGCTTGTTGAGGACGACCTCCAGCGCGCGCACCAGGACCTCCTGGTCCACCTCGACGCAGCGCCGTACGATTCTCTCGGCCAAGGCGACAGCCAGCGCGCCGGTCTGCCGCGCCAGCAGCCGCAGCTTCCCGCCCACCTCCTCCGCAAAGGCGGCCGCGAAGCTGTCTCGCCATTCCTGCAATTCGCCCCGCCAGCTCGCCTCGGCCGCGGCCAGCTTCTGCTCGTATTTCTTCCGGACGTCGTTCTCGACCAGCTGGTATACCTGGGCGCGCTCCTCCTTGTTCATGAGGGCCAGCCAGTTTTCCTGGCTGGCGGTCATGAAATCGCGCCGGAAAACCCCCGCGTTGTCGCCCGGGGTCTCGACGGCGGCGAATTCCTCCCCCTCTGGCTGCGCGCCCGGGGCGGCGGTCGCGAACTCCGCGACGAACGGCTCAGGTGACCATTTCTGCATCCTTGCCACCCTTGCCCAGGACGATCGTGCCTGCTTCCTCCAGACTGCGAATCACTTCCACGATGCGGGTCTGTCCCTCCTCCACTTCCATCAAGCGGACCGGCCCCATGTAATCCATGTCCTCCTGGATGCCCACGGCCGCCCGCTTGGACATGTTGTCGAAGATCTTTTCCTTGATCTCGTCGGTGGCCCCCTTCAGGGCCAGGGTGAGCTCCTTGCCGTCGATCTCCTTGAGGATCTCCTGGATGTATCTGTCCTCCAGGGCCACGATGTCCTCGAAGACGAACATCAGGTTCTTGACCTCGGTGGCCACCTCGTCGTCGATCTCGCGCATCTCGTCGAGGATTTCCTGCCAGGTTTCCTTCTCTATCTCGTTGAGGATCTCGGCGACCTGCTTCTTGCCCCCGAACTTCCGGCTGGATCGCAGGAATTCCCCCTGGACCTGCTTGCCCAGGATGTCCTCGACGATCTCCAGGGCGTCCTGGTTGGGCGGACCGAGCACCGCCAGCCGGAAGGCAACCTCGCCCTGCATGGCGGCCGGCAGCAGGCCGAGGATGGGCCCGCTGTGCCGCGGATCCATGTGGGCGAGCACGACCGCCACAGTCTGCGGCGCCTCGTTCTTCAGGTAATTGGCCACCGCCAGGGGGTCGATCCGCTTCAGGTTCTCGAAACCACGGATGTCGCCATAGTTGGTGACGCGGTTGAGCAAGGCGTTCGCTTCCCGGGGGCCGAACCCCGCCTCGAGGATGCTCATGGCGGATTCCTGGCCGCCGAACTCGACGCCGGCGATCTCGCCGCTCTTGATCACGAAGTCCTCGAGCACCCTCTCCTTCTCATCGGCCGGCACCCGTCGCAACGAGGCGATGGCGGCGGTTACTTCCTCCACCATTCCTTCGGGCAGGTACTTCATGATGGGACCCGCAATCTCGGGTCCGAGAGAAATGAGGAAGATCGAGCACTTACGTATTGATTCCTTCACCGCTCACCTATCCCAGCGTTCATCCCGGCCAGCCGGGTCACTCTTTCTCCGCGAGCCAGGTCTGCAACACCTCGGCCACCTTCTCCGGGTGCTCCCCGGCGTACTCCTTTACTTCCTCGGCCATATGCCGCGAATTATCGGGGCCCCGGCCCAGGCGACCGCCAGCCCCGGATTCGGCCCGTGCCTCGCCGGCCGGTCCGCCACCGCCACGGAAGCTGTCCGTGACCAGGCGACCCAGGTTCTTCTTCACGCCGACCAACATCCCGGCCGCGATCAGGAACAGCAGGAACCGGCCCCCGTACTCGGTGGCCAGCCCCAGCCAGCCGGGAGTTCCCTGGCCGCCCGGCTCGGCGCTGACCTGCGGCCCGCCGGTGAACTGCATGTTCACCACCTCGATCACGTCTCCCCGGGAGCTGTTGAGGCCGACCGCTGTCTGGACCACGCGCCGGATCTGGTTCAGCTGGTCGTCCCCCAGGGAGATGTAGACCGGTTCGCCCCCCTCCTCGGCGGCCTCGTAGGTACCGTCCACGAACGCCGCCACGGAGAGATTGCTGATGCCGCCCGTCTGACCGACGATCCGCTCCACGGTGCGGTTGATCTCGTAGTTGGTGACGCTTGATTCCTGGCTGCCACCGCCGGCGGGGTCGATCGACTCGTCCCGTTCCTCGCTGCGCACCACCGTGGCCTCGGGGTCGAAGACCTCGCGCTCGCGGTCGATCTTCTCGAAGTTCAGGGTGGCATCCACCCGGACGATCGAGCGGCCCGCCCCCAGCACCTCGGCCAGCATGCTCTCGGCCTTGGCACTCAGGTAGGCCTCGACCTCTTTTTTAAGGGCCAGCTGTTGCTCCGACCGTCCCAGGGAGTCGTCCCGGAAGCTTGCCGAGAGAACCTTGCCGTTCTGGTCGATCACCGTGACGTTGGCCGCCTGCAGGTCCTCGACGCTACCGGCAACCAGGCTCTGGATGCCGGTGATCTGGTTCTCACTGATCTGGGCCCCGCGTCCCAGGCGCACCACCACCGAGGCGGTGGCCTCGGTCTGCAATTTCTTGAAAATGGACGACTTGGGCAGGACGAGATGGACCCGCGCCGACTGGATGCCGGCCAGGGATTCGATGGACTTGGTCAGCTCACCTTCCAGGGCCCGCTTGAAGTTCACGTTCTGCAGGAACTCGGTCATGCCGTACTGCTTGCCATCGAAGATCTCGAACCCCACGGTCCCCGAGGAAGGAATCCCCTTGGCCGCCAGGTCCACGCGCAGCCGATGAACCAGCGGTTCGGGCACCAGCAGGGTCGTCCCGCCGTTGGACAGGTCGGCTTGCACATCCAGCTTGGCCAGCTCCTCCAGGGCCAGCGCGGCATCCTCCGGGGCCAGGTTCGTGAACAGGACCGCCTTTTCCTCCTGTTGCAGCCATAAGGAAAAGATCACCACGCTGACCACCCCGGCGGCCAGCACCGCGCCCAGCAAGACCTTCTGGTTGAAGCTGAAACGCCCGACCCGTTCCCCGAGTCTGTCCAGCAGTTGCTTGAATCCGTCCATGCTTGCTCCCGGCACCCAGGCCGCGCTTCAATCCCGGCGCGGCCAGGTCAAGTTAGACCTGCATCTTCATGATTTCCTGGTACGATTCGAGCAGGCGGTTGCGAACCTCCAGCAGCAGCTCGAAGGCCAGCTGCGCCTCCTTGGCCGCCGCCATCACGTCGTGCACTTCCACCGGATCCCCGGCAACCATGCCCGCGACCATGTCGTCTCGCCTGGCCTGCAGCTCGTTGACCTCCGCCACCGCGTTCTGCAGCGTCTCGGCGAAGGATTTCCGGTCCGGCGTGGTCTCTAGTCCCTGATAAATCCGGCTGGGATTGATCGAGCCCAGCGAGCGGATCGTTTCGATACTCATGGGACAACCTCCTCCGATCCTGTCGCCCCGGCGCTAGATCTCCAGCGCCTGCCGGAACATCTCCTTGGCCGCCTGCACCGCGCTGATGTTGGCCTCGTAGGCGCGGCTCGCGGTTATCATGTCAACCATCTCGGTGATCACGTTCACGTTGGGCAGCAACACGTAACCTTCCTCGTCCGCGTCCGGATGACCGGGGTCGTACACGACCCGGAACTCCGAGGCGTCCGGTGCGGTCGCGACTTCCACCGCCACCCCGGCCTCCATCGTGGTTGGGGGTCGGGCACCGCCGCCCAGATGGCCGGCGCTGGTTTGCGTCAGCGTCAACCGCTCGTCGCCGCCGGCCCGGTTGCGCAAGGCGCGCAGCCGCCCCAGCTTCTGGTCCAGCACCTGCTGAAAGACGGCCCGCTGGCGCCGGTAGGGGGTGCCGGCGTCGGTGCGGGTGGTCTCGGCGTTGGCCAGGTTCTCGGCCACGACGTCCATCTTCACCCGCTGGCCGCGCAGACCGGTGGCGCTGATCCGCAAGGAATTGAAAAGGCCGCTACTCATGGCGATCTCCTTCTCTCAGCTAGCGAACCCGGCCGGTGATGGCCTCGCGGAGGAGGGTGTACTTCCGGGACAGCAACCGCGTCGCCAGGCGATAGGCGAGGTCGTTGGTCGAGAGGTCGGCCATCTCCTGGTCGATGTCCACGTTGTTGATGCCGTTGTCGAACTCGGTGGTCCGGGCGACCACCTTGCTCTCGGCGTCGCCGAGCGAACGGCGCCCGATCGGCAGGTGTCCCGGATGAGTGGTGCGGCCCCGGGTCCGGCGACTGGCCGCCCGCAGGTACTCCTCGAACCGCAGTTCCTGCGCTTGATAGCCGGCGGACTCGACGTTCGCCACGTTCTCCGCCACCACCCGGTGCCGCTGGGCGTAGACCGCCAGCGCCTGCTTCAATTCGGCCAGGTGGGCCTGCTGGAATATGCTGGTCCTGATCATCGCTCTAGTCAGGGATCTTCACGCCTGACGCGTGGTAGAGGTTCAACTTGTTCCGGAGGGTGCGCACGCTGATCCCGAGCTCGCGAGCGGCCCGGGTCCGGTTTCCCCTGGTCCGCCGCAGCTTGCGGAGAATCAGCTCGCGTTCCATGTCCTTCAGGGTGAGGTCGGCGTTGATCTCGATCTCCCCTGTGACCGCGTCCAGCTCGTCGGCGAGGCCGAGGATCGCCTCGTCCAGCTCGGGTCCACTGCTCATGATGACCGCGCGCTCGATGACATTCTGGAGCTGGCGCACGTTGCCCGGCCATTCCAGCCGGACCAGGTTGGCCAGGGCCAGCTCGCTGATCGAGAGCACCGGCTTGCCGTTCTCGGCGCAGAAAGCCTTGACGAAGTGGTTCGCCAGCAGCGGGATATCCTCCTTCCGCTGGCGCAACGGCACGATGGTCAGGGGGATCACGTTGAGTCGGAAAAAGAGATCCTCCCGGAACCGCTTGCCCTCGATCTCATCGCGTAGATTCCGGTTGGTGGTGGCGATGATGCGGACGTCGCTGCGGGTTGCGAACTTGGCGCCGAGACGCATGAACTCCCGCTCCTGCAGGACGCGCAGGAGCTTGGCCTGCATGGCGAACGGCATCTCGCTGATCTCGTCGAGCAGCAAAGTCCCCCCGTTGGCCAGCTCGAACTTGCCCTGCCGCGACTGGACCGCCCCCGTGAAAGCGCCTCGCTCGTAGCCGAAGAGCTCCGATTCGAGCAAGGTCTCCGGGATCGCGGCGCAGTTGATGCGAATGAAGGGACCGTTGCGCCGGGAGCCGGCCTGGTGTATGGCGCGGGCGGCGATCTCCTTGCCGGTTCCGCTCTCACCCTGCAGCAGGACCGTGCCCCGCGAGTCGGCGATCATCCTGATCTTTTCCCGCAGCTGGGAGATGGTGGCGCTGTTGCCGAGCAGACCGAACTGCTCCTTCCGGGCCTGCAGGTTACGACGCAGGCTGCGATTCTCGGCCTTCAGCTTCTTCACCTCGAACACCCGCTGCAGGGCGTGGTCCAGCTGGTCCAGCCCGAACGGCTTGGTCAGGTAGTCGAAGGCTCCGCGCTTGGTGGCCTCCACCGCCTCGCTGATGGTGCCGAAGGCGGTCATGATGATGACCGGCGGGGGTTCGGGGTGTTTCTCCTGGATCTCGGCCAGCAACTCGAGGCCACCCTTGCCGGGCATTCGCACGTCCGTCAGGACCAGGTCCACCTGGCTCTGGGCAAGAATCTTCAGGGCCGCGTCCGGTCCGGTGGCGGTCGAAACGGTGAAGCGCTTGTCCAGCGATGCCACCAGGAAATCCAGCATGGTCTGCTCGTCGTCCACGACCAGGATGTGCTGCTTCTTCACCATCATTCTTCCTTCCCCGCCGGCCCTTTCGGCGGCAGAGGCCGGTCGGCCACCGTCAGGGTGACCGTGGTGCCCCGGCCCGGTTCGCTGCGCAGCGACCAGTTCAGGCCGTACATGTCCATAATGGTTTCCACCCGGGCGAGACCGATGCCCAGGTGCCCTTCCTTGGTGGTGATGAAGGGAGCGGTGACCTGCGGCGCAAGCGCCGGTTCGATCCCGGGTCCGTCGTCCGTCACGACCAGGTCGACCTGGCCCGGGCTGTCGGTGGTGGTGAAAACGGCCGCTTCCACCGGTTGGCGTGCGCGACCGTCCCCGGCCGCCCCCTCGGCGCTGTTGTGAAGAAGTTCGGTCAGGATCAGCTGCAGATCGCGGGCCGGCAGCAGGCTGCGGCCGCAGTATCCGAGCTCGACCTGCACGGAGAGATTCCGGTGGCTGCGCCGGGCTTGGCTCACGGCCGCCGCCACCGCCGAGGGCAATCCGCGGCCCGAGGGCTCCTGCCAGCTGGGAAAGGCCACGTCCTGGATCGAACGGTAGACCCTCTCCATCGTTTCCACCTCGGCGAGGATCTTGCCAGCCCAGCCGGCCAGCTGCCGATCGTGCGCCTTTTCGGCGGCGATCAGGCTGGCGTAGCCCTTGATCCCGCACAGGCTGTTGCTGGTCTTGTGCAGATAACCCTGCAGCAACTGGCCATTACGCTCGGGCCCGGCGGCGGAACGCCCGCTGGGCTCTCCGTCCCGGAACTCCGGCCTTTCCCTTGCGCCAACCGCTTTCATCAGCAAGCACTCGACTTCTCGAGGAGGAGACGATCGTTCTCTTCCTCGCAAAGGAGAATTTCCTCGATCAAACCGCTCACTTCCTGCAAGGCCCAGTGCAACCTGGCGCGCGCCCGGGCGCTCCACTGGTGGCGCCCGTCCTCCCACTGGGTGCGAGCGGGCGCCTCCGCCTCCTCCAGGCGCGCGATGGCGTCGAGCCTCTCCCGCTTGTCCTCGAGCAACCGGCGGAAGGCGCCGAAATCGCCTCCCCGGTTGATCACTTCCTGCTGACGGCGGGAGAGCTCCAGCAGGATCCGGTACTCACGCAGCTCCGCCTCGCAGAGTCCGAGCAGCCTGGCGAGCAGGCTGTCCTCTCGAGCCAGGGGGTCAGCGCCCATACTTGTCGACTGCGCCATGGCGCACGCCCTCCGTCTTGATCTCGTCCAGAGCGGTGGCCAGCTCCGCCAGCGCGCACGCTTGCTCGCTCCAGAAACCGGCCTCGCTATTCCGACAAACGCCGGTGAATCCGAGCTGGGCCTCCATGAACCGGCCGGCCTGGAGATGAAGATTGGCCAGCTGGAAGTCCCCCCACACCTTCAGGTGGGGCAACGAGCTGCCGGCCAGCAACTCGTAGAGCTCACCGGCCTCCCCTGGCTCGCCCAGCAGCAACAACAGGTCCGGCACCGCGGTCGCGACCCAGACCCGCTGACGTTCGCTCAGCCCGGCGACCTGTTCCTGATCGCTCACCAGCCGGCGCAACTGGTCCAGGGCCTCGGTCCAGCTCCGCAGGCTGGCCAGGGCGAAGGCGTGCCAGTACCGCAGTTCGCCGGTCCACCCCTCTTCCAGGCGGGAAACCTTCTGCACCAGCAGGGCGAGGTTTTCCTCGTCCCCTTGGACCAGCAAATGACGCAGAAGGAGGATGAGCTCGGCCTGCCGGCCGGCGAGATTACGGTTGCCGAGGACGTTGACCAGACTCTGGACAACCTGCAGCGAATCGCCCTGCGCCACCGCCGACGCCAGTGATTCGTGGTCGATGTCGACGGCGTAGGATCCGCCCGTGTCCAGTTCCGCAGCGCGGACGTACCAGGGGAGGGCCTTGTCGTATTCGCTCAGGTTCAGGTAGTTCCGGGCCATGGCCAGGGCCCCGAAGGCCGACACCGCGCTCTGGGTGTCGTTGAAACCGGCTACCCTCTCCACCTTGCCCACGGCTCGACTGATGGCGAGATCACGGTAGGCCGGGAAGACTGCGGCGGGGTGTTGCGGCTGCCCGAAGGGATAAAGCGGTGTCCGCTCCTCTTCCCCGCGGTCCTGCCGCTCGGCGACCGCCCGTTGCATAGAATGCAGCCAGGCCTCGTAACCGTCCCGCTCGGATGGGCTGAGCAGGGCTTCCTTTCCGGCTACCCCGGGCCCGAAGCCGCCGAGAGCCAGCAGGACCAGGACCGCAAGCGCGCAAGGTATTGCTCTGCCACGGGAAATTGGCTTCATCTCCATCCTCGCCAGGAGAAACCGGCAATCCAGAACGCCAAATCATCCGCAAGCCACATGCCGCGGCCGGGTTCCGGGCAGGGACCGCCGCCGCCGGCCGCCCGTTGGCCGCCAAATCGGATCGATCCACGTAACTGATTGGGAGATTTTGAGTTGGCTGGGTATCCGAAGCGGGCGCAGAAGGCCGGGGTATTACCACCCCGGCCGCAGATCACCGCGGAACGCTCGTCAGCAGGTCACTCTTCAATCACTGGTGGCCAGAACCTGCGCAGGCTCTGCTGGCGGCGATCAGGCCTCGGCCGAGGCTTCCTGCGCGCCGCCAGCCGCCTGCTCCTGCTGCTTCTCGTAAAGCCGCAGTTTCTCGCGCAGGGTCTGCCGCGAGATCCCCAGGATACGGGAAGCCTTGGACTTGTTGTTGCCGGTCATCTCGAGGGTGTAGAGGATCTGCAAGCGCTCCACTTCCGACAGTGGCATCAACCCGGTGGCGGCGCCGACGGCGGCCTGCTTCGTCGCCGCGCGGGGGTTGCGGCCTTCCCGGATGTGGGCTGGGAAGTGCTCCGCTTGCAGGCGAGTCGGTTCCTCGAGGATCAGAATCCGCTTCAGGACGTTTTTCAGCTCCCGCACGCTGCCCGGCCAGGGGTAGCGCTGCAGCGTCTCCAGCAGGGCCGCATCCACGGGTTCGGTCTGCAGACCGAGCTGGCCGTTGAACTCGCGGATGAAATGATTGAGCAGGATCTCCAGATCCTGGGGTCGCTCGCGCAGCGGGGGCACCTCGATCTCGACCACCTGCAAGCGGTAGTAGAGATCGTTGCGGAAGGTCCCGGCGGCGATGGCCTCGGCGAGGCGCCGGTTGGTCGCCGCAACGATCCGGGCCTCGATCTCCTGCTCCTCCTTCCCCCCGACCCGCCGGAAGCGACGGTTCTCGATCACGCGCAGAAGACGACTCTGGAGCAGGATTCCCATTTCCCCGATCTCGTCCAGGAAGATGGTCCCCTTGCCGGCCAGCTCGAACAGACCTTCCTTACGCGCCTTGGCGTCCGTGAAGGCCCCCTTCTCGTAGCCGAACAGCTCGCTCTCCAGGAGGGTCTCCGGCACGGCGGCACAGTTGATCTCCATGAACGGCTCACCCCGGGTGCCGCTGACCTCGTGCACCGCCCGGGCCACGATCTCCTTTCCCGCTCCGGATTCGCCCTGGATCAGGATGGAGGTCTCGTTGCCGCTCCGGCTGGCACCCACCTTCTCGAGGATGCGGGCGACGTTGGCCAGACCCGGGCAGGCGCGGATCATCCTCATGTAGTGGCCGCCGAAATGAGGCGGCTCCGGGGCGGTCGCGGTTACCGCCCCTTGCGCCTGGGCGGCCGGGCCGGTTCCCTCACCGGTGGCGCGCAGCACCGACCGCACCTGCTTCTTGATCGTGTTCAGCTTGAACGGCTTCTGGATGAAGTCGTAGGCGCCGGCGCGCATGGCAGCCACGGCAGTGTCAACGTCCCCGTAGGCGGTCATCAGGATGACCGGAGTTTGCCGGCCCTGGTTGCGAATCGCCTGCAGGACCTCCAGGCCGGTGACCCCGGGCAGTTTCAGATCGGTCACCAGCAGGTCGAACCCGCCCCCGTGGCAGCGGGCCAGGGCCTCCTCGCCCGTCTCCGCCGCCTCCACCTCGTAACCCTCCGCCGTCAGGGCCTCTACCAGCGAGGCCCGGATGGTCGCCTCGTCGTCGACGACGAGAACCCGCTTGCTCATGAAGTCTCCTGTCGGTAACGCGTTCCCGCGTCCGCCCCCTCCAGGGGCAAGAGAACCCGGAAGATGGTCCGGTCGCCGCTCCGCGTGACCCCGATCTCACCGCCGTGGGCGGTGACGATCTTCCGGCAGATGGAAAGACCAAGGCCGGTCCCGGCGGCCTTGGTCGAGAAGAAGGGACGGAAGATCCGCTCCCGATCCTCGGGGCGAACTCCGGGCCCGCAGTCGCTGACTTCCAGGACCACCCCGGGCCGCCGCTGGGTGGTGCCCCGCTGGACATCGGTCAGCTCGATCCTGTCGTCACGCCCCAGACGCACCCCGATCTCGGATCCGGCCGGGCTGGCGTCCAGCGCATTCAGAAGCAGGTTGAGGATGACCTGCTTGATCTGGCCACCATCGATCGGCAGCCGCCACGCCTCGTCGGCGCTGGCCTCCGGATCACAGGTCAGATTCAGATCGATTGCCTCCTGCTCCGCCCGGGGCCTGACGAGGGCGAGGCAATCGTCAGCCAGATCATGGACCGAGACGCTGGCCCGGCGCGGTTCGTAGGGTCGGACGAAGTTCAGGAGCCGGTTGATGGTGTCGTTGATCCGCCCGACCTCGGTGGTGATGACATCCAGGTAACGGGTGCGGGTGTCGTCGGCCGAGAGCTGCTCGGCGAGCAGTTCGGCCTGGGCGCTCAGCCCCATCAAGGGATTGCGGATCTCGTGGGCCAGCGTAGCCGACATCTCGACCAGGCCTTCAAGGCTGTCGGCCCGGATCCGCTCCGCCTCGAGCTTCTTGGCTTCCCGCAGGTCCTCCACCACCAAGACGAGCCACTTCTCCCCTTCGCCCCGGCCGTCCATGGTCGAGGTCTGCACCAGAACCGGCACGGCCTCTCCGTCCGGCCGCACGATCTGCCCCTCGCCGCGGAAGGGTCGGTCCCGGCGTTCCAGGAGCTGAGGCAGCAGGACACCGTCCAGCTCCCCGAGCCGCAACAGACCGTCCAGGAAAAGTTCAGGCAGATCGGTCTCGCGCAGCAGTTCCAGAGGGCGTGGCGCCTCCGGACCAGTGGCCACCAGACTCGCTCCGCGCCCGCGACCGACGAAGAAGGTGGTCCCGGCCGCCGGCGGGGCGGCCACCGACCCGCCGGTCAGCAGCTCCCGGGCCGCCCGGTTGCAGAAGATCGTCCGGCCAAGCTGATCCAGCACCCAGATGCCGCTGCGGACCGTCTCGAGAACTCTGGTGTTGAAGGTGCCGATCTCCCGCATGCGGTCGAGCATCTGCGCCGCGGCGACTTCCTCGGCCAGAATGACCTGGACCGCCTGCAGAAAGGCAAGATGCCGCCGGGCTGGCTCGCGACCGGCCACCGGGTCCAGCAGCAGCAGGAACCCCAGCCGCGCTCCCTGGTGTTCCAGCGGCAGCGCCACCATTCCCCGCGGGCTGGAATCGTTCTCCGCACCGGTCAGATGGAAGACCCCCGGGGCCAGGATCCCGTCGGCGACCTTCTGCCGTAGGGTATCCTCCAGCTTCACCAGCACCTCGTCCCAAGTTTTCTCTTCCCACTGATAGGTCTGCCGGGGTGAGAAGGGGCCGTCGGGAGCGGACCGCAGGATGAGCGCGGCGCCCCCGGCCCCGACGAACTCGGCCAGGCTCTGAAGGATGCCCTTCAGGGTCTCGTCCCAGTTCCGGGCCGAGCTCAACTCCCGGCCGAATTTGTAGAGCAGCGAGAGCTGCGCCATGTGATCGGTCAGCTCCCGGTTGGCCTCCTCCAGGCGGTCCTGGGCCTGGATCAGCTCCTCGCCGATCCGGGCGACCTGCTGACGCAGGAGGCGCCGGTGCGCGTGCAACCTGCTGGCGGTGGCGTCGGATTCGGTCGGACCCGGCCGCTCCGGCTGCCAGTCTGCCGGCCGCCGGTCGAGACGAGCCAGCATCGCCTGCCAGCTGGATTCGGCCAGGGGTACGGAGAGCGCGTCACAGAGGCCGGCATTGAAGAGACGGATGCCGTTCTGGATCCCCAGCTCCCGGAACAGCAGAACCGCCGCAGAGCCCGGCCAGCGCTCGGCCAGGGTCACCAGGCCGCCCGCAAGCGCCGCCGGCCGCTCGTCC
The DNA here is from genome assembly GCA_964484595.1 of uncultured Fibrobacteraceae bacterium. Lineage (GTDB taxonomy): Bacteria > Krumholzibacteriota > Krumholzibacteriia > LZORAL124-64-63 > LZORAL124-64-63 > CAZAHC01. The sequence goes on along the minus strand of CAZAHC010000019.1, from coordinate 9,155 downwards.
GCGCCCAGGAAATCGCCGTGCAGGAGCACCAGGCCCGGTTCGCTGGCTCCTTCCACCGGGGCGGAATCTGCCCAGCTGGTGACGAGGTCGTCGATGGATTCGGCCCAGACCATCAATCCGACCCGCTCCGCCAGGTCGTGACACCACGCCTCGGGGCCGACCGCGGCGGCAGCTGGCGGCAGCTCGAACTCGATCTGGAAAAGATCAGTGGGCATGGGCCATCCGTGGTTAAGAATTCCTTCTGATCTGCTGGATAGGCCCCACTGTATGAATTCTTGCCACCACAGGCAACGGAAAATGTTCTGGTCGGAAGAATGTCCCTGCCTATGTGATTGCTGGACAACACAATTGGCCTGAACCAGGTGGATTCAGGGGCGACAGGCGGTCCCTGGATCCCATTTTTTGGGAGAGAGCCTGGAGAGTGTTTTCCAAAGCTGCCAGGATGGGGCCAGGGGGTTATTGCTTTTCGCTGGAAGGCCAGGGACATTCTTCCGGCCAGAACCAACGAGGCGAGGTCAGGGAAGCTGACCTCGCCTCGAAATGGTAAGCGATTTAATCAAATAGGGCCTTGGCCCTCATCACCCTCGGGCAGGGGCGTCTTGATCCGGAAACCGGATCAAATGGATTCGAGCTGCTTGAAAACAGCCCCGAGCCGAGCCGCGACCTCATCGCGCACCTCGGCCGAATCGTAGAACCCAGATTCCAGCCGGGCGCGGGCCTGAGCAAGCCTCTCCTGCCGGACATCGGGCAAGAGGGAGTAGGCTTTGCGGCTCGCCTCCAGGGTGTGCCGCAGATCGTCCAGCTTGCGGGCGTGCTCGGAGATCTCCACTCGATCACCACCCTGCTTGCCCGCGGTCGCCTGTCCCCCGCTCGACGCCAAGCGGTCGGGCTTCTCCTCATGTGATGCGTTGCTCTTCAGGAACTTGTCCAGGATGTTTGGCTGGATGAAACCCGCCCCGTCGATCTTGTTCATGGCCATGGAAAAAATCCTCCGCAACCGACTTTTCTCGTGACAGTCTCGTTACCGCACGAAAACGCGCCTTTGCATGAACTCTAGCAAACCCGGTTCCGCCCGACAACTCGATTGCGCGGTCGGTTAGGCCGGCTTAGCGACTGGACCAGCCGCCATAACCGGCAGGCTGGACCACTCTTTGGCCGGTCCGGGATTACGGACCTTCGAGTTCGCAGTATGTTCCCCGAGGGCCGCAGGGCCCACGCTGGTAACAAATCTGCCACAGCTGTTCAAATCATCGACAGCAGAGCTCAAAAACTTTAGGCCCAGGCCGGGGTTTTTCAACAGCCTGCTAGCTCACCTGGACCTTCCCCCGGCCGAGGGAAGCGAGCTGCCGGCACTTGTCCTGAAGCAGGCGGGCGGTCGGCCAGCCGGGGCACAGGCTTACCAGGCGGTCCGCCGCCGCGGCCGCTTCCGGGATCCGACCGGTCTGGACCAGCAGCCGACATTCCTCCTTCAGCAGGAGGGGCTTGGGTCCGAAAAGGCGCAGCGCATCGGCCAGGAAGCGCTGGGCCTCGGTCCAGGCCGACCGCTGGACGAGAATCCTGACCATCTCCAGCCAGCAGAAAAGCCAGCCGGGGCGCTCCCGCAGGGCGGTCCTTATCTCCAGCTCCGCCCGGGCGGGATCCTCGGCCCGAAGCAGGGCCCGGCCCAGGAGCAACCGGGCCCGGGCCCGTACATCCGGTTGGCCAGCCATGCCGGTGATCCGGCGCAGGAGGGCCACCGCCTGCTCCCTACATCCTTCCTCGAGCAACCTGACGGCCATTTCCAGGCCAGCGGAGGGATCGGCGGGGTTCTGACGCCACTTGGCACGCACCAGGCGTCCGTAGAGATCCTGCTTCCGCTGGCGGCGCCCAGCTTCGCAAACCTGGCCGTAATGATGCACGGGGATGTCCAGCAGGACCCCGGCCAGGCCCAGCCGGTCGGCGTCGACCTCGACACTCTCGTGGATCTTTCCCCGGTAGCGCAGATCGGCCCGACGGGGAAACATCCTGGCGATCCTGGTTTCCACGAATCCGGCCTGTCCCCTTTCCTGCTGCGGGTAACGACCGGAAACCGGTTGCCATTCCGGATGCCTGACCCGCCCGGTGTAGTTCCATTGGGGCAGGAGGTAGTACCGGTCGGGGAGGGCACCTGCCGCTCGACGGACATTTTGGTGGTCCGCCGGGGGGACGACCTCGTCCGGATCCAGGGTGAGGATCCAGATTCCGCGCGCCTGCGCCAGCCCGGCGTTGCGGGCAGCGGCGAAATCGTCCTGCCACAGGTGCTGCGATACCCGCGCGCCGGCCGCAGAGGCCTGCCTGGCCGTTCCGTCCCGGCTGCCAGTGTCGATCACGACCGCCTCATCATAGAGGGGTCGGTGCCGCTCCAGGAAGCCGGCAATACGGGCCGCTTCGTCGCGAGCGATCACAACCAGGGAAATCACCGGCTCGGCCATTCCGCTCCTAGATCGAATCGAATCCCCAGACGGCCAGCTCGATCGGGCCGGGGCGAGCGGTGCCGTCCGCGGCCACACCGCCCAGCCAGGTCGTTGCCGCCGCCGGGTCCCCCGCGGGCGGCCCGGGGCGGCCGCTCCTGGTGCAAAGGTCTCCCAGCTGGCCCGAATCGAGAACTGACCACAAGCCGCTGGGCTGGGCGAACCAGCCGGCGCCCTCCGCGCCCAGCGCCTCCCGGAGATACTCCGCACCCTGGGGCACCAGCAGGTGGTGGGCATAACCGCCGTCTCGCACGAAGCGGAGCAGCCCGCGGACCGCAGTCACCTCTCCACCCCATTCCAGCACGTAATCGACGAAGTCGGCGCCCTTGCCGCAGAAGACGTAAGCGATGACGGCTCCGTCTGAATCCTCACCAAGGAAACCTGTAGTCCCGGGCATTCCGTAGAGCTGTTCCTCGTCCCCCGGCCGGCGTCGGGTCCGAAACGCGTGGCGGCGGTAGAGCCGCCCGACCTGGCTGACGTCTTCGCGTGCAAAGGGACGAATACGGCCGCCGCCCGGGGAGCTCCGACCTGCGTGCCAGCCATTGAGATCGACGTGGTATTCGAGGCCGGCCGCGGCAAAATTACGTCCGGCGTACCATTCCGGACGGTCGCTCCACAGGACGGCCAGCGGCACGTCCTGTTCCCGCAGCCTCTGCAGCACACCCTCCTGGAGACGTCGGCTCCGGCCGCGAAAACGCTGCGCTGGGCTGGTCACCACGCTGCCGATCGCGGCGACGGACACCTTACCGACCGAGGTCCAGAAAGGACGGACGAGGCAGGAAAGGCAGGCCTCGATCGTCCCGGAGTCGGCCAGGACGTAAAGGCCCTCCCGGTTGGCCAGCCCGAGGGCCAGGGGGAAGTCGTCCAGCGCCTGCGTCCGGGCCCCCGGTGGACGAACCTCCGTCTCCACCAGCGCCAGGAGTTCCCGGTGTTCGGGTTCGGTGATGGTCCTGACCGGCATCCCCATTCTCCTCGCTGCCTCGCCTGCTGGTGATCGCCGATCAATCCCCGTGCCAATTTTTTTTAATTCGGGCTAAAGGTTTTTTCCCGGCCCGCCGAAAAAGGAAGCAATCAGAGATCAAGGAACGGTTCGAAAAATCGCAAAGGCAAGGAACCAGGAAGGGAAGGGGGTGGCCAGTACCGATAGCGAGTTTCCCGCGGGGCCAAAGGCTCCGTTTTAATCGGCAAGGAAGTCCAACCCCTTTCACGGAGGAAAGATCATGGGACTCCGCATCAACACGAACATCGCCTCTATTAACGCTCAACGTCACCTGGCGAACACCACCACCAGGCTTCACCTCTCCATGGAACGTCTGAGTTCGGGTTTGCGGATCAACCGCGCCGGTGACGACGCGGCCGGTCTGGCCATCTCCGAGAGCTTGAAGTCGGACATCCGGGCCCTGCAACAGGCCTCCCGGAACGCGGCCGACGGTATCTCCATGGTGCAGACCGGTGAGGGTGCCCTGGACGAGGTCAGCAGCATCCTCGTGCGGCTGCGCGAGCTGGCCGAGCAGGCTGCCACCGAGACCCTCGGCTCGTCCGAGCGGGCCTACCTGGACCAGGAGTTCCAGGACATGCTGGCCGAGATCACCCGTATCAGCGACAGCACCGAGTTCAACGGCACGGTCCTGCTGGACGGTTCGGCCAACACCCTGGACATCCAGGTCGGGATCGGGACGACCAGCACCAGCCAGGTGTCCCTCGATCTCGGCGACGACCTGGACGCGGCCGGCCTCGGCCTGACCGCCAGCACCATCGGCGGTACCGACAGCACGAACGCCCTGGCGGCGATCACCGCGGTCGAGGCTGCCACCACCACGGTCAGCGCCAAGCGGGCCGAGTTCGGCGCGGTGCAGAACCGTCTCGACACCGCCATCCGGAGCATCGGGATGACGGTCGAGAACCTCAGCGCCGCCAACTCCCGGATCCGGGACGTCGACATCGCGGCTGAGACCTCGAACATGACGGCGAACCAGATCCTGCAGCAGGCTGGTGTTTCCATCCTCGGCCAGGCGAACTTGACGCCGCAGATGGCGATCATGTTGCTCCAGGGCTAGTCCGGAGCTCTAACGGGCGGGCCCCGGGTGCGGGGCCCGCCCCAGCCAGATGAGTGGAGCCATGAGTGAAGTTACGGCATTATCTCAGACCTACGCGCAACAGGTCTCTTCTGGCCCGACAGGGAGCTCGGCGGTCGATCGTGGTTCGCGACCCGGATCGGCGGGTGAAACCGACAGGGATCGCCCCCTCGGGATCAACCGGACCGGCCCGGGCGAACCGGCGCTCGACGCCCAGACGCCGCAGGGTGTCATGCCCGAGATGGTACCCGGCCTGCAGGGTGAACAGGATCTGAACGCGGGTGAGGTCGCCAACCTGGTCTCACAACTCAACCATGCCCTCCAGAGCCGCGTCGGTGAAAACGCCGACGTCAACCTCGCCCTGAGCGAGGAGGCGGATGGCGTGTTGGTGATCCAGGTCAGGCACCAGGAGACTGGCGATTTGATCATGCAGTTCCCCCCCGCCGCCCTCCTTAAGATGCAGGAGCGGATGGTGGAAGTGGCAGGCATGCTTTTCGACCAGAAGTCCTGAAATTCGTGCGCACCGAGGTCGTGGGGCCGGGAGCTTCCCGGACCCTAGGGACAGGAGCATGAAATGAGCACGTTTTCGTTCGGGGGCCTCGCCACCGGACTGGATACCAACGCCATCGTGGCCCAGCTGGTCGCGATCAGGCGCCAGCCGATCGTGCGCCTGGAGGAGCAGAAGAGCTTCTACCAGCTGCAGTCGACCGCCTTGACCGATCTTGAAACCAAGCTAGAGGCACTCCAGACCGCCGTCAAGGCCCTGGACACGCCGAACGAGTTCGGTTCCCTGTCCGCATCCTCCTCCGACACCAGCCTGTTGACGGCCTCGGCCACCAGCCTGGCCAATCCGGGAACGTTCGACATCGTCATCACCAGTCTGGCCCGGTACCAGAAGGACATTTCCCAGGGTTACAGCAGCTCGTCCGACAACGTGGGCACGGGCAGCATAACCATCACGGTCAATGGAGAGGACACCCAGATCGACCTGACGGAACCGACCAACAGCCTCTCCGACCTCAGGGACGCCATCAACGACGCCGGTGCCGGCGTCTACGCCTCGCTCCTGAACGATGGTTCGGACACAACACCCTATCGGCTGATCCTAACCGCAGCCGATTCCGGCCTCGACGGCGCCTTCACCGCCGACCTGAGCGGTCTGAGCGGCGGCACCACGCCCGTCCTGACCAACCAGACCGCGGCCGCGGACGCCTCCCTGTCCATTGACGGCATCGACATCACCGCCTCGTCGAACATCATTAACGACGCGGTTACAGGCATGACCTTCAACCTGCTGGACGCCGACGCGGCCTCCACCGTCACGGTGACGGTGGATATCGACGATGTGGCGATCACCGACAAGGTCCAGACCCTGGTCGATTCCTACAACGACCTGTTCGCCTTCATCGACGCCCAGGGAGAAGGTGGCGGCACCCTGCGCGGTGACAACACCCTGCGCACCGTCCGCGACCGCATCCGGAATCTCTTCACCGTGGCGCTGGACGAGGAGACCAGCAGCGGCGATTACCGGATCCTGGCCCAGGTCGGCATCACCCAGGGCGTCGACGGTCAGCTCGAATTCGACACCACCGAATTCAGCACCGCCCTCGGCGAGGACTTCGCCAGCGTGCGTGACCTGTTCGTCGAGCGGGGAACCAACCTGGGCAAGGCATACCTGGTGCGGACCTCGATCGATGACATGACCGACTTCGTGGACGGCATGTTCAAGATCAGCCAGGATTCCCTCACCGACCGGATGGAGAACATCGACGACACCATCGAGCGTTACGAGCGAAGCGTGGATCACTACCAGGTCACCCTGGAGCGGAAGTTCACTGCGATGGAGGGAATGGTCGCCAACCTGCAGGCCCAGGGCTCGTACCTTTACGCCACCCTGTACAGCGCCGCCAACATGTAACCAAGGAACGGATTCTGAATGAACAAAACCACGGGCATCAATCGCTATCAAGAAACTGATCTCGGTTCGATCGGCCCGGAAAAGATGATCGTGCTGTTGTACGAAAAAACCCGGAGTTGTCTGGAAAAGGCCCAGGATCAGCTGGCGGCCGGCAACCACAGCGAATTCATGCAGCGGGCCAGCGAAGCCCAGAGGATTGTCGTCGAGCTGCGAAACGCCCTGGACCACGGCATCGGCGGCGAGATCACCCTCAATCTTGAGACAATATACGATTTCTGCTTCCGGGAGATTCTCGCCGCCATGACCGATCACGACCCGGCTCATCTCCAGCACTGCCTGCGCGTGACGGCTCCCCTGCTGGAAGCCTGGACCCAGATTCCCCCCGGAACGGCCGAGGAAACGCTGCGGCAGCTTTCCCGCCACCCGGCAGCCCCGGGCCAGCAACCTGGCGCGGATCCTGCAAGGGATTCCTTACCAGATACCACGGCGGCACCTCCCTCCCGCTCCCCGAACGATCCAGGCCGAGAGGTGGCAGGAGGTGAGCAGCACCACCGCCCCCGTTCCCTCTCCCTTTCGGCCTGAAACGATGGCACTCCGAGAATCAATCAACCTTTTGCTGACCCAGACGACGGCGCTGGCCACTGCTCTCGACCGTGGCGACTTCACCAAGTGCGAATCCCTTCTGGTTAAGCGAGAAGAAGCCCTCCACCTGCTCAGGGGAGTTCGCGAAAGAGCCTTGGCGCAGGAGATGGACGCCTGTCGAGACCTTGCCGACGAGCTGTGGCGCCAGGACGAGGACCTGCGGAAACGTTTCGGGGACGAACTCGAAAGGCTGGGCAGGGAGAGAGCGCGGGTGCGGGGGGGGCCGCGGTTGGATAAGACAGCTGCTCCCCTATGCCTCAACCGCAAAGCATAAGTTCTGGCCGGAAGAATGTCCCTGGCTCTGTTCCTGCAGAACCAGGGTTATGAACTCACACAACCCTGGCTGGCAACCACCTCACTGTCCAAACCCCAAGTGTAAGTACCACAAACACTTCAGAGCCAGTTGGCCCTGGAAAAGAAAAGGGTCCTACTACCGACTCACTCGCCCCCAACGTATCCAGCGCTTTACCTGCCTGCACTGCGGCAGAACCTTCAGTTCACAGACTTTCTCAACAACCTACTGGCTCAAACGCCCCGGATTACTCCCCAAGATCTTCCTGATGACCATCGGCTGCATGGCAAACAGACAGATCGCCCGCGCCATCGGTGCTGCCCATAGCACCATCCAGCTCCACCTCTCCAGACTCGGCAGACACTGTATCCTCTATCATGCCAACATGATTCGGGATTGCCCTGCTCGAGGGCCCATAGTAATCGACGGTTTCGAATCCTTCGAGCTCAGTCAGTACTATCCTTTCAGCCACAACCTGGCCGTCGAGGTTGATACTGGCTTCTTCCTTTACCACAACGACAGCCCCTTGCGACGTAAGGGCAGCATGACCGTTTTCCAGAAGAAACGGCGCCAGGACCTGGAAAACCGGTTCGGAAGGCCGGATCCGAAGGCTGTCCGCAAAGGAATCAGGGAGCTGCTCTCAGTTATCACCGCCGGTAGACGATCGCTCACCATCCGTAGCGACGACCAACGGTCCTATCCGCAGGCGATGCGGGAAGTGGACTGCCGGTTCTGGCACGAGGTGACCTCCAGCCGGGAACGGCGGACGAAGGATAACCCGTTGTGGGAAGTCAACCTGCTGGATCTGTTGATCCGTCACGGGACGGCGGCTCACAAGCGGGAGACGATAGCCTGGGCGAAACGTCGGCAGGGATCTGCGGAGAGGCTGTCAATACTGATGGTCTGGCGGAATGTGATCAAGCGTCGCTGGGAGAACGGCCCAGCGGAGACGCCGGCGATGTTGAAGGGCTTGCAGCGGCGGATCTTGAGAGTCAGAGACGTTCTTCGAAAGCGGTTGTTCCGGGCGCGGATAGACCTGAGCGAGAGCTGGGCGCGGTACTACGACCGGAATGTCAAGACAGCTGCTTTGGAGGTGAATCGGGAGCACACGCTGAGTTACGGCTACTGAGATAGACGCCCCTGCAGCGAGGGGAGGGAAATGCTATTCTTTGCCAGGGACATTCTTCCGGCCAGAACCCTTTTTTTTGATACCCTTCACATCCAGGGAATCAGATTCCGCCGCCTTGAGGGTGGAACTTTTGATCTCTTCGTATATCTCGAATCGATGAACAGGAATGGAGCGAGGCGCATCGATGCCGATCTGAACCTGGTCGCCTCGAAAATCGACGATCATGATCGAAATCTCGTCTCCGATCATGATCTTCTCGTTGCGCTTGCGGCTGAGGATTAGCACGGGACCTCCCTGTCCACCATCCGACCCAGGCCCTTCCGGGCCGCAGCGGGTCAGATGCTGACTTTCTGTCTGTCCCCGTTCGCTATCTCTTCCGGTCCCCCCCTGACTGGCGAGGTGTCAGAGCTGTCATTGTCCGCTGATTCGGAAGCCACCGCAAGGCCAAATTTGAGGTAATTGATCTCCTGGTTGACCGAGAACGATTCATCGGCCTGGGGCAACTGGACCCCACGTCTGGTTTCGGCCCCCACCAGGACCGGCGCCAGCAGGTTCCCGGTTACTTTCGTGCCGCCCGGATGGATGGTGGTGATTATCAGGACGGCGACGT
>CAZAHC010000018.1:0-24737 GCA_964484595.1 uncultured Fibrobacteraceae bacterium | reverse complement strand
GCTCAGAGAAGGGAGCCACCTTAGCATACTGTCCGAAATCTGGGGACCATCTCTCTACGACCTGGAAGGACCTCTTCCCATTTCCCCCATATTTCAAGTTACTTCCCCTGATTCTAGTTCCTACCATGGAATTTGCTCACGCGATCATTTCCTCTACGCTCAAGATTATTCTAAAGTATTCATCTTCGATGTTCACGATCCACATTCGCCCTTTCTCGCCAATCAGTTCTCGATTGCCGACGAATACTACAACATGAGAATCAGTGGCAATCTCCTCCTTTTCACAACAAATACTATCCCTGCACACTACTTATTTTTTTCCCTTACGAATCCTACCCAGCCTGTTTCTGTGCAGGGAGTCCACGACATCTTCAAGACCTACAAATCCTTTCTCTCTGGTGATCTGTTTTACGCGGCCTGGGGAAATAAGGTGGAAGTTTACCATGCCGACTCGTACCAGAATCCCACTTTTCTCGGCTCCTACCACCATTTCCAGAGCATCAAGAGTCTCCTCCTGGTGGAAAACACCCTCGCCATCGGCTGCGACGCCGGAATCACCCTCATCAAGCTCGACTGCCGCGACCCGCTGCCCATCGCCCTGCAATCCTTCGAGGCGGTCGTGGTAGGCCACGGTGTCCAGCTCGACTGGACTCTCTCTGCCGAATCAACCGCCACCGAGATCCGGCTGGTCGAGCGCTGCCAGGGTGCCACGCGCCTGATCGAGAGCACGTCCGGCGACGGCCGCACCATGTCCGCCTTCGACCCCTCCCCCGCCTGCTGGTCCTTAGGCGAGCTGCGCTACGAGATCCAGAGACAGACCGCCGCGAACTCCTGGGAAACTCTGGCCTCGACCTCCGTGCGAATTCCGGATACCGAGGTGACAACCTCGCTCGGCCAGCCGCGGCCCAACCCCTTCAACCCCTCGACAACCATCCCTTTTGCGACTTCCCGCCGCGAGAAGGTCCGGCTCTCGGTGTTCGATGTGTCCGGGAAGCTGGTCAGGACCCTGTGTAACCAGTTCTACGAGCCGGGCCCGCATTCGGTAGAGTGGGACGGACGCGACCGCAAAGGACGGCCCGCCTCGTCGGGAACCTACTTCGTCCAGCTGGTCAGCGAGGGGAAGGTAGAGACCGAGAAGATGGTCCTGGTCCGTTGAGGCCGGGCGCTCGAGCCGTCCACAACCTCAGAACTCGGCACTCCGGGGCGCCCGCGGGAAGGGAATCACGTCCCGGATGTTCTGGATGCCGGTGGCGTACATGATGGCACGCTCGAAGCCCAGGCCGAAGCCGGCGTGCGGCACCGTCCCGTAGCGACGCAGGTCCCGGTACCACCAGTAGATCTCCTTCTCCAGGCCCATCTCCTCGATGCGGGCGTCGAGCACGTCCAGGCGCTCCTCGCGCTGGCTGCCGCCGACGATCTCACCCACGCCCGGGGCCAGGACGTCCAGCGCGGCGACTGTCTTTTCGTCGTCGTTAAGACGCATGTAGAAGGCCTTGATCTCCTTCGGGTAGTTCAGCACCGTGACCGGCCGGCCCACCAGCTCGTCCGTCAGGTAGCGCTCGTGCTCGGCCTGCAGGTCGGCTCCCCAGTGAACCGGGTACTCGAACTTGCGGCCCGACTTCTCCAGGGCAGCGACCGCCTCGCCGTACTCCAGGCGCTCGAACTTCGAGGCGACGAACTTCTCCAGCCGGGTGACGACCTCGGGGTTGATATGCTTGGCGAAGAAGGCCATGTCGTCGGCCCGCTCGTCCAGCACCGCCTTGAAGATGTGCTGCAGATACTCCTCGGCCAGGTCGGCGTCGTCGTGCAGGTCGGCAAAGGCGATCTCCGGCTCGATCATCCAGAACTCCGACAGGTGCCGCCGGGTGTTGGAGTCCTCGGCCCGGAACGTCGGCCCGAAGGTGTAGACCTTGCTCAGGGCCAGGCAGTAGGCCTCGACGTTCAGCTGCCCGGACACGGTCAGGTACGCGGGCCGGCCGAAGAAATCCTGGCTGAAGTCGACCTCGCCGGCGGCGGTGCGCGGCATGTTCATCAGGTCGAGGGTGGAGACGCGGAACAGCTCGCCCGCGCCCTCGGCGTCGGCGGCGGTGATCAGCGGGGTGTGGATCCAGTAGAAACCCCGCTCGGCGAAGAAACGATGGGTCGCCATCGACAGGCAGTGCCGGACCCGGGTCGCGGCGCCGATGGTGTTGGTCCGCGGCCGCAGGTGGGCGATCTCGCGCAGGTACTCCAGGGTATGTCGCTTGGGCTGGACCGGATAGGTCTCCGGATCCTCCACGAAACCGATCACCTCCAGGCGGGTCGCCTGGATCTCGTATTCCTGACCCTTGCCCTGCGACTCGACCAGCTCGCCGTCGACGATCACCGAGCAGCCGGCGCTCAGGCGTTGCACCTCGTCCTCGTAGTTGGGCAGGGTGTTCGGAGCCACGACCTGCACCGGGGCGAAGCAGGTTCCGTCGTGCACCTGCACGAACGACAGGCCGGCCTTCGAGTCGCGGCGGGTGCGCACCCAGCCCTCGACGGTGACGCTGGTGCCGGCCGGAACGGTCCCGGCCAGCAGATCGGCGATCCTGGTGGCAGCCATCGCGGTTCTTCCTCCCCAGTGGCCCGGTAAACGGCGATCACGACGTCCCTGCCGGGCCAGTATGGCCCAAAATCGGAAAATCGGCAAAACCTTCGGTTGTGGCCCGGAAAAAGGGTCCGGTCAACGAGCCAGCACGATCTTCCTGATCCGCGACTCGCCGTCGGCCTGCAGCCGGACGAAGTAGACCCCCGACGAGGCCGGCTGGCCCCGCAGGTCGCGGCCGTCCCAGCGCGCGGTGTGCCGGCCGGCGGGCAGGTCGCCGCTGGCGAGAACCGCCACCACTCTCCCTCGTACGTCGTGGACGGCCAGACGGACCGGGCCCGGCCGGGGCAGGGAGAACTCCAGGGTGGTGAGAGGATTGAACGGGTTGGGCTGGTTCTGGCCGAGGAATAGCTCGGCCGGGATACCAGGCGGCACCGCGGAGGGGTCCCGCGTAACCGTGGCGATCTGGACCCCGTCGGCAGGGATGTCCACCCCGACGTGGCAGACGGCGAACTCACCAGAGTTGTCCACCTGCAGCAGGGTGCCGCCGTCGACCAGGTAGCTGCCTCCCTTGGGCATCAGGAACCGGACCAGCCCGTGCTCGAACTGCACGGCGTGGGTGTTCGTCACCTGGGCGCTCACCTCGTCGTGGCTGCCGTCGTTGGCCGGGGTGTACTGCACCCGTAGGTTCTGGCCGGTCGCGCCGGCATTCATCGTTGCCAGCGGCGTCAGCGTGCTGCCCGAAACCCGCACCACCCGGTAAGCCCGTGCGCCCCCGCAGACGTTCTTGGTCGCCAAGTCGTAGGGCTGCTGGGTGAGGCTGCCCTGGTTGCTGTGGACGTGGCCCCAGAGCGCCATCTCCACCCCCAGGGCGTTCAGGTTCAGCTGGTTCTGGAAATCGAAGTGGTAGAAGAGGACCTGGGCCGCGCTGCCCGAGGCGCCAGCCAGGTCGGCGGCCAGCCACTGCAACTGGCCGTCGGTGAAGCTCTCAGAGCCGTAGATCTCGGAGCGCCACATGTCATAGTTGTCGTACGCCTCGAGGCCGCTGAAGTGCACCGGGCCGTAGTCGAAGCTGTAGTTCTGGGTGTACCAGGGTGCGCCGGGAGGAGGAGCGTCCAGCCGCTTCCAGCCGAAGAACCGCCACCAGTCGCGCCGGGCGGTGCCGTCGGGCGGCGGGGTGGCCGGCCAGCCGCCGAGGTCGTGGTTGCCAGCGGTGAGGAAGACCGGCACCTCCAGCTCTGTCAGGATCCGTTGCCCGCGCGTGTAACAGCGCCAGTCGAGGTAATCCTCCAGCTCGCCCTCGTTCACGAAGTCGCCGGTCAGCAGCACGAACTCGGGGTTGATCAGGTTGATGTCGTTGATGACCTCGCGGAGGTCCACCATCTCCGTGCTGTCGGCCGGGGTCCCGCCGTCGCTTGAGTACCGGTGATCCGGCAGGTGAGTGTCGGTGATGTGGACGAAGTAATAATCGTTCTTGAACTCGCCCATCACCCGGACGGCGTTGCGTGTGACGTCGTCCAGGCCCCCGTCGGCGGTCACCCGCAGGTCGTACAGCTCGTACAGCGACACCGGCGGGACGATTGCCGAAACGGTCCACCAGAGGGTGGCCGGATCGTGTACGGCGGCGACGACCGGCAAGAGCACCTCCAGCGCACCATACTCCAGGGCGGCGGTCCAGCCGGTTGTTGCGGGGTCGGCGACGCAGCCGATCTCCAGGGTATCTCCCGGCACGACGAGGGCGGGGATGTTCAGCAGCGGCCTCTGGATCACGGTCAGCGTGTCGCCGATGGCGGTCGGCAGGCCGCCGCCGGTGGCCAGGCTGAACTCGTGGCTGTAGGTGCCGCCGACCGCCACCGTGAGCCAGGTCTCTTCCGGGAGATGGCCCGCTGCCGAGGCCTCCAGCCGCCAGTCCCCGGCAGGCAGGGTGGTCGTCACCAGGCCGGCGGCGTCGGTCTCCATCTGCAGGTAGATGCTCTCGGAGTTGTCGAAGGCGTCGATGGTTGCCCCGGCCAGGGGCAGGCCGTCGTCCTGGCTGGTCACTGTGCAGTCCACGGTGCCGACCGGAGTGCCGTTGATCCCGTGGATCACGGTCGCCACCGAGGCGACGTCGCCATCGCCGACCGCCAGGTAGCGGACGTAGCCGGCGGTGTCGCCCGGACCGAGGTGGGCGGTGGTCACGTTCAGGTCCGACCAGGCACTGCCGTGGGGCCCCCAGACGTCACCCTCCCCGCCGAGGTAACCGTAGGAAACCGCCACCAGGGCCGCCCCGGCGATCCAGGGCTCGGTGGTGGTGCCCGACACCGCGAATCCGTAACCGGGTGCAAACTTCTGGCAGGCACCCCATTGGAAAGCGTCTCCCAGTTCGAAGGAGGGATAGCTACCGCCGCCGGTGTTCTCGACCAGGGTGGTGATGATCAGGTAGTCGGCGTCCTCGGCGAGGTAATAATCTGTGATCACCGTCAAGGAGGGATCCATCGAATCCACCCCCTCGGACCGGATCACAGCCGGTCCGCCCCCCGAACCGTCGTCGAGGATGACCAGGGACTCGTAGATCGCCTGCCGCGGCCAGTCGTCGTCGAAGTAGGTGTAGAGCTCACCCAGGGCGTCGATGCGGTCATCGCTCTTACCGGCGTCGATGACGTTGCCGCCGCTCAAACCGTGATAGGTGAGGTGACCCAGGGCGCTGATCACCACCGCGATGTTGTCGTTCTGGAGCAGCAGGTCGCCGATCTCGCTGTCCGCCACCGACCCGGTGAGCAGCTGCTCGCCCGAGGTGATGGTCGTGGCAATCACGGCAGCGTCAACCGTGGCAAGGCCGGTGCCGCCCAGAAGGCAGGCGGTGAGCAGGATCACGGTGGAGCGTGTTTTCCAGGTCATGGTTTCGTCCTTCAATTACTTCACCAGGCAAATCTTGCCCGCGAAGGAAGACTCTCCCACCCGCAAGCAGTAGAGGTAAGTTCCGCTGGCCAGCCCGGAGGCGTTCCAGGGCACGGCGTGTTCCCCCGCCGCCTGGTCCGCGTTCACCAGGGTGGCGATCTTGCGCCCCCTCACGTCGAAGACGTCCAGGCAGACCCGCGAGGCGGCGGGCAGGGTGTAGAGAATCATGGTCTGGGGATTGAACGGGTTGGGATAGGCGCCGTGCCGAATCGCGGCCGGGTCGGGCACGCCGGCTCCCCGGGCCACGGCGGTGACGTTGTCATGAGTGAAGAGGTAAGTCGCGCCGTCCCAGTTCGTGACCGCCATGTCCTTCGCCCGCGAGTTGCGGTAATTAACGGTCACCTGCTGCAGCGGCGCCGTGGCCATTGATACCCAGCCGGCCTGAAGGTGATGGCAGTACGCGGTCCGCGGCAGCTCCACGCCGTCCGCCACCACGGTCTCGATGCTCTGCAGGTGTCGGTCCGGCAGGTAGAACAGCTTGCGCAGGCCGTCTCCGGCGAAGGTCTCGGACTCGAGAATCTCCTGTCCGCCGTCTACATCGCCGAAGACGATGTTCTCGATCACGGACTGGTAAGCGGAGCTGGAGGTCCAGTCGGGACTCCCGGGGTAGCTGCCGGCCGCGTTCAGGTGGACCTGGATCAGGCCCCACCAGCGACCGCCAACGAAGTCCTGATCCCCGTCGCTGTCGATGTCCACGAAGACGGCGGCCGAGCCGTAGCCGCCGCTGTCCGATTCCCAGGCGGCGGTGGGGGAAAGCAACCCGCCGTCCGACAGGTAGATCCGGAAGCGGCCGTCACCGCCGAGCTGGTTGTTGTTCGCCACCCCCAGGTCCGGGTAACCGTCGCCGTTCACGTCGGCGAAGTCGAAGGTGTTGCCCTCACCCGCGGCGGCGGACTGCCACCCGGGGGTGGTCTGGATCACCCCGCCGACATTGAAGTAGATCTTGACCGGGTCGCCGCTGGGCAGGAAGGCGAGGTCCAGGTCGCCGTCCTGGTCCACGTCCACGAACTGGACGTCGTAGCAGGCGTCGCTGTCGGCCGAGATCCACCCGGGAGTTGTCTGCAGCGCGCCGCCGACGTTGAAGAAGATGTAGTTCGGCTCGTCGATCCCGTGGTAGCTCTCCCCCGTGGCCACGGCCAGGTCCAGGTCCCCGTCCCCGTCCGGATCCCCGAACGTTGCCCGGAAGGAATAGAAGGAGGTGGCCGATTCCCACGTGGGCGAGGCACTGAGCAGACCCGCGGTGTTGGCGTAGAGCTGGACCTGGGCGGGCAGCCAGTCGCCGGCGATGTAGTTGGCCACCATGAATTCGGGAAAACCGTCGCCGTTGATGTCGGCCAGCTCGCAGTGCCCGGAATAACGCAGGTCGGTCGAGATCCAGGAGGCGCTGGTGGGCAGAACGCCGGCGTCGTTCAGGTAGACGTAGTTCGGGGCCTCGACGATGTCGTTGCCGTTCGAGACGGCCAGGTCGAGGTACCCGTCGCCGTTCACGTCGCCGAAGTCACAACCGGTTCCGTAGTCGGAAGTCTCGGTCGACAGCCAGTCGGGGACGGTCTCGTACGGGACCTGCGCGCCCGCCTGGGCCGCCAGAAACGAGACCAGGCAAAGGCACACGGGGAGGATGGATCGCATCGTTGCACCTCTTTTGACCCATGATTATATCCTAAATCCACCTTTGAATCAAAAACACTGTCGCCGCCGGGGGGAATCATTTCCCTGCGAGTTGGTACACAGAAGTGTTTGCCGGTCCGTCATATCCCGTGAATCAACTCAGGCCATATTTCCCGTCCCCGACGATCTGGAGGAAAAACAATGATCCGCTCCACCATCGTGATCCTTATCCTGACCGCGATCCTGGCCCTCGCTTTCGGCGCCAGCGGCGAGATCCCCCGCGGAGCGGCCGATCCGACCGGGACGCTCTCCTGGGACGATTACCGGCTCACCGGACCCTACAGCCACGCCAACCTCTCGCTGTTCCTCGTTCACGGTCCCGACCAGTGGCAGGGAGCGGATGTCCTGACCCTGACCGAGGCCATGAAGCGGGGCGCGGTGACCGTGTACGAGACCGACAGCGTCAACGAGCTGGCCATCGAGAACGTGGCGGGCGACGTGACCGTCTTCATCCTGTCCGGCGACATCGTCAAGGGCGGCAAGCAGGACCGCACCCTGAAGCACGATCTGCTGCTGCGTCCCCGGTCGGGCAAGGTGCCGGTGCCGGCCCACTGCGTGGAGTCCGGCCGCTGGCGCAGTCGGGGTGAGGAGAGCACGACCAGCTTCGGCGGCTCGACCAAGATGCTCACCAGCAAGAGCGCGAAGCTGGGCAACCGGGGCGGCTCCGCCAAGGGCGGCGGCCAGGGCGCCGTCTGGGGCGCCGTGGCCGAGGCGCAGGAAAAGTATTCCCGCCAGCTGAACAAGTCGGTGCGCAACCCGGACTCGGAGACCAGCCTGCAGCTCACGCTTGAGGACGAGGATCTCGAGCGGAAGATCGAAGCCTACACCGAAACCCTGGAGAAGATCGTCCGGGACAGCCGGGACGTGATCGGCTTCGCCTTCGCGATCAACGGCGAGCTGAACAGCGCCGACATCTTCGGATCGAGCCGGTTCTTCGCGAAGGTCTGGCCGCGCCTGCTGGAAGCAGCGGCCACCGAGGCGATGGGCGAGTTCCAGGCTGGCGCGACCTGGCCTCCGGTGAGCCTCGCGGACGTGAAGGAACTGCTCGCAAGCACAGCCGGCACCGAGGCCCGGGCCCAGCAGGTCACCGACGACCTGCAGGAGATCACCCACGAGTCGGCCGAGAGCATCCTGTTCGAGACCAAGCAGGAGACCGACGAGGACAAGTGGCTGCGCCGCAACTACCTCAAGAAGTGACGGCCCGGCCGGGGCCCGGAGAATGTGTCCGGGCCACGGCCTAGGGCAACAGGTTGACCGTCGCCTGCGGATTGATCAGCAGCGGACCGCCCTCCGTCTCCTTGCGGTCCGCGCCCTCTTTGATCAGGGCGATGACCTCGGTCGGCGTCAGCTCCGGCCGCAGCGAGAACAGCTTCCCCGCGAGATTGGCCACGTTGGGCGAGGACATTGAGGTGCCGGACATCTTCATCCGCTCCCCGCCGGGCACGTAGCTCTCCACCTCGAAGCCGCTGGAGAAGACGACCACGTTCTCGCCCGTGCTGGTGAAGGAGGTCCGGTCGCCCGCCTGGTCCACTGCCCCGACGATCAGCAGGTTCGGCAGGTCGAAGGACGAGGGGATGACCTTGTCGAACTCCACGTCGCTGTCCTCGTTGCCGGCCGCGCTGACGAAGAGGATGCCCGGCTGGCTCGCGATCGCCCCGTGCAGGCCCTCGCTGAGGATGTCGAAGATCTCGCCCGCCAGCTCCTTGCGCTGCTCGGCGCTCTCGCCAACGCCGTTGGCCTCCAGGCCGGACTCGATCTCGGTGAAGGTCCAGCCCCAGCTCATGTTGGCCACCCGGGCGCCGTGCTCGGCGAAGTAGTCGACCGCCTCGTGGTAAGACCGGGCGTGGCGCCGGGCGATCTCGACGGTCAGCGGCTGGGGAATCGAGTGGTAGTCAAAGGTGATGCGGGCCGCCAGCAGCCGCGCGTAGGGGTTGCCGGCGATGGCGATGCCGCCGACGTGGGTGCCGTGGGCGTACACGCCGCAGAAGTTGAGCGACTCGATGAATTCCTGCACCTGCTCAGGGACGATCGAGCCGAGGTGCTGCTTCAGCTGCGACGCCTCCTCGCTCTCGAGAGACGCCTGCAGGTCCATCACGCCCTTGAGGTGCTTCATGGCGCCTGCAACCTTGCCCTCCTGGTCCCCCACCGGATGCAGCAGGTGCGGGGTCTTCAGGCCGTCCAGGTCGTAGGCTATGCCGTGACGGTCGTCGACGAACCCGTTGCCGTCGTTGTCCTCGCCGTCCAGCTCCTCGGCGGGGTTGACGAAGAGGGCGTCGCCGAACACGCTCACGTCGACGCCGGAATCCCAGATGGCGACGACCACCGGCTGCAGGTCCTGTCCCGGTTCGAGCGTGAGATCCCGCGCCGCCCAGATGTCCTGCTTCTGCTCCTGGTGCTGGTCGATTTTCTCCTGGTAGCCCGCGATGATCTCCTGGCGCAGGGGGATGGTGACCTTCAGAGCGAGCCGAATCCCGGCCACCGCGCGGGCCATGTCCGAGCTGAGCTCGCCGGTGCTGGCCACGACAGGGTCGAGCTGGCTCTGCACCGCGCCGAGCAGGAAGTTCTCGCTGCGGATCTCGGTCATGCCCTTCCCCTGCTGGATCCGGTCCTGGACCACGTCCCAGGGCAAATCGGAGATCGAGGCGGCGAAGTACTGGGCGAAGGCGGCCCGGTAAGCGTCCCGGTCGGTGTCCGGGTGGGCGACTTTCCGGGCGGCGACGATCGCCTCTCCCACCCGGCCGGTGGTCAGGCGCACCGCCTCCTTGTCCTCCAGCTCCCGGACCAGCTCGATCTCCCGCAGCGCCTCGTCATCCCGGCCGGCCAGCAGGTTAAGCGTGACCAGGGTGCCGTGCAGCTTCTGCAGGGTGGCGTTGTCGTCGATCCGGTACTTCTGCAGGGTCGACTCGATGTGCGCGCGCAGCTTGGCGGCGAAGTCGGTGAACTGCTCGTCCGAACCCAGCAGTTCGGTGACCGAGCCGGTCACCGGATAGGTGAAGATGGGCAGATCGTTCAGATCCTCGACCACGATCCTGGTGTCCTCCTGCGCCTGGGCGGCAGTCGACGGCCAGAGGAACGGGCCGGCGGCAAGGGCCGCGACCAGCAGCAAGGTGGTGATTCCCCGGCACTGTTTCATCGGTTTCCCCTTTCTTCCGGGTTGGAAACGCAGGCACAGTCCGTGGTGGCCCGGGATTTCCCGGGTCCTCAAACATACATCCCGGGCGCCCGTCGCGCGACCCCCACTTGCCCGGAGCGGGACGGCGGGTTAAGCTGCGGCTTTGCTCGTTTTTTCTCGCCCCCGCCCCCAACTCGCAGGTAATCATGAAAAGACCCAGATTCAAGGTGCCTCACGTGTTCGTGCTGCTGACCGGGGTGATCCTGGCCTGTTGCCTGCTGACGTACCTCATCCCCTCCGGCGTCTACGACCGCGAGACCAGGCTCGTCGAGGGAACCGAGCGCACCCTGCTCGTGCCCGGCACCTACACCCCCGTCGCCAAGCACTTCTCGCTGCGCGGCCTTTTCCTGGGCGAGGAAGTCGAGGGCAAGGCCACGCCGGTCGGCCTGCAGGGTTTCCTGTCGGCCATCCCCCGCGGGATGGAGGCGGCGGCGGACATCATCTTCTTCATCTTCATGATCGGCGGAGTGTTCGGCATCTTACAGCGCACGGGGGTGATCAGCGCCGCGATCGGCCGGCTGCTCCGCCGGATGGGCAACTCCGGGCCGGTGCTGACGGTGGTCCTGATGGTGGTCCTGGCCGCGGGCGGCTCGACCCTCGGCATGGGCGAGGAGTTCATCCCCCTGATCCCGGTGTTCCTGCTCGTCGCCCAGCGCCTCGGCTACGACCGGCTCTACGGGATGGCCCTGGTGCTGCTGGCCGCCGACACCGGGTTCGCCGCCTCGACCACCAATCCGTTCACCGTCTGCGTGGCGCAGGGCATCGCCGAGGTCCAGCAGTACAGCGGCATGTGGCTGCGGGTGATCTTCCTCTTCTGCGCCCTCACGGTGTCCGCGATCCACCTGCTGCGTTACGGGGCGCGCATCAAGCGGGACCCGGCGGCCTCCCTGCTGGCCGGCGACAACGTGGTGCTGGACGAGAAGGCCGCCGCCACCGTCCCCTACCAGCGCTATCACACCTGGATCCTGATCGCCTGCACTCTGATCTTCGCCTTCATCCTGTTCGCCACCCAGCGCTTCGGCTGGTGGATGGCGGACATGGCGGGCGGGTTCTTCCTGATGGGTATCGTGGCGATGATCGCCGCCCGCCTGCCCGTTGCCGAGGCGGCCAGGTCCTTCGTCAAGGGGATGGAGGAGATGGTGGTCGCCGCCCTGGTCGTCGGCTTCGCGCGCGGGATCAGCGTGGTGCTGAGCGACGGGCAGATCCTGGACACCATCGTCCACGGCGCCGCCACCGTGCTGCAGCAGGTGCCGCGTTACATCGCGGTGCTGGGAATGCTCGGCTACGAGTCGTGCCTGAACCTGCTGATCCCGTCGGGCTCGGGCCAGGCCGCGGTCAGCATGCCGCTGATGGCGCCGCTGGCGGATATCCTCGGCATCAGCCGTCAGACCGCGGTCCTGGCCTTCACCAGCGGGGACGGCTTCTCGAACATGGTCATCCCCACGAGCGGCATCCTGATGGCGATGCTGAGCCTGGCCAGGATCCCCTACGGCAAGTGGCTGCGCTTCATGATGCCCCTGTTCGGGCAGCTGATATTACTTTCGGCGATGTTTCTCACCATCGCGGTGCTGATCGATTACAAGTGATTTGGCGGAGGTAATAAATGTCTCGCCCACAAAAAGCCCGGGCGTCGACCCAGGCCCTGCTTGCCGCAGCGGCTGGCCTCGCGGCGGCCGCCATCTGTCACGCCGCCGATGATCCGATCACCGTTCACCTGCCCGACGCGCCGGAAGCCGGCGTCCAGGATCTTTACTTCGAGACCGTCTGGGAACAGCCCGCCGAGAGCGAGGATTTCCTCCTGTCCGGCATCATCGACGCCGCCTTTGATCACGACGGGAACATCTGCATCGTGGACTTCAGGCAGAAGAACCTAAAGATCTTCGCCCCGGGCGGCCGCTGGCTGCGCACCCTGGGCCGCGAGGGTGAAGGGCCGGGCGAATTCCGCGACGCTCGCAGGCTCTTCCTCGCTGGGGACGGTCGTTATGGGCTCCTGCAGTTGCTACCCGGGACCATCGTCTGGTTGCACACAGACGGTACCCCTGCGGGCAAGGTCCGCATCGAGGGACCCGAATCGGAAGAGGAGGGTCTTCTCCTTGCCTCCTGGGCGACGCAGTGGCGCGCGGAAATGTACGTTTGGTTGAGGAGAACCCACTTAACTGAAGGGATCATGAACGACGAGGAATGGGCGACACGAATCGACGAGGACGGCAGCCTTGGGCCCGTGCTCTACCAGGCACCTGAGGATGAGTATTCCGCCAACCCGGAAGACGGTCTCGACGAGGGGAAGGTCTACGACATCTGGCAGGACTGCTGGGCACCGGACGGCCGGGGCGGCATCTGGGTGGCGCCGGAACGAGATCGTTACAACCTGCAGAACTGGAATGCCGACGGCGAGCTGGTCCGGAAGGTCTTCCGGGAATACGAGCCGGTCGTGCGCACCGAGAAGGTCCGGGAGAACATCGTCAGGGCGCAAAGGCGTCGGGGCTGGTCCGACGACCAGGTCCGGCCCGGCCGCACCGCGCCGGTGGTCTTTTCCCTTCGCCTCGGCGACGACGGCAACCTCTGGGTCCGCCTCTATCTCGGCGGCAATGAACCCAACGAGGACACATGGGCGCTGTACGACGTGATCGATCCCGACGGCCGCTGGCTCAAGCAGCTACGCCTGCGGGCCGACCGGGAGACGACTGGCTCGCGGCTACTGGACGATCGTACCCTGCTGGCTCTTTTTGTTGACGATGACACCGGGGAGGCCACCCTGGCCCTGCTGCGCGCGGTTTCGGAATAGGGGGCTCGCTACCTCAGGAGCAGGACCTTCTGCGCCTCGATCTTTTCCTCGGTTTCCACGCGCACGAGGTAGGACCCCGAGGAAACACTGCGGCCGGCGGAATCCCGCCCGTTCCACTCGACCGAGTGATCGCCCGCCTGAAACACCCGGTCAACCAGGGTAACCACGTGCTTCCCGGTCATGCCGTAAACCCCGATCGCCACCCTTTGCTGGCGGCCGACTGAGAAGGACACGGTTGTTCGCGGGTTGAAGGGGTTGGGAACCACCGCGTGGAGAACGAAATCGGCAACGCCGGCAGGTGAATCACCCGCCCCGCCGACGCACACGCAGCCCACCGGCCAGGCACCGATCAACGAGCAGGGGTAGTTGAAGGGGGCGCAGGGGGAACAGTCACAGAGGGTGAAGGGTTCGGCCGGGTTGAGAGGGCCACAGAACAGGGGATGTTCGGAGATGTTACCCGCCAGGCCGAGCTGGCCGGCCACGCAGCCGGTCCAGTCCCCGCCCACGTTACCGAACAGGTCACAGCAGTTGAGCGTCATGGTGGACGAACCCAGGCAGTGCACCGCTCCGCCGGAGGAGCTGAAGGCGATGATGGTGTACAGGAGCGCGACCGGCTCCGTCGTATCGGCAAAGACACCTCCACCCAGGGATACAGCCTGGTTCTCGACCAGGGTACAGTACCTCAAGGTGAGAGACCCGCCTCCCCAGACCGCCACTCCTCCCCCGTCTGCGCCCCGGTTCCGGGCAAACGTGCATTCCACGAGCTCACAAGTAGTGGAGAAGTAGCACTCGAAACCGCCACCATAGTAATCCACGATATTGTCCGAGAACTCGCATCTCTCGAGGAAAAGATCGCAGTCCGCGCTGGCCATGCCGCCTCCGGCCTGGTACCCGGAGTTCTCCCGGAAGACGCAGTCGGTAATATTCCCGGCCAGCCCGGTCCAGCTCACGCCGCCCCCACTTCCCCACCAGGCCGTGTTGCTGAGAAATTGGCAACTCGAAAGCGAGGGTGAGGAATTGTGGACGTACAGCCCGCCGCCGGCCATGGCCGTGTTGTCCTCCAGGATCACTTGATGAATCGTTGGCGAGGAGTTATCGATGACGAGGATGCCGCCGCCGAGTCCTTCCGGCCAGGGGTCGGACTCGTTCTCGACGTAACCGTTGGCGACGGTGATGCATTCCAGCCGGGAGTCGGTTCCCTCCCCGGAATGAAAGTAGAACCCCCGGTGGCAATCAGCTGCGCTCGCCTGGCAGTCGATGACACAGGCGGCCGGGTACCCGCTCTGCGAGCGAATCGTGATCCCCTTGCCGAGGAAATCGATATCCCGGTTCCCCTCACCGGTGAACACGCCGTCGGCGAGCTCGATGACGTCGTCCTCTCCCACGGCCGCGATGGCGGCCTGGATGGTGGGGAAGTCTCCCGAGCCATCCGGCTTGACGAGGTAGGTGGTGGCCAGCGCCGGAACGGTTGGCAGGAAAACCAGGAACGCGGTCAATCTCAAGAGCTTCATGACATCTCCCCCAGTCAGGAAAACTCCGCCCAATTCGCTGTCTTGGAGCCTTTGCCGGGTGATTATACCACGGGCGTTGCCGTGGCTTCAATTCCATGCCTCCACCGGCCCACGCCAGGCCCTTGCTCCTTGCGCCCCGCCCCCCCGGTGGCTAACGTGGAGTGGTCCACCCGGCTAGCCCGGATTTCCCCGATTCCCGCGAAGAGGTCCGATATGACGGTTGTCCTTGACGGCTCCGGCCTCACCATCGAGAAGCTGGTCGACATCGCCCGCCACGGCCACGAGGTCGAACTCCATCCCGACGCCCTCGAACGAATCAAGACCTGCCGCGCCATGCTGGAGGAGAAGATCCAGGCGCGGGAGATCATGTACGGAGTCAACACCGGGATCGGGGAGTTCAGCGAGATCGTGCTGAACGACGAGCAGGTCAAGCAGTTCCAGCGGTACCTGATCTACAACCACTCCGCCGGAATCGGCGATCCCGCCCCGATCGAGTTCGTGCGCGGCGCCATGGCCGGCCGCATCAACGTCCACGCCCACGGCAACAGCGGCTGCCGGCCCGAGATCACCCTGACCCTGCTGGAGATGCTCAACCGGGGAGTCACCCCCTTCGTCTGCCAGAAGGGTTCGGTGGGCGCCTGCGGTGACCTCGCGCCCATGTCCCAGGTCGCCCTGTTGATGATGGGCGAGGGACAGGCCTACTACCAGGGTGAGCTGCTGCCGGGCAAGGAGGCGCTCGAGCGGGCCGGTATCCCGGTGTCGGGTCTGCAGGCGCGCGACGGGCTCGCGGTGATCAACGGCTCGAACCTGCTTACCGCGATGAGTGCGCTCGCCCTGTTCGACATGAACCGCTGGCTGAAGCAGGCCGAGATCGCCTGCGCGATGTCGCTAGAGGCGCTGCTGGCGAACCTGAAGCCGTACGACGTGCGCCTGCACGAGGTGCGCGGCTTCGGCGGGGCGGTCCGCAGCGCCACGGCGATAATGGCCTGCATGGCCGGCAGCGACCTGCTGACCGGCAAGATGAAGACGCGGGTCCAGGACGCCTACTCCATGCGCTCCAGCCCCCAGGTCATCGGTGCCGCCCACGACGCCCTGGCCTACGCCCGCAGCCAGGTCGAGATCGAGCTGAACGGCGTCGGCGACAACCCCGTCTTCCTGCCCGAGCACAAGCTGACCCTCACCGGCGCCAACTTCCAGGGCACCCCGGTCTGCCTGCCGATGGAGATGGTCGGGACCGCCATCTCCATGATCAGCGTCCTCTCGGAGAGGCGCCTCAACCGCCTCCTGAACCCAGCCCTCAGCGCCGGCCTGCCCGACTTCCTGACCAAGGGCGCCGGCATGTTCAGCGGCATGATGCTCAGCCAGTACACGGCCGATTCGCTGATCGTCGAGCAGCGGATCCTCTCCGCCCCGGCGGCCAACGCCTCGATCCCCGCTGCGGCGGACCAGGAGGACTTCGTCTCGATGGGCATGAACACCGCCCTGAAGAACTGGCAGATCCTCGACAACGCCTACGGAGTGCTGGGCATCGAGTTCATGGGGGCCGCCCAGGCCCTCGACCTGCGCGACTTCCAGCCCGGCCAGGGTGTCGCCGCCGCCCACCGGGTCATCCGCCGACACGTCGATTTCCTGGACGAGGACCGGCCCCTCTACCCGGATCACACCCGGATGAAGGAGCTGGTCAAGTCCTGCGAGATCCTCGCCGCGGTGGAAGAAGAAGTCGGCAGCCTGGGCTGAGAGCCTCGCGGCTGCCGACAACTGATGAGATCAGCGAACTAGCATGATCTTGCGCGTTCCCTGCACGCCCGGCGCGGTGAAGCGGACGAAGTAGACGCCGCTGGCCACCGCCCGGTCGCTGTCGTCCCGCCCGTCCCAGACCGCCACCGAACGCCCCTCTGCCTGGAATCCAGCGAACAGGGTGCGCACCCGCCGGCCGCGGACGTCGAAGAGCTCGAGCCGCACCTCGCCTCCCCCGGCCGGGGCGGCCATGGGCAGAAAGACCCGCGGGTTGAAGGGGTTGGGATAGGGATTGTCCAGGGCGAAGCGCAACGGCAGCCCCTCCGGATCGGGGGCCTCGGTCACCAGGCTCGGGTACTGCGCCCGGGCGGCGGTGGCCGCCGCGGTCAGCGTGGCCTCGCTGCCGCCGGCGACGACCGCGAACCCCAGCCGGACCGGCTGCGCGGGATCGAGCGTCACGGGACCGACCGCCAGCACCATCGAGTAGTCGTCCGGCGTGGGGACGCCGTCGTCGAAGGTGCCCGAGGTCAGGAAGCCCCAGGCATCCGAGTCGATGAAGTCGTCCTGCGGCCAGACGTAGGTCGGGTTGTGGATCAGTCGGAAGGCGCGCGGACCGGGACCGTGCAGGGAGACGATGCCCACCCGGGTTGTGTCCGGACCGCTGGCCGCGTACATCTGGCCCATCTCGACCGAGGGCACGTAGCTGCCGGTGTTGGCGAACAGGTCGTTTATGTCGGCGTCGAGGTAGAGTCCGACGTAGACGTCCTCCCGCACGACGGCCGAGGTCAGCACCAGATCGAAGATGACGTAGTCGGCGTCCGGAGCCCCGGCGAAGGCGAAGGTGGTCTGCTCCACCTGGACGCCGAGGGGGTTGGGCGCCGCGACATCGTCGAACAGGCAATGAGTGGTCTGGGGATCGCCGGCAGTGGTGGTCAGCCCACCGCCGCTGACAACCTCGAAGTCGTAGTCGTAAGAGGCGTCGGAGACCCGGTCCGGACCGTCGGCGATCCAGAACGAGCCGTGGAACAGGACCGAGGGCGCACCCGGCGGCCACTGGAGCCCGGCTCCGTAGGCCTCCATCTGGTCGGCGTCGAAGAAGCCGATCGCCCCCTCGTCCGTCACCGTCAACCGGATGTTGCCGGTGTCGTGGGTGGCGTAGCGCATGCGGGGAACCCGCATCGTCAGATCGATGGTCGTGCTCTCGGCCGTGGCGTCGCTGGTCAGGAGCAGCAGCTCACCTTGGTAGACGGCCGGCGTCAGGCCCTCGCTGTCCAGATCGATCAGGGCATCGGCCGTGCTGTCGGGCAGGATGTAGTTGTAGGGGACC
The DNA here is from genome assembly GCA_964484595.1 of uncultured Fibrobacteraceae bacterium. Taxonomy (GTDB): domain Bacteria; phylum Krumholzibacteriota; class Krumholzibacteriia; order LZORAL124-64-63; family LZORAL124-64-63; genus CAZAHC01. The sequence continues at coordinate 7,034 of CAZAHC010000018.1, read as the reverse complement.
GAAACGGTGACCCAGGGGATGTCGATCTCCTCAATGTCGGCCAGCCACTCGACGGGGTCGGGCACCGGGTCCCACCGATCGCGAGGTTGCGGGCCACGGCGGCCGCCAGGCCGGGAATCGGGGCCGGCAAGGCGGCCGCGGGAGGGCCGCCGGTCGAGTTGACCGATCCGGCGCTCGTTGCCTCGCCGCGGCCGCTCCTTCAGCGCCGCCAGTCCCGGCGGCTGGCCGGTTCCGTCGCCTGCCTTGGCGAGCCCGGCCGTCTTGGCCGAGACCTCGCCCATCTCCAGCAGGCCGAAGTAGAGCGAGCCCGAACCCTGGTTGGCCAGGGTCAAGGTCTCGCGAACGGTGTCGTCCTCGAAAACGTCGGCCACGATCTCGGTCTCCGGCGGCTCGAGGCCCGCCTCGACCCCCTCTCCCGCGAGCTGGATCGTTCCCAGCAGCACGGGCGGATCGTCCCAGTGGATCTGCAGCGAGTCGGTGCAGGCCCCCAGGCCGGAGGGCTCGAAGCTGACCGAGACCTCCACCGTGCTCGCGCCGGGAACGGTGACCGGGCTGGTATCGAGCAGGCCGAAGGGACTGCCCGGAGTCGTGATCTGAACATCGACCGCCAGGGCGCCCTCGTTGGTGATCGGCATCGCCCAGACCGCCCGGTTGCCCGGACGAACCGGACCGAAGTTGTGGCTCAGGCTGGGCAGCGTGAGATCGGCCGCGATCCCGGTCCCGCTCAGGGTCACCAGGCAGGTGTCCAGGAAGGACCAGGGAGTCGTCAGCAGCAAGGTATCCAGGCTGGTGGTCACCAGGTCGGGCGCGAAGCGCAGCGCGACCTCCAGGCTGTCGTTGGCGGAGATCGTCGCGGGAAAACCGGGGCTCAGGATCTCGAAGCTGGTGCCGTCCAATAGGCCACCGCTGACGTTCACCGTGCCGTCCCCGGGATTGCGCAGGACGATCGTGGTGTCGGCCACCGACTCGATCTCCACCGAGCCGAAGGCCAACTCGCTCAAATCCCAGGCGAAGCCGGGCTCGAGACCGGTGCCGCGCAGGGCCAGCAGGGGCGATGAACCCTGGCCGTCGGTCGTGGTCGCGCTGAGCTGTCCGGTCGCCTCGCCGCCCAGGACGGGTTGGAAACGCACCGCAAGGCCCAGGCTGTCCCCGGCCGACACGGTCCAGGGCGCGCCGGTCGTGACCAGGTCAAACGGCCCGTCGGTGGCCGCGCCGGTCACCTGGAAGCTGGTGTCCCCGAGGTTGTGCAGCCAGGCGGTCGCGTCGGTCGAATCACCCAGGGAAACCGAAGTGAAAACGAGGGCTGTATCGCCGAAGGCGGCGTCGCCGGCCAGGCCGAACCCGGTCAGGGAGACCGTACCGGTGGAGGCCGGGTCGTTGTCCACGATGGTCAGGGTGCCCGTGGCCAGGCCGGCCGAACCGGGCAAGAAGCGCACCTGAACCTGGGCAGTCTCCCCCGCCGCGACCGCGAAGCTGCCGCTGGCGGGCGTCTTGAAGACCGCGGTGCTGGAAGATATGCCGCTGACGTTCAAGGTATCCTCGCCGGTATTGGTGACCGGCAACGTCCAGCTGGCGGAGTCGCCGAGGGCGACGTTGCCGAAGTTGTGACTGGTCTGCGGCAAGCCGAGACAGGGGTTGCTGGCATAGAGGCTCAGGCTCACGCCGAGCTGGGGGTTGTCCGGGTCGGTGCTGTTTATCAGCAGCTGGTCGCTGAAGGACCCGCGGCCCGTCGGCCCGGCCGTCACCCCGACCTGGAGCGTGTCGCCCGGGGCGGCGGTGGAGTCGGCCAGGATCTCGGCGGTGAAGGGAGAGTTCAGGCCGGTGAGGGAATCCACCCGCAGGGTGTCGCTGCCGGTGTTGTAGACCGCCAGGCTGACCCGCAGGGAATCGCCCACGCTCGCGGTGCCGAAGTCGATGCTGCTCGGGCTGACCGCGATCTGGGGATGCACCACCGACAGGGCCACCGGCACGGTTTGCAGGGTATCGCTCGGGTCGTTGCTGAACACGTGGACCAGGCCGCGGTAGACGTTGTCGGCCAGTCCGGTCGCGTCGAGCTCGAGGTCCACGACCACGGAATCGGCGGGGTCGAGCGAGAAGGTCGTATCGGAAAGCGCCAGCCAGGAGATCGCCTGGCCGCCGCCGTCGTCCTCGGTCAGGTTGCCGCTGACGGTGGCGTTGCCCACGCTCCGCAAGGTAAGCGGCAGGGTGGCCGTTGCGCCGCGGCTCAACTTCACGGTCAGGGTATCGGTCGGGACCGACAGCTCGGGGTGGATCACGGTGATGGTGCCAGTGCTGTACGAGGAGGCGGTCAGCTCGCCGTCGGAGATGACCCCGTAGACGAAGTAATCTCCGGCCGGAACCTGGGTCACATCCCAGCACAGGCTGTCCGCGGGGTCCCAGCCGTCCAGGCCGCTGCCGCCGGCGATGCCGACGCCGTCCAGCCCGATGCCGTCATCGTCGTAGAAGAAGGACACCGACAGGGTGTCGGCCGGGTCCGCATCACCGTCGGTCCAGGTGATCTGCGCGGTGGTGGATGTCGTCTGGCCGCCGCCCGCGGGCTGGGTGACCGTGATCGTCGGCGCTGAGTTCGGCGCCGCGGGCGCCCAGACGGGCATGAAGGCCACCGGTCCCACGATCACCGCTCCCGGTGCCGCCTGGGCCGTACCCCAGTAATTCCCCATCGCGTTCATGCCGACCGCGGTGGCGTTGCTCACGTAGGCGACGCTGTGCTGGTCCAGGCGATTGGTCCCGAACGAACCGACCGTTCCCATGTCTGGCACCATGAAATTGCTCTGGGTGACGGCCACGCCCACCATGCTGCCGTGGATGGTGTTGCCGCGCAGGCGGGGGGCGCCCTCCATGTGGGAGTGTACCCCTCGGTTGGGATTGGCCAGGATCATGTTGTCCAGGATATCGGGCTGGGCCTGGTTGGAGACGTAGATGCCGGCCACCGAGTTCGAGCTGACCAGGTTGCTCTGGATCACCGGCGTGGTCATCATCCAGCCTTCCCACTCGAAGACGATGCCGCGACTGTTGGCGTGCACGATGTTGTCCCGGATGAAGGTCGTGGCGCCGCCGTAACCGCAGGCGATCCCGTCCTGGGTGTTGTTCTGCACGCGGTTGTCGTGGATATCGACGATGTTGGGCGGATTGGCGCCCATCAGGGTGGTCCAGGCGATGCCGTCCTGGTTCTGGCTGATGGTGTTGCCGTCGATGTCGGTGCTCGAGAAGGGCGGCGCGAAGACATCCAGACCACGGCCCCCGCAGCTGCGGATCGCGTTGTTCCGGACGAGGCAGTTGCCGCCGCCGCCCGCCGACAGATCGAGGCCCGCCCCGGAGGCGTGGCTGATCTCGCAATCGATGATCGTGGGGCTACTGCCGTGCCAGAGCACGTCCGTCACCCCGTAGCGGATCTCCACCTCTTCGAGACGGCTGTTCCCCGAGGGCGGATTCATGTTGATGCCGCCCCATGCGCCGGCCCGGGTCCAGGTGGCGCCGATCAGGGCCCGGTTGCCGGGTGCGCCGATGGCCCGCAGGGTTCCCTGGATGATGAGCTGGCGGGTGCCGGTGCGATCGACCGAGCGCAGGCGTTCGCCCGGCCCGATGTGCAGGGTGTCCGAGGCCGAGATGGTGACGCTGCCGTGCATGGTGTAGCCGCCGGCCCCGTCGTCGCGGACGCCGCCGTTGCTGGCATTGCGCAGCACGGCCAGGCTGGTGAACGAGGAACCGTTGCCAGGGCTGACGTACTCGGGCCTGCCGGTGGCCTGGCCGGAGGGGTCGCTGACCAGGTCCACGTCGTCCACCGCGCAGACCCGGTAGTAATATTTTTCGCCGTTGGTAAGCGGACTGTCGTTGTAGAAGGTGTCGGTCACTGCGGTGGCGATCGCCGTGCCCAGCAGATCCTCGTCCTCGCTGCGATACACGACGTAGTGACCGATGTCGTCGTCTCCGGGCGGACACCAGGAAAGGTCGACCTGGCTGCTGCCGGAGGTGGCGGTCAGCGCGGTCGGTGAACCGGGCGGCGTGACGTCGATGACGATCGGGCCAAGGGTCACGACGTCGGTCGCCAGCGACCAGTTGTCCTTCATGTCCACCGCGCCGACGTGGACGTACCAGTTGCCGGTGGTCAGTTCGGGGCTGGTGAAGATGGTGCCCGGTCCCATGCTCGTGTTGTTCTGGTAGGTGGGCAACGAGCTGGCCGACTGGTTCCACAGGACAGCGTGGTTGGCCAGACCCGAGTGCGAATCGATCGCCGCGCCGAACTGGATGGTCACGAACGGGTTGGCCGACTGGTCCGGGTCGAGCTGGCCGACCGCGTCGGGGTGGCTGGTCGTCACCAGGTTGGTGACCGCCTGCGGGGCGGTGATATCCAGGCCGATCGTCACGTGGCCGGCCGGGCCCCAGTTGCCCGCGTTGTCCAGCGAGCGAACGCTGAAGGTGTGGTAACCGCTGGTCAGGCCGGAGTAGGTCGCCGACAGGGTACCGGTGTCCATGGTCTCGTCGGGCAGGACGCCCGTCTGGCCGGCGGTGAGGTTGTAGCTGAACCCCGCGATGCCGGCCGGGCCGCTGGGCGAGCCCCACCCGAAGGTGACCGTGTCCGTCCGGTACCACTCGTACCCCACGAGAGGGCTGGTATGAGTAGGGGGCGGCGCCGGCGGCGGATCGGTCTCGATCTTCAGGCGGAAGTGGTCGGTGAAGCCCCAGTTGCCAGCCTCGTCCTTGGCGCTGACGTGGAAGTACTGGATGCCGTCGGGCAGGTTGTGCAGGGTGACCTGGGTGGCGGAGCTCGCGTTGGTCGCCAGCTGGGTCTGGGCGTCGAAGTTCCGCTCCCACTCGTAGCCGTCGATGCCGCTGTGGTTGTCAATCGCGCTCCAGCTGAAGGTCGCGGTGGTCTGGTTGGTCCAGACGTCCTCGGTGTGGGTGCTGCTCTGGATCGTCGGCATGCCGGGATCGGTCTGGTCGACCAGGACCTGGAAGTGGTTGGTGGGCCCCCAGTTGCCGAGCCCGTCCACCGCCGCCAGGTGCGCATAGTAGGTGCCCGTCTGGTAGACGAGGAACTGGTAGCTGGTCCCGCTGCTCGGGAACGAATGGGGCGGATCGCCGGTCGCGGACTGGGTGACCACGATGCTGTAGCCGTCCACCCCGCTGGGATCGGTGCAACCCGACCAGGAGATCAGGATGTCGTGGTCGGTTTCCCACTGGGCGGGATTGCGACCGTTGGCGTAGATGTTGGGCACCGTCGGTCCAGTCGTGTCCCGCCGGATCTGGTACGAATCCAGGTTAGAGTTCTGCCAGTTGCCGGCGCTGTTGTGAGCCTTGATCCAGACCGTGTTGATCCCCTCGTCCAGTGACGCGGTGAAGGAGAAGGACTCGTCGTGCTCGTCCCAGGCGCCGTCGGCCGGACCGGGCACGTAGGACCAGTCGGCCTCGTCCACGACGTCGTTCACCTGGTAGGCGATGTCGTCGATGTCGGAGTGGGGCGACCAGGCCCGGCCCGAAAGCGAGATGCTGCTGCTGGTGGTGCCCTCCGTGGGATCGGGGGTGGTGAACCAGCAGTAGGGCGCCGCCTCGGCGAAATCTCTGGTACCGTCGCTGTCGCCGTCGCGCCAGCCGATGCTGCCCCGGGTGCAGGGGGTGAGCGTGTTGTCCGGGCCCCAGAACCAGGAGCGGGTGGTCGTGAGCATGAGGCTCTCGTTGTCCAGGTCGTCGGCGCAGGGCTCGCAGTTTTCGTTCTCGTATTCCCAGTCGAGCCAGTTGTGGCTGACCTCCTCGTCACAATGGTAGCGAGGGCAGGTATCGAGCGGGTTGCCGTCCTCGTCCCTGTCCTCGTATTCGTCCGTGGCGCCGAACAGGTGCATGATCTCGTGGGCGAAGGTCGCCGCCCCGGTGCTGGAGCCGTTGGTCCGCTCGGGATAGATGGCCGAGGTGCTGCGCCAGTTCGAGGCCCAGGAACGGCCGCCCTTGTTGACGTGGAAGAGAGCGATCGCCCACTCGTAATCCGGGTACAGGCTGAGGACGTGGTCCAGCATGTCGTCCACGTTGGTGCCGCTGCCGGCGTCCTCGTCGTCGTTGGTGAACCCCAGCTCGGCGACCGCGTCCTCCGGCCAGTCGGTGCCGTCGGCCGACCGGTTCGGGACCACGAAATCGACGTCGACGTCGTAGTAGTAGTAGGTGTAGGTGAGATCGCCGTGATTGCTGAACTGCAGGTTCACCGCACCGGGGGCCTCGTCGGCGATGAAGTCGCAGCCGTCCTTGGCCAGGTCGGCCATCCAGCCGCGGTCGATGACCCAGGGCCAGATCGAGTCGGTCCACTCGGTGTCCGTGTCGTCGATGAAGACGTGCAGGACGAAGACCTTCCCGGCGGCCATCGGGGTATAGTCGTCGGGGACGTTACGGAGTATCCCGTTCCACTTCCTTAGCCCTTGCTGGGGATCCATCTCCGGCGGATCCTCCACCTCGGCCCAGCTCGCCGGCGGCGTGAAATCGGGCGCCGGCTGGGCGTGGTCGGCGGTGCTGACGGTGCGTTCCTGGGGACGGGGCAGCTCACGGGCGTGAGCCGGATCAATAGAAATAATCAGGCAGGAAAGGAGCAAGGCCCAACCCGCCGCCACGAGAAGGGACACGCCTCCCCGCAGCTGGTTTTCCTTCTTTCTGGGATTCATCTTGTATCCTCGCCTTTTCTGGAATTGCTGACCCATTTCTTCATCTCAGGGGTTTTGTTTGAGGAGGTTGGCGAGGCTTACACCCGGTTGCGCTTCCCCTGCCGCCGGGGGTAGAATCCCGGCAACAGGGAGTGTTTCCATGATCAAGATTGTCTGCGCCCTGCTGCTGGCCGGCCTTCTTTTGCCCGGGCCGGCAACCGCCGCCGCGGACGGCCCCTTTCTGGTGGTGCTGGGGATCGCCCAGGACGGCGGGGCTCCCCAGGCCGGTGACCGGGACCATCCCGGCTGGGACGATCCGGCCCAAAAGCGCCCCGCCGTCTGCCTGGCCCTGGTCGAACCGGCCACGTCACGGCGCTGGCTGATCGACGCCAC
>CAZAHC010000017.1:0-25506 GCA_964484595.1 uncultured Fibrobacteraceae bacterium | reverse complement strand
CGATCCGTGTACTATCTTGAAAACACGGAAATTACTGGAATTCGTGCCACGTGTACTTCTGACGAAATTACAAGAGGCCGCCTTGACCAAGCGGCCGGGTCGCCTTCATAATGTTGGCCTGGAGGTCGATTTCGCGATGAGAACCCAACCACCCTCGATCATCCCCGCCCCCCACCTTTTCCAGAGCCTGCCAGGCCGGTTTTTCCTGAAGCCCGATACGCCGGTCTGCGTCGAGCCGAGCGGGACCGAGAGGGAGATCAGCCGGCTGGGTAACTGGTTCGCCGGCCTGGTGAACACGGCGACCGGCTGGAACCTCGTCGTGCGGGACCTGGGCGGTGCCGAGCCGCCCCCCGGCGCGATGCTACTGTCCTGCGTCCCGGCGGACGACGCCCCGGCCGAGGGATACACCCTCGACATCCAGCCGGGAAGCCTCACCATCCGAGCCGGTGGGGCCGCGGGTATATTTTACGGCCTGCAGACCGTGCGCCAGCTCCTGCCCCCGGAGGTCGAACGGCCAGGCGGCCTGCCCGGTGCCGGCGAGCTGACCCTGCCCGCCGCCCGGATCGACGATCAGCCCCGCTTCCGGTGGCGCGGCCTCCTGCTTGATTGCTGCCGACACTTCCTGACCAAGGACTTCGTCCTGCGGACGATCGACCTGCTGGCCCTGCACAAGATGAACCGCCTGCACTGGCACCTGACCGAGGACCAGGGCTGGCGGATCGAGATCGGTAAATATCCGCGGCTCGTGGAGATTGGCACCTGGCGCACCGAGGCCGACGGGTCGCGGCACGGTGGATATTACTCGCAGGAAGACGTTCGTGAGATCGTCGAGTACGCCCAGGAACGGTTTGTTACCGTGGTGCCGGAGATCGAGATGCCAGGTCACTGCCTGGCGGCCCTGGCTGCCTACCCGGAACTCTCCTGCACCGGCGGACCGTTCGCCGTGTCCAGCCGGTGGGGCGTCTTCGAGGATGTTTACTGCGCCGGCAACGATAATACCTTCTCGTTCCTCGAGGATGTCCTGGCCGAGGTGCTGGACCTGTTTCCAGGGGAGTACGTTCACGTCGGCGGCGACGAGGTCCCGCGGACCCGCTGGCGAAGCTGCCCGCGGTGCCAGGAACGGATCCGGGCCGAGGGCCTCCGGGACGAGAACGAGCTGCAGAGCTGGTTTCTCGCCCGCATCGGCCACTTCCTTGCCGGAAACGGCCGACGCCTGATCGGCTGGGACGAGATCCTCGAGGGCGGCCTGCCCCCGGGGGCCACGGTCCAGTCCTGGCGCAGCCTCGCCGGCACGGTGGAGGCGGCCAGCCAGGGGGCCGCCGTCATCGTCTCCCCGATCAGCCACGCCTACCTGGACCAGGACCTGCAGAAGATCGACCTGGCGAAGGTGTACGATTTCGAACCGGTGCCGACGCAGCTCACCCCCGCCCAGAGCGACCTCATCCTGGGCGGCGAATGTAACATGTGGACCGAAAGGGCGCCCCAGGACACCGTGGGCGGCAAGGTCTTTCCCCGCCTGCTGGCCATGGCCGAGCGCCTGTGGTCACCGGCGGATCGGCGCGACTTCGCCGAGTTTCGCGGCCGGGTGCGGGAATATTACTCCCGGCTCGCCGCCCTGCAGGTTCGTTACGGTGAGGAAACTGCCACTTAGCGCCACGCCAGCAACCAGTCCAGGTAGCGGGACCTCATCTGTTCGCTGGCCAGGGCTCGCTTGACCGGGGACAGGTTCAGGATCACCCCGAAGACCGCGGCCAGGGCACGGTGGCTCCAGAGTACCCGGTTGTCCCAGATCAGGTGCTGGAGCAGGCCCCTCTCGACGGCCATGGTCACGTACCGCTGGGCCGTGGTCAGCGGCGTGATCACTCGTTCGGGCCGTGAGCGCAGGCTCAGGCTCTTGGTCGGACAGTTCCGCACGCAGACCCCGCAACCCAGGCAGATCGTCTCCTCCAGGACCGCCTTCTTCTTGCGCCGCCGCTGCGGATCGTTGGCAGACACCAGGCTCAGCGCCTCGACCGGGCAGGCGCTGACGCACTTGCCGCAGCCCTTGCAGGTCCCGATCGCCAGCTCGGGCAGGAAGTTGGTGGTGTGCACCGGTTGCAGGAAGGCGAAGTGACGGGCGGCGCGCAACGCCTCACAGCAACATCCGCAGCAGTTGCAGATGAAGCTGACGTGCCGCTGGACGTTCTCACCGAACTGCACCAGATCGTGCTCGTAGGCCTGCTCCAGCAGATCGAGGCACTCGGCCACCTCCACGCGGCGGACGTGGCCGTGCTTGATCAACGAGGCCGCGGTGGCGCCGAAGACCATGCAGATGTCCATGGGGGCGTCACAGGCACGGCCCAGGTGCTGCATCTTGTGCCGGCAATAGCACATCCCCACACCCAGGTTACGGGCGGTCTTGATGACCTCGCTCGCCCGCTCGTGATCCAGGACGTGCAGGGCGTTCTCGCTGCTGAGCACCGGCTCGTGGACGAAGGTGCGGCCGAGCCTGGTCTGTCCCTCGCCGAACAGGGCCTTGACGAAGTCCTCCTCCACGTCGAGGTACTGGTAGAACAACTCGCTGAGGACCTTCTGGTCCAGATCCCCTCGCGTGCGCATCAGGGAGAACTCGAAGAAACCGGCCATCGGCGGCGGCAGGACGTACACCGACCGGCCGCGCCGCTCGACGTCCACGAGCATGGCTCGCCGCGCCAGCTCGTCCAGCACGCGCTCGGCCTCGGCAGTTTCCATCTTCCAGAGGCGGGCCGCCTTCTCGGCGGTGAACGGCTTGATCGGGAGCAGGGAGAGGAGCTCGGCCTCCCGCTCGTCGACCAGCATGCGCAGGATCTCGAAGAGCAGCTTTGTCGGCGGCGCTCCCTGGGGAAAACGGTTGAGCCGCTCACCCAGCTTGGCGTAACTGGACTTGACTGTGTGATGGGCCATTCTCGCCTCTCCGGTTTCCTGCCAATCCTACACGATCGCGCGCTGACAGCCAATCCGGGTAAGGCTCTGTCTGAGAACCCCGGACCGAGCCAGATGCGTCTGGCGACGGGAGGGGGGGTCAGGCAGAGCCGTCAACCCGGGCTACCCCCTTTGCGAGGCCAGGTGCTAGAATGGCAACCCCGCCCGCTTACCGGGTGGCAACCAAGACACGGACGGGAGAAGGATGAAGGCCTGCGTCATCGGCGCCGGGATCATCGGCTGCGCGATCGGACTCGAGCTGCGGCGGCGCGCCGACGAGGTCGTCGTCGTCGATCGCAACGGGGATGTCGGCCACGGGTCGACCTCCGCCTCCTGCGGGATAGTGCGGCGCTACTACTCGCAACCGGGCATGATCGCCCTGGCCCACGAGGGAGCCGGCATCTGGGCCGACTGGAACTCCTTCCTCGGACCCATCGACGACGACAGGGCGGTCTTCCACCGGCCCGGCATGCTCTTCTTCCCGCCCCGGGTGGACGAGGAGGTCCACGGTATCGTCGCCGAGATGGCCAGGCTCGGCATCCCGGTGAGCCTGCTGTCGGCCGCCGAGGTGGCAGAGCGGTTCCCGTTCCTCGACACCGCCTCCTTCTTCCCGACCCGGCCCGCCGATCACCCCGACTTCTTCACGCCGACCGGCCGGCAGATCGAGGGCGCCGTCCTGGAACACGACGCCGGCTTCGTCGTCTCGCCCGGGCTGGCCACACAGAACCTGCGGCTGGCGGGCGAACGCGACGGCGTCCGGTTCCGGCTCGCCCGCGAGGTGGTCGGGATCGAGCGCCGGGCCGGCGGGGGCTTCCGCCTCCCTCTGGCCGACGGGGAGGCGATCGAGGCCGACGTGCTCGTCAACGCCGCCGGCCCCCATTCCGCCCTGGTCAACCGGCTGGCCGGGGCCGAGTTGCCCCTGCAGACGCGCGCGCTGCGCCGGGAAGTCCACGCCCTGCCCAATCCTCTCGCCGCTGCGGCCGGACCGGCCGGCCTGCCGGTGGTCGGCGATCTGAACGGCGGCGTCTACTTCCGACCGGAGGCCGGCGGACGCGAGCTGATCGTCGGCTCGACCGACCCCGAGTGCGACGAGCTGGAGTGGATCGACGACCCCGACGACTTCCGGCAGACCGTCTCCACCCTCTACCACCAGCGCCAGTGCCTGCGCCTGATGAAACGTTTTCCCGAGGTACGGCTCGGCTCCCCGCGCGGCCTGGCCGCCCTGTACGACGTGACGGTGGCCGATTGGTACCCCATCGTCGACCGGACCGATCTGCCGGGTTACTACGTCTGCATCGGTACCAGCGGCTCGTCGTTCAAGACCGCGCCGGTGCTCGGCCGCCTGCTCGCTGAGATCATCGCCGCCAACGAGGGCGGAGCGGACACCGACCGGCAGCCGGTGCAGCTGGCGCTGCCGCGTGCGGGCGTGACGATCGACACCTGCTTCCTCTCCCGCCGGCGGGGCGGGATCCGGTCCACCGGGACCGTGATCGGTTGACCGGCCCCCCGGGAAAGCCTGGAAAGGAACCACGATGCCGGAGCGACTCAAGGACCTGTACCTGACCCCTACCTCGGTGAAAGCCATGGCCGCGGAGATCAGGCGGTCCTTCCCCGCTCTCGACCGGAAGAAGTTCCTGGCCCTGGTGCTCGACGAGGATTTCGAGGGCAAGGAGCTCAAGGCCCGGATGCGCCACGTCACCGAGTGCCTGCGCGAGGTCCTGCCCGGCTCCTACCGCAAGGCCCTGGTCGTGCTCGAGAAGGCCGCGCCGCGGGTGAAGGGGTTCGAGGCGATGTGCCTGCCGGACTTCGTCGAGCTGTACGGGCTGGACGACTGGGACCGATCGCTGAAGGCCCTCGCCCTCTTCACTAGGTACGCCTCGGCCGAGTTCGCGATCCGTCCCTTCATCATCGCCGATCCCCCGCCCGCGATGGCCTTCCTGGCCGGCCTGGCCGAGGACGAAAACCCCGTGGTCCGGCGGCTAGCCAGCGAGGGTTGCCGGCCCCGGCTGCCCTGGGCGATGGCGATCCCGGCCTTCAAGAAGGACCCGCAGCTGATCCTGCCCATCCTGGAGAAGCTCAAGAACGACGACACGGAGACGGTGCGGCGGAGCGTGGCCAACAACCTCAACGACATCAGCAAGGACAATCCCGAGGTCACCCTGGACGTCTGCGAGAGGTGGCACGGCGAGTCCGCCGCCACCGACTGGATCGTCAAGCACGCCTGCCGCACTCTGCTGAAGGCCGGCAACCGGCGAGCGATGATGCTGTTCGGCTTCGGTGATCCCGACCGCATCGACGTCCCGAAGCTGGTCTTCGACCGGGCCCGGCCCAAGATCGGCGACAAGCTGCAGTTCTCCTTCGAGCTGGCGGTGCGAACCCCGCAAGCCTGCCAGATCCGGCTGGAGTACGCGGTGCACTTCGCCAGAGCCCGGGGCAAGGTTTCCCGGAAGGTCTTCAAGATCTCCGAGAAGTCGGTGGCGCCAGGCACGCTGAAGGTCACCCGGAACCATTCCTTCGCCGACATGTCCACGCGCAAGCATCACCCCGGCGAGCACAAGATCGAGGTCATCGTCAACGGGGTCCCGAAAGCGGAGAAGAGCCTGACGCTTCGCCGGGGTTAGGGAGGAAGCCCATGTTCCGAAGATCAGCGGCGAAGGCCGCCCTGGCGATCTGCGGCCTGCTCGCCGCCGCCACGCCGCTTGCGGCCGGGGCGGGCGAGCCGTTTCCCCGGCCGGCAATCCGGGTCACGCCGCAGGAGTACACCTGCCTGAGGGCCGCCAGCCCTCCCGTCCTGGACGGCAAGCTGGACGAGAAATGCTGGGACGGGGCCGCCTGGACGGCCGAGTTCGTAGACATCGAGGGGGACCTGCGCCCGGCGCCCCGCTTCGCCACCCGGGTGAAGATGTTGTGGGACGACGAGTTCTTCTACGTCGCCGCGCAGATGGAGGAGCCGCACGTCTGGGCCACCCTGACCGAGCGCGACGTGGTCATCTTCCACGACAACGACTTCGAGATCTTCATCGACCCTGACGGCGACAACCACCAGTACTACGAGCTGGAGGTCAACGCGCTGGGCACCGAGTGGGACCTGCTCCTGATCAAGCCCTACCGCGACGGCGGGCCGGCGGTCGACGCCTGGGACATCCAGGGCCTGCGCACCGCCGTTCACGTCGACGGCACCCTGAACGACCCCACCGACACCGACCGGGGCTGGAGCCTGGAGATCGCCCTGCCCTGGGCGGTTCTGGCCGAGTGCGCCCACCGGCCGGCGCCGCCGGACAGCGGGGACGTCTGGCGAGTGAACTTCTCGCGCGTGGAGTGGCGAACCGAGGTGCGAGAGGGCCGCTACGTCAAGCTCACCGATCCGGAAACCGGCCGGCCGCTGCCCGAAGACAACTGGGTCTGGTCGCCCCAGGGACTGATCAACATGCATTACCCGGAGATGTGGGGGCGCGTGCGTTTCCTGCGCCGGACCGAACCGCCCCGCTTCGCGGGCTTCGGGATCAGCACCGAGCCGGGCGCGAGAATGGCTCTGATGCAGGTCTATTACTGCCAGAAAACCTGGCGGGCCGAGCACGGGCGGTTCGCCGCCACCCTGGACCAGCTTCGACAGGACGCCCCCGATCTTCTCCAGAATGTCCGGATTTCCACCACCCGGGACGGTTTCCAGGCTTCCTGCCGTCTGGGTCGTTACGGGACCCCATACCTCCACGTGAACGAGGAAGGCCGTCTCTGGAAGACCCCGGGAATCCCCAAGGACTGACCCGGATCCAAAGGACCCCTCATGAACCTGGCCCTCATCGACTGGATCATCCTCGCCGTGATCATGGCCGTGATGCTCGGCGGCATCACCGTGGCCCGGAAGTACATGCGCAGCGTTGCCGATTTTCTGGCCGCCGGACGAGCCGCCGGACGTTATGCCATCTGCGTTTCGCAGGGAGTGGCGATGCTGGGGGCGATCAGCATCGTCGCTTACCTCGAGATGAACTACGTGGCGGGTTTCTGCATGGCGTGGTGGGGCTTGACGATGGGCATCGTGATGCTGGCGATCACCCTCTCCGGCTGGGTCATCTACCGCTTTCGCGAGACCCGGTGCCTGACGCTGGCCGAGTTCTTCCAGCGCCGCTACAGCCGCGGCTTCCGCGTGTTCGCCGGGCTGATCGCGTTCCTGGCCGGACTGATCAACTTCGGCATCTTCCCGGCGGTCGGCGCCCGCTTCTTCATCTACTTCTGTGGCTTGCCGCACAGCTTCCCGGTGCTCGGCCTCGAGGTGCCCATCTACCCGCTGCTGATGATCCTGCTGCTGTGCACCGCGCTCTTCTTCGTGTTCAGCGGTGGGCAGATCGCCGTGATCATCACCGATTTCCTGCAGGGCGTGTTCGTGAACGTGACCTTCGCCGCGGTGGTCATTTTCCTGCTGCTCACCGTTACCTGGGACCAGATATTCACGGCGCTGGGAACCGCCCCCCCGGACGCCTCCCTGGTCAACCCCTTCAAGACCAGCCACGTGAAGGACTTCAACTTCTGGTACTTCCTGATCGCGGTCGTCGGGAACATCTACGGCGCCATGGCCTGGCAAGGAACCCAGGCCTACAACGCCTCGGCGAAGAGCGCCCACGAGGCCAAGATGGGTTCCGCCCTGTCAATGTGGCGCAACGCCCCGCAGACCCTGATGCTGATGTTCGTGCCCATAGTCGCCTACACGGTGATGCACCATGCTGATTTTTCCGACCTGGCGGGGAAGGTCAACGCGGGCCTGGAGGGTGTGGACCGCGAGGCGATCCGCAGCCAGCTCCGGATACCGCTGGTACTGGTGGAGCTCTTCCCCCCGGGGCTGATCGGCGCCTTCACTGCGGTGATGCTGGCGGCCTTCATCAGCACCCACGACACCTACCTGCACTCCTGGGGCAGCATCTTCGTGCAGGACGTGATCTTGCCCTTCCGCAAGAAGCCGTTAACCCAGCAGCAGCACCTCCGGGTGCTGCGCTGGGCGATCATCGGCGTGGCGGTGTTCATCTTCTTCTTCAGCCTGCTGTTCCAGCAGAGCGAGTACATCATGCTCTTCTTCGCCATCACCGGGGCGATCTTCCTGGGGGGCAGCGGGGCGGTGATCATCGGCGGTCTGTACTGGAAGTGGGGCACCACCGCCGCGGCCTGGAGCGCGATGATAACCGGCTCCACGATCGCGGTCGCGGGCGTGATCATCCTGCAGAGGGATCCCGATTTTCCCATCAACGGCCAGGTGTTCTACGCCATCGCGATGGGAGGGTCGATTCTCGTCTACGCCCTGGTTTCCCTGCTGGGCACGCGGCGGCGTTTCGAGCTGGACCGGCTGCTACGACGGGGCAAGTTCCGCGTACGGAGCGACCACGAAAAGGAGGAAGTGATTCCTTCCCGCGGCTGGAGGATGCTGGGCATGGGCAAGGAGTTCACCCGGGGCGACCGGGTAATCTACATCGCGACCTACACCTGGACCATCAGCTGGTTCCTGCTGTTCGTGGTCGGCACGATCCACAACCTGACCCACGAGGTGCCCGACGAGAGCTGGCAGCGGTTCTGGAAGGTCCACGTCTACATCAACCTGGGCCTCGCCGTGCTGGTGATCTTCTGGTTCACCGCCGGCGGCACTCACAACATCCTGGACATGCTGCGGCGCCTGCGCCGGGCCGAGCGGGACGTCCAGGACGACGGGGTGGTTCGCGAAGACGGCTAGATCTGGCCGGAAGATTGTCCCTGGCTACCTGGCGACAAGACAACGCTCATGCCCCCATCCAGGCTCTTTCCGGGGACGCTCCCCGGCCACCTCCTGTGGCCGGCTCGCTCGGCATACGGGCCCCTCCGGCCTCCATGCCTCCCGGGGCCCTCCTGACGCCCCGGAAAGAGCCTGGATGGGGGCATGAGCGTTCTCCATCAATCACATAGCCAGGGACATTCTCCCGACCAGGACTCGGGTGGTCGTTCTAACGGAATTCCCAGGGCTAGACCTGGATGTACTTCTGGTTTCCCCAGACGCTGACCCGCTTGACCATGCCCAGGGGGATGTACTGCTCGACCCCGGCTTCCTCGCCCTTCTTGGGTCGGGCGAAGCTGATGTGCAGATAATCACCGGCCACGGCGGTCAGGGTGACCTCGTAGGACTCGAAGGTGATCTTGTCGCCGAGCTGCCCCAGCGAATAGCTCTCCGGGTTGATGATGATGACCGTGCTTCCTTCCCACTGCTTCAGCATTTCCGAAAAATTGGCGCCAGACATCGTGCCCCCTTTTCCCATCGTTGGTGGTTCATCTTGGCAACAGGAAGAAGATAACCCATCGGTTGGGGCCGGGAAACCCCTACCCGGCAATTCGGGGTGACGGCTTGCTTGCATATCCCGGGGTCTGCGGGCAAAATGGCGGCTACCGGGCCGCCGCGCCGCTTCCTTCAGCCAAGGTGAGAACCGATGCTTTCCCGCCTGACCTCCTTCCTGCTGTTCGCCTCGCTGCTGCTGCTTGCCTCCTGCGCCGAGCGGGTGGACGAGACAGTCGCCCCGCTCACGGTTGAGGTTTTCCGGGACAACGTCATTCATTTCACGCCCGACGACACAACCCGGTACGACACCGCCACCGTCTGGGCGCAGGACAAGGGCCGAGTCATCCGCACCTACCTCGAGCTGGTCCGACCCGCCTGGCCGGCCCGGATCACGGCCTTTCTGACCCTCGAACCCATTCCGAAGGACATCCGCAACGTGCACGACCGCTGGGACCGGGCCGGGCACATCAGTCTGGTCCAACCGGACGGACCGGACCTCGAGATGGTCCGGTTCATGACCTCTTACGGCGGCAAGACCGAGCACGAGGTGGACGTCACTCACCTGGCCCCCCTGCTGACCGGCACTTGCACCTTCGAGGGTTTCATCGACACCTGGGTCAGCCCGGCCTGGCAGATGGACTTCCGGCTCGAGTTCACCTTCGACCGCGCCGCCGACCGCCCGGACTGGGCGGCCGGCATCTTCCTTGAGAGCCTGACCGCCGAGAACACGGCGTCCGGCCCGCAAACCGTCGCGGTCGAGATTCCCGCCGGCATCCGCCGGGTGCAGATGCACTACCTGGTCTCAGGCCACTGCACCGACGGCCGGGACGAGGACGAGTTCGTGACCAAGGACAACGTGATCCTGGTCGACGGCGCCGAGGTCTTCCGCTGCCGGCCCTGGCGGGACGACTGCCGCCGCTTCCGCGCCATGAACCCGTACTGCGCCAAGTGGTCCGACGGTAGCTGGTCCTCCGACTACAGCCGCAGCGGCTGGTGTCCCGGCGACGTGGTCCTGCCGGTGAAGGTCGACCTGACCGACGCGCTGGCCCCCGGCCCTCACGTGGTCGGCTTCACCATCGAGGACATCCGCCCCCGGGACGAGAACGGCCACCTCGGCTACTGGCGGGTCTCGAGCCACCTGGTGGGCTGGAAAGATTGACCTGAACGGGAGGCCGTGAAGTGCCGCTGGTCCGCAGCAGCCGCAACCCCATTCTCGGGCGCGAGGACATCCCGGCCCTGCCGCCGCGTATCGTCGATCCCTCGGCGGTCCTCAACCCCGGCGCCGTCAAGTACCACGGTCGCTACCTGCTGATGCTCCGGGTCCAGACCCGGGGCCGGGAGACCTTCCTGCTCATGGCCTCGAGCGAGGACGGCGTCAACTTCTCCCTCTCCCGACGGCCGGTGCACTTCGCCGGGATCGAGGATGTCGCCGAGACCGTCTTCCACGTGTACGACCCCAGGCTGACCTGGCTCGAGGGCGCCTGCTACGTGATGTTCGCCGCCGACACCGACGACGGCTGCCGGCTGGGCACCGCCCGGACGACCGACTTCGAGACGTTCGAGTTCCTGGGCTTCGCCGCCGATCCCGACCTGCGCAACGGCGTCCTGTTTCCCGAGAAGTTCGACGGCCAGTTCCTGCGCCTGGACCGGCCCAACCGGGTACGGCTCGCCGACGGGGTCACGACCGGCGACGAGATCTTCCTTTCCGCCTCGGAAGACCTGATCGAGTGGCGACCGGTGGGACCCGTCCTGGCTGGTCGCCCCCACTTCTGGGACGAGCTGATCGGCTCCGGGCCGCCGCCGGTGAAGACGGGCGAGGGCTGGCTGCACGTCTACCACGGGATCGCCACCCATGGCGGCGGCAATATCTACCAGGCGGGAGTGGTCCTGCTCGATCTAGACGATCCCTCCCGGGTGATCGCGCGCGGCCGGAACAACATCCTCGAACCCCGCGAACCGTACGAGCTCGTGGGCCAGGTGCCGAACGTCGTCTTCCCGACCGGCCTGATCGTCGACGCCTGGGACGACCACGGTTTCGCCCAGATGGAGAGCAAGGTGCGCATCTACTACGGCGCCGCCGACACCTGCGTCTGCCTGGCCACCGCGAAGGTGGGCGAGCTGATCGCGGCCTGCCGGGAGTGAGGAGGTTGGAACTCTTGCCCGGCGATCCGCAGACCGCGTTCGTCGTCTCGCACACCCACTGGGACCGGGAATGGTACCTGCCCTGCGGCCGCTTCCGGACCAACCTGGTCCCGGTCGTCAAGAAGGTCCTGGCGGCCCTGGAGGACGATTCTCCCTTCGCCCACTTCGTCCTGGACGGTCAGGCGATCCTGCTCGAGGACTACCTGGCGGTCTGCCCCGAGGATGCCGACCGGCTGGCGAGGCTGGCGCGCGACGGGGCGCTCTCGCTCGGTCCCTGGTACGTGTTGCCGGACGAGTTCCTCGTCAGCGCCGAGGCCACCGTGCGCAACCTGCAGATCGGCCATCAGGTCGCCGGCCGCTTCGGACCGGTCCAGAAGGTGGGTTACCTGCCCGACTCCTTCGGCCACATCGCGCAGCTGCCGCAGATCCTACGCCGGGCGGGCATCGACTCCTTCGTCTACACCCGGGGCAACGGGGACGAGATCGACGAGCTGGGTCTCGAGTACATCTGGCGCGCCCCGGACGGCAGCGAGGTCCTGGCCCTCAACCAGCACGAGGGTTACTGCAACGCCGGGGGCCTCGGTTTCGCCGAGCTGTGGCACGCTCATACCCGGCGCACGGTCGACCCGGACCTGGCCGTCAGCCGGGTGCGCGAGCTATTCGCCGGAATGCGGCAGCGGTCCGGCGGCGACGTCTTCCTGCTGAACAACGGGTGTGACCACTTCCCGCCCCAGCAGGACTTCACCGCCGTGCTGGCCGCCCTGCGCGAGGCCTTCCCCGCCACCGAGTTCCGGCACACCGGCTTCGCCGCCTTCGTTGCCGCGGTGGCCGAGGCCGGCGGCCCCCGGAAGTCGTACGCCGGCGAGCTACTGGGCGGCAAGCTGCACCCGATCCTTTCCGGCGTCTGGTCGGCGCGGATGTACCTGAAGCAGCAGAACGACACCTGCCAGACCCTGCTGACCGACTACCTCGAACCTCTGAGCGCCTACGGCCGGTTCGTCCACGGGCTGGCCCATCCCCACGGCCAGATCGACGCTGCCTGGCGGCTGCTCCTGCAGAACCACCCCCATGATTCGATCTGCGGCTGCAGCACCGACGAGGTTCACCGCGAGATGGAGACCAGGTTCGCCGGGGTGGAGCAGGCGGCCGACCAGCTGCTGCGCAATTTTCTCCAGGCGCTGACCCCCAGCTTCGCCCGGCGGCCGGAAGGTGACCGGGACACGGTGATCTGCGTGGCCAACCCCCTGCCGGTGCCGCGCAGCGAGGTCGTCGAGCGGCTGGTCGTGCTGCAGCCGTTCGACTACGACCTCGCTCACCTGCGCCTGCGCGACCAGGACGGCCGGCTCGTGCCCTGCGAGATCCTGGACAAACGGTTCGTCCAGCGCTTCTGGGGTATTGATTACCGCACCGAGCTGTTCGGCGACCAGCAGCAGCGGCTGTTCCAGGTCTACCGGGAGGGCTTCGCCGACCGCATGTTCGCCAGCCCGCCCGCCGGAGAGAACGGCGACCAGGTCGACTGCTTCCTGAGACTCCGCTTCCTGGCCGCCGACCTGCCGCCGCTCGGCCACGCCCTGTTCTTCCTCGACGACCGCGGGGACCAGCCGGCCGCGGAGCCGACGCCATCCGTGCGCATCGAGGGTGACAGCATCAGCAACGAGTGTTGCGAGGTGACGCTGAATTCGAACGGCACCTTCGACGTCCGGGACCTGGCCACCGGCCAGATCTTCACCGGCCTGAATCTCCTGGAAGATGACGCCGACTGCGGGGACGAGTACGACTTCTGCCCCTGCCCCGCTGCCGAGACTGTTTTCGCCGCCGAGGTCGGCGGGGCCGTCCGCGTCCGCGAGCAGAGCGAGCTGCGCTGTACCCTTGAGGCCGAGTTCGTCCTCCCGTTGCCGGAGGCCCTCGCGCCGGACCGGCGGCGGCGGGCCGACCGGATGGTCGACTGCCCGGTGCGGACCCGGGTAACGGTCACGGCCGGCAGCCCGGTGATCGAGGTCGAGACGGTGCTGGACAACCGGGCCCGGGACCACCGCCTGCGCGCCCGGTTCCCGACCGGCGTCACGACGGACACCGTGATCTCGGACGGCCATTTCCACCTCAACCGGCGCCCGCTCCGCCGCCCCGAGCCCAAAACGGCGGCCGATTGGGTGCAGCCGCCGGCCCGGACCTGTCCCCAGCAGGACTTCTCCCTGGTGCAGCGGGATGGCCGGGGGCTGGCGATCCTGAACCGGGGGCTGCCGGAGATCGAGGCCTGGGCGGAACCCGACGGGACCGCCTGCCTCGCGCTGACCCTGGTGCGGTGCGTCGGCTGGCTGTCGCGCGACGACCTGGCGACCCGCAACAACAACAACGCCGGGCCAACCATCGCCACCCCGGACGCCCAGTGCCCCGGCGAGACCCGTCTCCATTACGCAGTTGTGCCCTTCGCGGGGGATTTCCTGGCCGCCGACGTCAAGACCCTCAGCCGGCGCTACCGCGCCCCCGTGCTGGCTGTCCAGGGGGTGGCGGACCAGGCCGTTCCCGGCGGGACGGGCCTGCTGCAGCATGTCTCCAGGCGGGTCTGCGTGAGTGCGGTCAAGAAGCACCACCGCCACGAGACCCTGGTCGTCCGCCTCTACAACCTGACCGGCGAACCGGCTGACGAGACCCTCCGGTTCGCCCGCCCGGTCCGGAATGCCTGGCAGACCGACCTGCTCGAGGAACGCCTGGCGGACCTGGCGCCGGAAGCCCGGCCGGAGCTGCCGGTCACGCTCGGGCCCCACGAGATACTCACGCTGGAAGTCGAGCTTGCGAAGGCGAGGACATCATGATCACCCGCAGGGATTTCCTGAAGCGATCGGCCCTGGGCGTGGCCGCCCTGGGCGCGGCGCCGGCGGCGCTGGATGGCTGTGGCCACGACCTGGGCCAGGTCCGCCGCCGGCCGCTGGTCGTCTCCACCTGGAAACACGGCCTGCCGGCCAACGAGGCGGCCTGGGAGATCCTCGGTGCAGACGGCCGGGCCCTGGATGCCGTGGAAGCGGGCGTCAGGGTCACCGAGGCCGATCCGACCAACCTTTCGGTCGGGATCGGGGGGCTGCCCGACTGCGAGGGTCGCGTCACCCTCGACGCCTGCATCATGGACGAGCTGGGGAACTGCGGCTCCGTCGCATGCCTCGAGAACATCCTGCACCCCGTCTCGGTCGCTCGTCTGGTCATGGAGAAGACCCCTCACGTGATGCTGGTGGGCGAGGGAGCCCGGCAATTCGCCCTGGCCCAGGGTTTCACGGAGGTGGATCTGCTGACTCCCGCCGCCGAGGCCGCCTGGCGGGAATGGCTGGCCGAGGATCAGGCGCAGCCCGTCCCTAGTTCGCTGAACCACGACACAATCGGCCTGCTGGCGATCGATCGGGCGGGTAACCTGTCCGGCAGCTGCACCACCAGCGGCCTGGCCTTCAAGCTGCCCGGCCGGGTCGGGGATTCGCCCCTGATCGGCGCGGGCCTCTTCGTGGACAACGAGGTCGGCGCCGCCTGCGCCACCGGCCTGGGCGAGGAGGTCATCAAGACCGTCGGCAGCTTCCTGGTCGTCGAGCTGATGCGCCAGGGGAAAACTCCGGCCGCGGCCTGCCGGGAGGCGGTCCGCCGGATCGTCTCCGGACGGTCCGACCTCGGCGAGTTACAGGTCGGCTACCTGGCGCTGAACAAGGCCGGCGAGGTCGGCTCCTTCAGCGTCCGGTCGGAATTCGAATTCGCCCTGCACGACGTGGCCGGCAACAGCCTGATCGAGGCTCCGAGCTGGCACTGAGGCGATGCCCCGCAAACCCCGGGAGTTCACCATGAAGATCCGTTCCCTGGTTTTCCTGCCGGCAATCCCGATCCTGCTCGGAGCGATTCTCGCGCCCCCAACCCTGGCCGGCCCCGAGACCCCGGCCGATCAGACGGCGCCCGCGCCGGCCCCCCTGGCGGGGCTGGTCTACGACCGGCCGTTCTTCCCGGACGCGAGCTACGACGCAACCGTGCCTACGCCGGAGTCCCTGCTCGGCTTCGAGCCCGGTGACCGGTTCACCTCGCCGGCGCAGATCGAGACGTGCCTGCAGGCCTGGCAGGCGAGCAGCCCCCGCGCGCAGCTCGTCGAGTACGCGCGCAGCCACGAGGGCCGTCCGCTGTACCTGATGATCGTCACCTCCGCCGCCAACCAGGACCGGCTGCCGGAGATCAAGGAGGGTCTGGCGCGGCTGGCCGATCCGCGCGACCTGCCGACCGAGGAAGCGGATCGTCTGCTCGCCACCCTGCCCGGGGTGGGCTGGTTCGCCTACTCCATCCACGGCAACGAGACGTCGGGCGCCGACTGCGCCCTGGCCGTGCTGTACCACCTGATCGCGGGGACCGACCCGGAGGTGACCACCCTGCTGGACGATCTCGTCCTGATCTTCGACCCCCTGATGAACCCCGACGGGCGGCAGCGCTTCTTCCAGCAGACAACCGAGCACCGAGGAACCCAGCCCAACGTGGACGATCAGTCCCTGCTGCACCGGGGCTCGCGACCTACCGGGCGCACCAACCACTACCTGTTCGACCTGAACCGCGACTGGATGCTGGCCGTCCACCCGGAAACCCGCGGCCGCCTCCGCGAACTCGCCGCCTGGCATCCCCTGCTGTTCGTGGACGGTCACGAGATGGGAGCGCAGGCGACGTACCTGTTCTCCCCGCCCTGCGACCCGGTGAACCCCCACATCCCAGCCAAGCGGGAGCACTGGGGGGCCGTCTTCGCGCGCGACCAGGGGGCCGCCTTCGACCGGTTCGGCTGGCGTTACTACACGGGCGAGTGGAACGAGGAGTGGTACGTGGGCTACTCCTCCCTGGCCGGCTTCCGGGGCAGCCTGTTCATCCTGTACGAGCAGGCCAGGATCGCCGAGGACGCCGTCCGCCGCCCTGAGGGTACCCTGGTCACCTACGCCGAGTCGGTGCATCATCAGGTCACCAGCACCATGGCCAACCTGCAGACCCTGCACGAGCACTCCCGGCAGCTACAGCGCGAATTCCTGGCCGAAAAACAGCGGTCGGTGAGCAAGGATTCGCCCTACTCCGAGCGAACCTTCGCCATCCTGCCCACCGCCAACCGTGACCGCCTGGACCGTTTCCTGACGCTGATGGAACTGCACGGCATCGAGGTCTTCACCGCCCCGGTGGACTTCACCGTGCGGGGGGCCGTGGACCAGCTCGGCCGCCAGACCGGCAAGAGAACCCTGCCCGCCGGGACGATCCTGATCCCGAACCGGCAGCCCGAGGCGCCCCTGGTCGCGGCGATGCTCGAGTTCGATCCCCGGATGACCGACGAGACCCTGCGCAAGGAGCGCAAGGAGCTGCTGAGCAAGGGCAGATCCCTGATGTACGACGTGACCGCCTGGAACCTGACCATGCTGTTCGACCTGGAGACCCTGACCCTGGCTTCGGATCTGCCCAAGGGCGCCACGAGGCTGCCCGCGGGCTCCCGGGCCCTCGGGGCCGACGCGTCGTGGAGTGAGGCGGAGAGTCTTACCCTTTACCAGCGTCAAGATGCGGACCCTGCCGTCCCTGCCCCGGAACGCCGGATCGTTCCCTCGCCGAGCACCATCGCCTGGGTCCTGGACGGGGCGGACGACCGCTCCGCTCCGGTCGCCGCCCGGCTGATGGAACGGGGCGTCGAGGTTCGCCTGGCCGACAAGTCGTTCACCTTCGCCGGTGAGGACTTCGCCCGTGGCACGATCGTCGTGACCCAGATCGACAACCAGGTCTTCGCCGGGGATCTGCCGACCGAGGTCTTCACGGTGGCTGCGGCGGCGGGCCTCTCTCCCCGGCCGCTGACCACCGGTTTCGGCGAGGGTGAGTTGCCGGACCTGGGCGGCCGGCATTTCCGGCGGCTCGAGCCGCCGCGGATCGGCCTGCTGACCCGCGGCGGGACCAGCGCCTACGACTACGGAGCCGTCTGGTGGGTGCTCGACAAGCAACTCGGCATCCGTCATTCCCACCTGGACGAGAGCCGGCTCGGCAGGGCCGACCTGGACCGCTACAACGTCCTGGTGCTGCCGAACCGCTGGTCCGGAGAGATCCGGGTCGGGGTCCTGGAGGCGATCCGCAAGTGGGTGGACGCCGGCGGCACCCTGATCGCGGTCGGCCGGTCCGCCCAGGCGATCGCCAACCAGGACGCGCTGCTGGGCCAGGTCCGGGACCTGTCGGAGGTGCTCGATCAACTCGATCCGTACGTGCTGGCCGTCCGCAAGGAATGGCTCGCCCGCACCGGCCAGATTCCCTCCCCGGAGATGGTCTGGTCGCACGTGGCCAGTCCGGTGCTCGAGGTGCCGGTGGGCAAGGGAGCTCGCAAGGGCAAGGACGACGACCGGGGCCAGACCCCTGTCCCCGGCCAGGGACAGGATCAGTCCGCCGCCCCGGTGGACCAGCCGCCCGAATCCAAGAAGGGTGTCGACGCGACAGCCAAGGATGCATGGCTGCGGCAGTTCATGCCCCAGGGCGCCATCCTGGCCGGCCGGGTCGACCCCGAGCACTGGTTGACCTGCGGTTGCGGCGACTATCTCCCCCTGCTGTACGGATCCGGTGTGGGCGGGACCCCGGTCCTGATGGCGGCCGACCCGGTTGAGGCCCCCGTGCGGTTCGGGTACTTCCAACCGGCCGATGGCGGCGCTCCGGATTCAGAGGCGGGGGAAGGCAACGGACCAGCTGCGCCGACGAAGATCGGCTGGTCGCCGCTCCCGGACGGTCAGGAGCTGCGCCTGCGGATGAGCGGCCTGTTCTGGCCCGAGGCCGCCCACCGCCTGGCCAGCTCCGCCTACCTGACGCGCGAACCGGTGGGCAAGGGGCAGATAATCCTGTTCGCCGCTCCGCCCGCTTTCCGGGCCGGAACGCTCGGGACCATGCGGCTGCTGGTGAACGCGATCGTATTCGGACCCGGGCTGGGCGCCCGGCAAACGATCAGGCCGTAGGCATGAACACCCTCCTTCTGGGCGCCATCCTTCTGGCCTGGCTGGCCTGCGGGTACCGGTTCTACGGGCGGCAGATCGCCAGGCGCCTCGTTGCTCCCCGCGACGACCGCCTCACCCCCGCCCACGCGCTTCACGACGGCCTGGACTACCACGTCGCCCCGGCGCCGGTCCTGTTCGGCCATCATTTCAGCTCGATCGCCGGGGCCGGGCCGATCGTCGGCCCCTTGATCGGCGTGCTCTTCTTCGGCTGGGTGCCGGCGGTGCTATGGATCGCCCTCGGCTCGGTATTCATCGGCGCCGTTCACGACTACATCGCGCTGATGGCATCGGTGCGCCACCACGGGCACAGCATCGGGGACATCGCCGAAAAGCACCTCGGCGGCCGCGCCCGGCTGGTCCTGTCGATCTTCCTCTGGCTGGCCCTGGTGCTCGTCATCGCGGTCTTCGGCGTCATCACCGCCCGCACGTTCACCAGCCAGCCGGCCATCGTGGTGCCGACCTTCGGCCTGGTCGGCCTGGCTCTTTTGTTCGGCTGGCTTGTCCTGCGACGGCGGCTCTTGCCGCTGCTGCCGGCCACCTTGCTGGCCCTGGTCCTGCTGGCGGGCCTGATCCTGCTCGGGCAGCGCTTCCCGATCGACCTGGGCGAGGGGGTGTTGGGCCTGTCGGCCCGGATGTTCTGGTTCTGGATCCTGATGATCTACTGCGTGTTCGCCTCCGTGCTGCCGGTCTGGTCCCTGCTGCAGCCCCGCGACTACCTCAGCACCTGGATCCTGTACCTCGGCCTGGCCGGCGGTTTCCTGGGCATCCTGGTCAGCCACCCCCAGATCCACAGCCCGGCCTGGATCGGCTTCCAGTCGGCCAGCAAGGGTCCGCTGTGGCCGATGCTGTTCGTGCTGATCGCCTGCGGCGCGGTTTCGGGTTTTCACTCCCTCGTCGCCGGCGGGACGACCAGCAAGCAGCTCGACCGCGAAAGAAACGGCCTGCGCGTGGGTTACGGAGCGATGATCGTCGAGGCGGCCCTGGCAGGCCTGGTGGTCCTGATCGCCGCAGGCGCCCTCGGCTGGGACACCGGCGAGAAACCGGCCGCCGACAGCCTGCAGTACCTGATGGGCGAGGGCGGCGGCCCGATCGTCGCCTTCGCCACCGGACTGGCGAAGGTCGTCGCCCCGCTGCCCCTGCTGACCACCGCGGCCGGTCTGTTCTTCGGCATGCTGATGATCAACGCCTTCGTGATCACCACCCTCGACACCGCCACCCGCCTGGGCCGCTTCCTCTGCCAGGAAGCCGGCCGTGACGTGCCGGTGCTGCGTGGCCGCGCGGGCGCCACGCTGGTCACCGTACTCGTGGCGGCCTGGCTCGGCGCCTCGGATTCCTACACCACAATCTGGCCCGTGTTCGGCGCCACCAATCAGCTCGTCGCCGGCCTGACCCTGCTGATCGCCTCGGCCTGGCTGGTCAGCCGCGGCAAGCCCCGCTGGTACACCCTCGCCCCTGCCCTGTTCATGCTCCTGACCTGCGTCGGCGCGCTCGTCCACCAGGGGCTCGACTTCCTGGCCCAGGGCAAGGTGCTGCTCGCGGTGATCTCGCTGGGACTGATGATCCTGGCGGTTTTCATCGCCTGGGAGGCAAAGGGGCACCTGCGCGGTGGCGGGAACCGTCCCGCCTGAACCACCACACCCACGCCAATCACGTAAATCCCACAATTACAGTAGGTTGAAACCGATACCCGGAATCTGGTAAACTTACCCGCAATCTACAACCGGCCCATCTTCTCAACCATGGGGGTTTTTAAATGAAATCGAAATCCATTCTTGATCTACCCCTGGTTCTTTTCTCTACCCTCTTCGTCCTCCTACTCTTCTCCTTACTACCGGGGCAGGTTTCCGCACACCTGGCCCAACCCGGCGACCAGCGGCATCCCGACCCTCCGGGCGATCCTCCAGTGCTCTCCTTCATCGACCCGCAACAGATCACCTTCTACACCGACCAAGACGACGGCTGGAACTGCGTTGCCGAGCTGATTGTGATAATCACCGCCGACTGGGGCCCCGGGCATTCTCACAAGGACATCTGGATCTGGGAGGATTCCGTGGACATGGACGGCGGAGGTCCCTGGGTGATCAACCCGGGAAGTCAATCCCTCACCCATCTGGAATGCACACCGGCGGATCTGCCCCAGTACGACGTCGAGGCTTACGAGGTGGACGACGGTGCCCATCCGATCTCGGTCGTTATCTGCGCCGCGGGCGGCGCGGCGATTGGGCTCATCGGGGGAGGGGGACATCCCGCCGCCGTTATCGGCGGCGCCGCCGCCGGAGCGGCAGTCCCCTACATCATCGACTGGCTGAACGCCAACGATCCCCTCGACGAGGGCAGCGATTTCGACGTCGATGTTGACACGTACTCGGCGGATCAGGCGACGACCAACTCCCCCTGCTCTCCGGAAGATCCTCCGCCGACCGGCCCGCCGCCGATTCCCATGCCTCCGGGCGTGCCCAGCCCGCCCGGAAACCCCGGGCCCCAGGTCCCGGAACCGAACGAAGTCCAACCCGACAGCACCTACCACCGGTACGTCGATTCCCCGATGAACATATTGCTCGCCGAGGAACACACCCAGCCGGTCATCAAGTGCCAATATCTCTCCAGGGTCGCCTTTGGCGTGGACGACTACCACCCCTTCGGACGCTCGGCGCGGCATGCCGGGTACCGCTTCGACCTGCTGCGCGAAGCTCTCACCTACGTCGACGCGGACACGCTGGAAACCGGCCCTGACATCACGATGACCCCCGGTCAGTTTGCCCAGTTCCAGGAAAACCTCCGTGGCCTTCTGGCGCTCTTCGCCTACAACGCCGCCGCCCTTGCCTGGGGCGAGGCCGTGACGGTCGGGCTCCCTTACTGGTTGATCAATCAGGCCGAGGGACACATGAACCAGGCACGGGATTACGCAGATTACGGGTATTACGATCTAAGCCTGGATTACTACGAGCAGGCCACCGTCATGCTGCTCGAGGAGCTCTATCCCGGCTACCTGAGCAGCCTGATCCACGGCGACTGCAACAGCAACGGCATCCACGATTACGTCGAGATCGAGCTGGGAATGGTGACCGACTACAACGGCGACGGTTACCCGGACGAGTGCGGCAGCGTCGACGTGGAGGACCGGGAAATCCCTGGCCGGGGGACTTTCTCCCTGGCCCCCGTTCCCAACCCGTTCAACCCCTCGACGGAACTCCGCTTCCGGCTCCCGGCAGCGGGCGACGTCGCGATCCAGATCTTCGACAGCTCCGGATCCCTGGTGCGAACCTTTGACCTGCCAGACCAGCCGGCCGGCACCGGATCCGTAATCTGGTACGGGCGGGACCAGCAAGGTCGCGCCCTGGCCAGTGGCCTCTACCTGGTGCGACTGAGATCGGAGGATTTCCAGGCCACCGCCCGGGTGACCTTGCTCAAGTGACGGTTGGCCCCGGCGCAGGCCTTTTCGTTGCCACCCCTGATCGGCCGCCCCGACCCTCGGGGGGTGGGGGCGGTTTTCCTTTTTTCAGGCCGGTCCGAGCCGTGCTTCACCGCATGATGATGACGTCGATCCGCCGGTTCTTGGCCCTCCCCTCGGCGGTCTGGTTCGAGGCCACGGGCCGGTCGGCGCCGAAACCGACCGCCTGGATCCGTTCGGCCGAGATCAGCAGGCTCTGCCGGAAATACTGCATCACGGCGAAGGCCCGCTTCTCGGAAAGCTGGATATTGGCCCGCGGGTCACCCGAGGTGTCGGTGTGCCCCTCGACGACCAGCTGAGCCTCGGGGAACATCTTGATCACGCTCTCCACCTTCTGCAGCAGGGGGATGTGCTCGTCGGTGATGTCGCTCTTGCCCACGGCGAACGACAATCCGGACAGCCTCAGGACGATGTCGTTCGAGGAGTTGAAGAGGACCTCCCCCTCGGACGGATTGAGCATCTGCTTCGCCTGCCGGAACTTCTCCTCGCGCTCCACGCGGATCGCCAGCTCTCCCGACATCTTCTGATGTTCCTCCGAGAGTTCGGCCAGTTGAGCCTGTTCGGCTGCGACCTGGGCGGAAAGGCCGTCTCTTTCGGCCAGCAGGCCGGCCAGGAGTCCGTCCAGGACCTCGACCAGGGCGGCCGGATCCCCTGCCGTCGACGTCTCCCCGAGACGGGCGAGTACCTCGCCGAGCCGGCCAGCCAGCGCGGCCAGGCGGCCCTCCAAGCGCGCGATCTCGGCCTGCTGGGCCTCTATCAGGGCGATCGTGGTGTCGGCGGCGGCCAGGGGACCGTTGTCGAAGGGCAGATACTCCAGCCCGCAGGCCCGGCCGACGCGATCCATCTGGATCTCGTAGACCAGCATCAGCTTTTCCCAGGCCTGGTCGTTCCGCTTGAGCGACCGCACCGACAGCCCGATGTCCGAGGCGTGGCGTGCCTCGTACTCGGCCAGGCGGGCCTCGGCCACCGACCGGTCGCGCTCGTACCGGTCGGCGGTCAGGATGTCGTTCGCCCGCTGGCGAGCGCTGCGCGCCTTGTCGAGCGTGGCGAGGGCGAACTTCTCGGCGTCGTCGGCGACCGCCTTCTCGATCAGCCGGTCGCCGGCCCCGAGGATCTCGACCCGGATGGCCTCCAGCTCGGCGGCGTCGAAGAGAGGGGCCGCCTTGTCGGCTTCCTTGAGGGCGCCCTTCACGTCCCCTGATTCGACCTTCTCGGTGGCCTTCATGAACTGCTGCTCGGCTTCCTGGTAGAGCACGGGGACCAGCATCGGAGCCTTCGCCTCCTGCGCCTTCCGGCGGGGAGTCAGGTATTCCTTCAGGGACAGCTTGGCCACCTCGGCGGCCTTCACCGCGTTCTGGGTGTACTCGCTCCCCTCGGCGACGAACTTGTCCAGGTCCCTTTGCTTCTTCCCCATCTCGATTGCCTGCTCCGCCTCGGCGAAGCACCTGGCCGCCTTGCGCCAGGCCTTCGGGGCGAACACGTCGGCCTCCTCGTGGCGCGCCGCATCCATCAGCTCGACCAGTTCCTGGAATCCCGTCTCGTCCAGCGCCCCGGCCGATACAGGGAGAAGCAACCCGACACAGAGGACCATGGCGGCACCGAGGCAAGGGGCGGCTTTTTTTGCGACCGATTTCATCATGGCTCCATCCTTTCCCTTTCCGGGTGACGAGGGAGCCGGCTTTTCGTGGGGGGAGACCAGCGGATGTCGGAAGCCGGGATCGCGAGCGATCTTACCAGAGCAGCCGGCCAGGCGGAAGGACTGGGTTCAGCCCTTACCGGTCCAGGCGACGGGATCCTGGCGGTAATACAGCCGAAGCAGCTTGTAGAGGTCCGGATGCCGGGCCAGCAGGCGGCCGGGGCGTTCGAAGAAGGTCTCGGTGGCCACGGCGAAGAACTCGGCCGGATTGTCGGCGGCATAGGCGTCGAACAGCGTCCGGCGGCGGCGGGAGAGGTCCTCGCCCAGCTTCGCGAACTCCCGGCCGAAGACCTCTGACCACCGGTCGTACATCTCCGGGTCCGGCAGAAGGGGGGCGCCGTCCGAATCGCCTGACTCGTCGTCGAGCTGGTGCGCGAATTCGTGCAGGACGACGTTGAAGCCGTCCCCGGCGCGAGCGATGTCTTCCCGGATGTCCTCCCAGGAGAGCACCAGCGATCCCTGCGACCAGGATTCCCCGTGTAGCTCCCGTTCCTCCTCGGTCACCAGGCCGTCCTCGTCGTACTCGGCCCAGTCGGTGACGAAGGTGGTCGGGTAGACGAGGATCGACTGCAAGCCGGGGAAGAAGTCCGTCTCGCGCCGCAGCAGGAGCAAGCAGGCGAGACCGGCGATGGTCAGGCGAATCTCCTCGGTGGTTTCCAGGCCGCCACACCCCTCGAAGCTCTTCTCGGCCAGGAAGACCTGGATCAGGCCCTGCAGCTCGGTTCGGTTTTCTTCCGGCAGGTGTTTCCAGTAGGGGACGTTGCGGCGTACGATCGCCAGCTGCGATTCGGTCAGGAGTGTCTCGCGCAGCCGGTGGCGGCGCTTTTTCTTGAAGTAACCCAGCATGTTCCGGTCCTCTGGCGATCACGGGGCGACGGTCTTCCTTGCGATCACCACGGTATGGTTGGGGTCCGGGGTTCATTTTGAGATCGTTTCCGGGATCCGTCAACCGGTTGCGGGCTCGGTCGAGGCCACGGGATACGCCCCCGAAATGCAGCCGGCGGGGACCGGCGTGCCACGTGGCAATACAGTAACACCATATCAAATAGTCAGTTACCAAATTAGCCCTGAACACGACGGCATGTGGCGACGAGCCAGGAAGAACACCCGTCAGCGGGTACCACCGAGAGAATTGATCTTTAGGAGGGGTTCCCGTACAATTAGAAGGCGCATGAGCCCGCCCGCTCCCCCCGGCAAGAGCTTCTTGAAAGGCGCACCCCCATGAGAACAAGGTCGACGGTGGCCATCCTCCTGGCCGCTCCGGTTATTCTGGCCGGCGTCTACTGGTTCCTCCAGGATCCCGGGCCGGGCCCGGGAGACGACCCCCTGGGCTCGCACGGTGCCGACAACAGGGGACAGCGGCCTGCCCACCACGAAGATAAAGTCCCTGGCGCCATGCGGAGTTTGAACTTCTGGGCCGCCCAGCGGGCTTACCCGGCCAGGACCTTTCCGCGCGAGGGGTACTTCCAGGCCTTCGAGTACTCCCGTGATCACCTGAGCGAGGTGACCGGGCCGGCGCCGGCGGAAGACGTCGGTTTTCCGGCGGGCAAGGGAGGAAACACCAGGCGGACCATCCCTGATCTCAGCTGGCAAGCGCTCGGTCCGCACAACATCGGCGGCCGGACCCTGGCCGTCGCTCTCAATCCCCAGAACCCGAACACCGTCTGGGCCGGGTCGGCTAGCGGCGGCCTGTGGCGCAGCTTCACCGGCGGGCAGGGCGCCCTGGCCTGGCATTACGTTCACACCTGTTTCCCGGTGCTCGGGGTGAGCTCCATCGCCATCGATCCCGACGACTCGAACACCATCTACATCGGGACCGGCGAGGTCTACTCCTACGACGACACCCAGGGCGGCATCGCGGTCCGGCTGACCCGCGGCAGCTACGGCATCGGGATCCTCAAGACGACCGACGGCGGTGCCACCTGGGCCAAGAGTCTCGACTGGACCTACCAGCAGCAGCGGGGTGTCTGGACGATCCGGATCGACCCCACGAATC
>CAZAHC010000016.1:14232-25852 GCA_964484595.1 uncultured Fibrobacteraceae bacterium | reverse complement strand
TCTGGTTCAGCGCGATCCAGTCGTTGGCGTGGAACCGATCCTCGCCCAGCCGCACTTCGAGCCGGCGGCCGATCTCCGGCGCCGCCATCATGTCGCCGACTTTGATCCCGATGCCGGAGGCGCCGGCCGGGCCGTAGCCGAAGAAATCCCGGGCGTTGGCCAGGGAGATCCAGGCGAAGCGCCCGTCGAACTCGTACATCCCGGTCTCGATGAACCCTGCCACGACGAAGCAGCGGCTCTCGGCCTCCATGTGCTGCAGGTCGATGTCGCCGGCCGGGGCGGTGACGATCACCGTATCGCCCAGCCCGGCAAAAAGCGAGGCGGCCAGCTCGATGCCCAGGATGATGCGCGGCGTACCCTCCGGATCGTTCAGCAGGTGCAGGGCGCTGGCGTGAGGAAACACCCGGTCGGCGAGCGGGGTCACTGATTCCTGCAGGACCGGTTCGATGCCCCAGACCACTCCCCCGTGATGCCGCACCGGGCCGAAGGAACTGCGTTCGGTCAGCACGACCTCCTGGCGGACGAACGGCGCCGCCCCCACCACGCCTGGCTCGCACCCGATGGTATCCACCACGGCGCCCAGATCGGTGAACCCTTCCGGATCGCTGGTCAGGACGGTGATCATCGGCATGTTGTCCACGAAGGTTCGCCGCAGCTCCTGGTGGAAACCGTTCATGATGGCGAGGGTCAGGTCCAGCACCGTCACCCCGAGGATGATGCCCACCACCGCGATCACGCTCACCAGGCTCAAGAAGAAGGAGTGCCGGCGGCTGCGCAGGTATCGCCGCGCTATGTAGAAGGAAAAACTCATGACGACCCGTCCGCCGCGGGGTCGGTCTCCCCGGCGGGCCGGGGCTCCTCCGGCCGCAGGTGGGGGAACAGCTGGACGTCCCGGATGGCGTGGCAATCGCAGAACAGCATGACCAGGCGGTCGACCCCGAGACCCATGCCTCCGGCCGGGGGCATCCCGTGGGCCATGGCTTCCAGGTAATCCTCGTCCAGCACCTGAGCCTCGTCGTCGCCGGCGTCGAGCAGGGCCTTCTGAGCCAGGAACCGCTGGCGTTGCTCACGGGGGTCGTTCAGCTCCGAGAAGGCGTTGGCCAGCTCGAACCCGGCCACGAAGAGCTCGAAGCGCTCGACCAGACCCTCGTCGTGGCGGTGGGCCTTGGCCAGGGGCGAGAGCTCGCGCGGATGGTCCAGGACGAACGTGGGCTGGATCAGGTCGGGTTCGACCAGCTCGGAAAACAGGGCGTCCAGGATCTTGTCACGCCCCATCCCGGGCTTGATCTCCAGGCCAAGCTCTCGCGCCCGCGCGGCCACCTCCTCGGTGGCGAGGGTCTGGAAAGCCACGCCGGTCTTCTCCGCCAGCGCGTCCAGGAAGCGAACCCGGGCGAAGGGGACCTTGAGATCGATGACCATATCGCCGTAGGTGACCCGCCCCCCTTCCGCGAAACGTTCGGCCTGCAGGCTAAGCAGCCGCTCGGCCAGGTCCATCAGGTCGGTGTAATCCCAGTAAGCGGCGTAGCACTCCAGCATCGTGAACTCGGGGCTGTGGGTGCGGTCCATCCCCACGTTGCGGAAATCCTTGGCGATCTCGAAGACCTTCTCGATCCCGCCGACGAGCAACCGCTTCAGGTAGAGCTCGTCGGCGATTCGCAGATACAGCTTCTGATCCAGAGCGTTGTGGTGG
Organism: uncultured Fibrobacteraceae bacterium; assembly: GCA_964484595.1. Classification (GTDB taxonomy): domain Bacteria; phylum Krumholzibacteriota; class Krumholzibacteriia; order LZORAL124-64-63; family LZORAL124-64-63; genus CAZAHC01. The sequence continues at coordinate 24,162 of CAZAHC010000016.1, read as the reverse complement.
GTGGTGAAGGGCCGGGCGGTGGCGCCACCGTACAAGGGCTGCAGGACCGGCGTCTCGACCTCCAGGAATCCCTCTCCGGCCAGGAACTCGCGCAGGGTGGCCAGGATCTCCGCCCGCTGCCGGAAACGCGCGCGCGTTTCCAGGTTCATGGCCAGGTCCAGGTAGCGCCGGCGGCTCTTCAGCTCCAGGCTCAGGTCGTGGTACTTCTCGGGCAGCGGCCGGATCGCCTTGCTCAGGAACTCGAAGTCGGCGACGTTGATGGTCAGCTCGCCCGTCCGGGTCCGGAACAGGGTGCCCTCCACCCCGATGATGTCCCCGATGTCGATCAGTTTTTGGATGAGGTGGAAGGCGTCCGGCCCGAGATCATCCTTTCGGAAATAGGCCTGGATGCGGCCCACGCCGTCCTGGAGGGGGACGAAGAGGGTCTTGCCGGTTCCGCGCTTGGCCATGATCCGGCCGGCGACCCTGACCCGAGCCTCGTCGGCGGTGAGCTGCTGCTCCTGCTCTCGCAGCTCCTCGCTGGTGTGCGTCCGGTCGTAACGGTAGGGATAGGCCGGTGTGCGAGCGGCGATCTCCGCCAGCTTCGCCAGCCGGCCCTCGGTCAGGCGACGCAGGGCGACAGGCTCGGTGTCCTTGACGTCCCCATTGGGCGGTGGTGGTCGCTTCGCCAAGTTTCCTCGCTTCCTGCGGCGCCGGGCCGCTCAGGATTCCAGGGCGCCGCTCCGCGCCCGCAAGAAGGCGTCGATGAAACCGGCCAGGTCGCCGTCCAGGACGGCCGTCGCGTTGCCGGTCTCGTGCTCGGTCCGGTGGTCCTTCACCTTGGTGTACGGTTGCAGGACGTAGGAGCGGATCTGGCTGCCCCAGGCGATCTCCATCTTGTCGTTCTCGATCGCCTCGCGCTCCTTCTGCTTCTCCTCCAGGGCCTTCAGGTAGAGCTTGGCACGCAGCATCTTCAGGGCGCTCTCCCGGTTGCGGTGCTGGGAGCGCTCGGACTGGCACTGGACGACGATCCCGGTGGGTTCGTGGACGATGCGCACCGCCGAATCGGTCTTGTTCACGTGCTGCCCGCCCGCTCCCTGGGCCCGGAAGGTGTCCACTCGCAGGTCGTTCGGGTTGATCTCCACCTCGACGTCGTCATCGACCAGAGGGTAGACGAAGACCGAGGCGAACGAGGTATGACGCCGCTTCTGGGCGTCGAAGGGAGAAATCCTGACCAGGCGGTGGACCCCGGTCTCGCTCTTGAGGTACCCGAAGGCGAAGGGAGAGTCGATCTCCAGGGCCGCGCTCTTGATACCCGCCTCTTCCCCTGCCTGCAGGTCGATGGCCCGGTAATCCATGCCGTTGCGCTCGAGGTAACGGCTGTACATCCGGAGCAGCATCTCGGCCCAGTCCTGGGACTCGGTGCCGCCGGCACCGGGGTGGATCTCGAGGATGGCGCCGCGGCCGTCGTCCTCGCCGCCGAGCAGGACCTGGAACTCGAGCTTGTTCAGCAGGGCCGTCAGCTCCTCCAGACCGGCTTCCACCTCGGCCGCCGCGTCCTGATCCTGCTCCTGCTGGGCCAGCTCGGCCAGGACATCCAGTTCCTCGTACTTCTGCTCGGCTTCGGCCAGCGGAGTGAGCCACTGCTTGAGAGCGCCGCAGCGTCGCAGCACCCGCGCCGCCGCCTCCCGGTCGGCCCAGAAATCACTTTTCGCCTGCCGGGCCTCCAGCTCGTCCTGCTCCGCCAGGAGGGCAGGATAGTCAAAGACCCTCCTTCAGTTGGGCCAGCCGCTCCTTGATCGCGGCCAGCTTGGCCATAGTCTCCTTCAATCTTCCCCTCCCCGGTAGGCGGCGAGCAAGCGCTCGGCCGCCAGGTGCAGGTCCGCCACCGAACCGTCGTTGGCGAGCAGCACGTCGGCGCGCTGCCAGAAGCGATGCCAGGATCGCTGGGCGGCGATCCGCAGGTCCGCCTCCGCGGCCGACAGTCGACCAGCGCTCACCAGCCTGGCGCGGCGTTGCGCCTCGCCGGCCACGATGGCGATAGTCAAATCGATCGGGCCGACCGAAGGCAAGAGAAAAAACACCGCCGCCTCCAGGACGGCGAGATCAGCCTGCCCGGCCTGCTCGACGGCCAGGAAACTCTCTCGGATCCGCGCGGCCAGCCGCGGATGGGTAATCGCGTTCAGTCGGGCCAGGGCATCCGGGTCGGTGAACACCAGCCGGCCGAGCCCGGCCCGGTCCACCGTGCCGGCGGGCGCAACCTCAGGGCCGAAGACCCGTCCGATCTCCGCGACGACTTCCGGCTCACCCAGCACCTGATGGCCCAGCGCGTCGCCCTCGATCAGCACCGCGCCCCGCGCAGCGAACCGCCGGGTCAGCAGCGACTTGCCGGCGCCGATCGGGCCGGTGACCACCCACCGCCGCAGACGCCGGGACGGTCCGGGACGGTCAACCATGGGCTTCCGCCCAGTTGCGGCCGACGTGGAGGTCGACGGTCAGGGGAACGTCGAGAGGCAGAACGGTTTCCATGCGATTCTTCACCAGCTCGCTCACCCGCTCCAGCTCGGCCCGGGGAACCTCCAGAACCAGCTCGTCGTGGACCTGCAGCAGGAGTTTCCCCTCCAGGCCCTGCCCGCGAAGATCCCGGGCGATCCGGATCATTGCCAGCTTGATCAGGTCGGCGGCCGTGCCCTGGATCGGCGTGTTCACCGCGATCCGTTCCTGGAAGCTGCGGATGCGGTTGTTGCGCGCCAGGATATCCGGCAGCGGGCGCTTGCGGCCGAGCAGGGTCTGGACGTACCCGTTCTGCCGGGCGTCTTCCTTGGTGCGATCGATGAACTCCCGGACGCCGGGGTAGGTCGCGAAGTAAGTCTCGATGAAGGCCTTCGCCTCCTTGGTGGGCACCGAGATCTGCTTGCCGAGCGCGACCGCACCCATGCCGTATATCACGCCGAAGTTGATCGCCTTGGCGCGGCTGCGCATCTCGGCGGTCACCTTCGTTTCGGGAACCCCCGCGATCCGGGCGGCGGTGCGCCGGTGGATATCGCCACCCTCCTGGAAAGCCCGGGTCAGCCTGGCGTCCCCGCAGAGATGGGCCAGCAGGCGCAGTTCGATCTGGGAGTAATCCGCCGACAGGAAGACATTCTCGGCCGACCGCGGGACGAAGGCCTGCCGGATCAGGCGGCCGGTCTCGCTGCGCACCGGGATGTTCTGCAGGTTGGGGTCGGAAGACGAGAGTCGCCCGGTGGCGGCCACGGCCTGGTTGAACGAGGTGTGGATGAGCCCGGTCTCGGGGTTCACGAGTTCCGGTAAGCTATCGATGTAAGTATTCTGCAATTTCGCAAGTTGCCGATATTCAAGGACCTTGGCCGGCAGCGGATGCGATGCGGCCAGGGCGGTCAGGACCCCCACGTCGGTGCTCCAGCCCGTGGCGGTCTTGCGAACGGGTTTTAGCGCCAGCTTCTCGAACAGGATGTGGCTCAGCTGCCGGGGGCTCTGCACGTTGAACGGTTCGCCCGCCAGGTCGTGGATCTGTTCTTCCAGCTCCTGGAGCTGGGCCCGGAACCGATCACCCAGGCTGGCCAGGAAAGCAAGGTCGATCTTGATCCCGGAAAACTCCATGGCGAAGAGGACCGCCGACAGGGGCATCTCGATGTCGTTGAACAGACGGTCCAGGCCAGCGGCGGCCAGGGCCGGGGTCATCTTCTCGTACAGGCGCAGGGTGACGTCGGCGTCCTCGGCAGCGTAGAGCGCCAGGCGAGGCAGGGGAACGCCGAGGATGTCCTTCTGGCGATCCCCCTCCGCAAACAGGGCGGCGTAGGAGATTTTCCGCATCGCCAGGTGCTCCGCCGCCAGCTCCTCCAGGTTGTAGCGCTGGCGTCCGGGATCGAGGACGTAGGCGGCCACCATGGTGTCGAAGCGAGGCCCGGCGATCGGCAACCCATGGCGGCTGAGGATCCACTCGTCGAACTTGAGGTTCTGCCCGATCTTTAGGCGGCCGGAATCGGCGAGGACCGGTGCCAGCCGGGCCCGGACCCAGCTCAGCTCGCTCTCGAGGTCTTCCCTGGCGAAGAGTTCTCCCGCGGCGGGCTCTTCGGTGTCTGCTCCCCCGGCCCGGTGCAGGACGGGAATATAGGCCGCCGGCCGGCCGGGTGAGGCGAGGGAAATCCCAACCAGGCGGGCGCGATCAACTCGCAGACCGTCGGTCTCGGTGTCCACCGCCAGCGGAGCGGCTTCCGGCAAGCCGGCGAGGTAATCGGACAGCTCAGACTCGGTTGTGCAGATCAGGTACCCCCGCCGGGCCAGCTCTTCCTCGTCGGCGGCAGGTCCGGCGGGTTCGGGCTCGGTGACGGCGGGCGCCAGGGTGGTGGCACTGTCGTCCCCCTCCGGGGGTCGAGGCGCGGCGGTGCCACCGGCCCGAGCACCTTGCTCCCGGCGAGCTAGCCGCTCGGTATATGAGATGACCCGGCGCAGGCCAAGGTGCCGCAGCAGCGCCGTGACCTGGTCGCCGCTCGGCAGGTGAGTCTGCAGCGCCGCCCAGTCGACCGTGACCGGGACCTCCCGGTCGATCCGGAAGAGGTCCCGCGAGAGGAAGACCTGCTCCCTGCTCTCGGCTAGAACGCGCTGGAGCCGGGGAGTAAGGCGCTTGTCTTCGAGCTGCTCGTACAGGTTCTCCAGGCTGCCGAACTGGCGGATGAGCTTGATCGCCGTCTTCCCGCCCACCCCCGGGGCGCCGGGGATGTTGTCGCTCTTGTCGCCCGAGAGGGCGAAGACGTCCACCAGGTCGGCCGGCTGGAGGTCGAAGTCGCGGCTGACGTCGTCGGCGGTGTACTCGCTGACGCCGTCACCCCGCCGGCCCGGCTTGAGCAAAACGGTCCGCTCGTCGAGCAGCTGCAGGAAGTCCTTGTCGCCGGAGTACAGGCAAGCCCGATCTGAGATCCCGTCCGACAGCCGGGCCACGGTCCCGATGAGGTCATCCGCCTCGTACCCTGGCCGCTCCAGCACCTCCACCCCCCAGGCGTCCAGAAGCTCGCGCAGCCGCGGAATCTGTTCGGCCAGTTCCTCGGGCATCGGCTTGCGGTTGGCCTTGTACTCGGGGAAGATATCGTGACGGAAGGTCTTGCCCGGCAGATCGAAGAAGAAGCAGAGCGACGCGGGTCGGTAGGTATCGATCAGCCCCAGCACGCTGTTGAAGAAGCCGAAGGCCACCGACGTCTGTTCGCCCGAGGGGGCGGTGAGCGGACGTTTGGCGAAGGCGTAGTAGGCCCGGTAGATCAGGGCGGAGCCGTCGACGAGGATCAGCGACACAAGCTCAACCTTCCCAGCCGTAGAGCCCATGGGCCGCGATGTAGGCCAGAACCGGAGCCGGCACCTGGTCGGCGGGCCACTTGCCGGCGGCCAGGTTTGACCTGACCTCGGTCGCGGAGACGGGCACGGCGAAGTCGGATACCACGACCGCACGGCCGGCCAGCTCCGGCGGCAGGGTGGTGCGGGAACCGGGCCGGGCGAAGACGAGGACCTCGGCCCCCGCCAGCACCTTCTCCGGCTGCCGCCAGCTGGCGAACGTGGCGAGGTTGTCGGCCCCCAGCACGAGCCGGAACCGATCGGCGGGCCAGCGCCGCCCCAGTTCGGTCAGCGTATCGACAGTATAACTGATTCCCCCCCGCTCTACCTCGGCCGGCCAGACCTCCGCGCCAGGGATCCCGGCCAGCGCCAGCTCGGCCATGCGCAGGCGATGCGCCCCGGAGGCGACCGGCGAGCCCTTGTGCGGGGACCGGTTGGCGGGCGCCACCAGGACCTGCTCGGCGAGGCCGCGCTCCAGGACCGCCGCCACCAGGGCCAGGTGTCCGTTGTGCAGGGGATCGAAGGAACCGCCCAGGAGCGCGCGGATCATTGGTCGGGGGCGTCGCCGAGACGCTCGAGCCCGGCCCGCGCCTCGGGAACGAGGGGACTGTCGGGAAAGTCGGCCAGCAGGCGCCGGAAGGAATCGGCGGCAACCTCGTCCTCCCCGGTCTTCAGGGCGTTCCTGGCTCGGGCGAGCAGCACGCGATCGATGAAGTTGCTGTGCGGTTCCTCCACCAGCAGGGCGTCCAGAACCAGCGCCACCGAGTCGTGACGGCCCAGGTGCCGGTAGACCTCGGCCGCGTTCAGCTGCTTGAGCACGAAGATGTCGCTGATGATCTCGAGGTACTCCAGGGCTTCCTCCCCGTAACGGGAATCGGGAAAGACGGCGAGGAATCGCTGGAAATGGGCCCTGGCGTCCTGGGCGCCGGTCACGTCGCGGCGCACGTCTCCAACCTGCCGGTAGTAGGCGACACCCTCGGTGAAAAAAGCGTCCTCCACCAGATCGCTGGTGGGAAAATCCTTGCGCAGGATCTGCAGCTCGACCGCCGCCAGGGGGTATTCCTTAAGCTCCAGGTAGGAGAGCGCCTTGAGGTACTGGGCGCGGGCGGCGAGGGAATCGGTGGGATTCCGGCGCACGAAGGTCTCGAGAGCCTGGACCGCTTCGTGATGCTTGCCCGCCTGGTGCAGGCCTTGCCCCTCGTCGAAGCTCGCCGGTTGCATTTGGGCGCCCCCGCCACATCCGGGGACGGTCAGGCTGCAGGCAAACAGCAGCAGTAGTGATCCCGTCAGTGAAGCCGCCAGCGTCAGACGGCGGGCCTGCATGGCCATCCTCAGGTACCTCCCGGCTTGTCAATCGGGGCGAATCTTCAATTCCCGGTGTTGGCGAAATAAACGGCGACCAGTCCGGCCAGCGTGCCCAGCACGACGATCTCCTCGAGCCGCCGGCGCCAGCCGCTCTCCTGCAGGCTGGCATCGGTGAAGGCGTAGACCGAGGAGCGCACGGCGGGAAAGGCCGCGGATGGGACCCGGTCCTGATAGCCACGCTGGAAACGGTCATTCAGGAGCAGGCGCCCCGAGCCAACCTCGACGATGGTAAGGAAGGCGGAAACCTCCATCCGGCGCGCCACCCACTGCCGCCAGATACCGGCCCGCCGGCCGGTGGCGGGGTATCCCAGCGAGATCTCCTCGATCCGGAAACGATACTCCCAGACCGGCCCTTCCGGAAGGCCGGCCGCGGAGACGGTTTCCTCCTGCTCCGGAGCGGCCTCGCCCAGGAAGAGATCGTACCCTTGCGCGGCCAGCCGCGCGGAAGCGACGGTGCCGAAGAGGGTGCCGGCGGCGCCCTCGCCAACCTGGCGCAGGACCACTGCCCCCGGCGCTGCCGGCAAGGCGCCAAGGGTCTGCCCCACGATCTCGGCCATCAGGGCCTGCGCCACCCAGAGGTTGGTGCGGACGGTGTCCGCCGCCGCCAGGGCGCAAAACTGCGGCAAACCGGCCGCCGGCACGGACTCGGCGGCAGCGGAGCCCCCGATGGCCAGAACCAGAATCAGCACCAGGCACGTTCGCATCTCGCCAAACCTTTCGCCAGAGGGGCGATCAAACGGGCAGAGCCCAGGTATCGAAGGGGGTGACGGCGGCGAAGGTGGCTTCCACCCAGTCTCCAGGGGCCAACCTGCCCGCCGGCATCACAATCACCCCGTCGAGGTCGTAGGCTAGATGGTAACTCCGACCCAGGGCCACCGGTTCGCCCGTCTGACAAACCGCCGCCAGGTCCGCCCGTTCCCCTTTTTCCCACCAGGAACCGGCCTGTAGCGCGGACAGCAGATCGGCCGCTTCCCCGGCCGAAACAACCGCGTCCACCAGCACCGGAAAACTCCCGCCCAGCCGCCGCTCCTGCCTTCGGGCGGAGATCTCGGCCTGCAGGTCGAGAATCAGGGCCTCCCGGTCGACCGCTTCCTCGGCCGGCACCTGGCCGGCCAGGGCCGCGGCCGGGGTTCCGTCTTCTGGAGAATAACGGTAGGTGCCGAGGTGGTCAAACTCCACTCGCGCCAGGAAATCGGCCAGCCGCTCGACGTCCTCCTCCTCCTCCCCGGGAAACCCGAGCAGACAGGTGGTGCGCAGCACCAGCTCCGGATTATTGGCCCGCAGATCCAGCAGGAACCTCTCGACGGTCCGCGGGTCTCCGGGCCGCTTCATCGCCCGCAGCAGGGGCGGTGAGGCGTGCTGGATCGGCAGGTCCAGGTAAGGCACGACCTTGGGCAGATCCAGCAGACGCTCGATGGTATCACCGCGGATCAAGCCAGCATAGAAGTAAAGCAGCCGGATCCAGCGGATACCCTCGATTTCGTTCAGCTGCGTGATCAGGTCCAGCAGATCATCACCGCTATCGCGTCCGAAGTCGCTGGTGTTCTGGGAGACGATCACGATCTCCTGGACACCCCGCTCGCCGAGACCGCGCACCTCGGCCACGATCTCGGCCGGGGCGCGGCTGCGCAAAGGCCCTCTGATTTGGGGAATCCGGCAGAAGGTGCAGCTGCAGCTGCAACCCTCGCTGATCTTGACGAACGCCAGGTGCGGGGGGGTGAGCGGGCGGCGATCGCCCAGGCCGGGGTAACTGGCCCGGGCCGGCTCGGTGATCAGCGGTCCGGCCTCGCGATCCGCACAGGCGGCGACGACCTCGTCGAACTGTCCCACCCCGGCCATCAGGTCGACGGCGGGGAACTCGGCGGCGATGGCCTCGCCGTGCTCCTGCGACCAGCATCCGGTCACCACCAGGAACCGGTCCGGCCCCTTGGCGGCGGCCAGCTCGGCCAGGGCGGCGCGGCTGTCCGCCCGCGCGGGGCCGATGAAGCCGCAGCTGTTCAGGACCCAGATGTCCGCGCGCTCCCGCTCCGCAACCGGCGCAAACCCCCGGGCGGCAAAGCGCCCGAGCAGGGCCTCGGAGTCGACCAGGTTCTTGTCGCAGCCGAGGGTCAGACACCAGACACGGCCGGCGGACGGCTTCACGCCTCGGCGCCTCCCGCCTCTGGACCGTCGTAGTCGGGCAGCTCCTCGGGCTTGAGCAGGACTTCCCGGGCCTTGCTGCCGGTGAAGGGCCCCACCACGCCGGCTTCCTCGAGCATGTCGATCAGGCGGCCGGCGCGCGTGTAGCCGACCCGCAACCGTCGCTGCAGCAGCGAGGTGGACCCGCTCTGGTGCAGGACCACGATCCGCTTGGCCTCCTCGAAGAGGTCGTCTTCTCCGGTGTAGACACCCTCGCCGCCGAGGTCCTCGCTCAGGGAGATCATCTCGGTCGCCGTGTCGTATTGCCGCCAGTGCTCGACGATCGCCTCGCACTCCTCGACCTCGATGAAAGAGCCGTGCACCCGCACCGGCAGGGCGCGGCCAGGCTGCAGGTAGAGCATGTCGCCGCTGCCCAGCAGCTGCTCAGCCCCGTTCATGTCGAGGATGGTGCGCGAGTCGTTCTTCTGGATCACGCGGAAGGCGATCCGACAGGGGATGTTGGCCTTGATGACCCCGGTCAGGACGTCGACCGAGGGCCGCTGCGTGGCCAGGATCAGGTGAATCCCCACCGCCCGGGCCTTCTGGGCCAGGCGGGTCACCGGCAGCTCGAACTCCTGGCCGAGCTGGATCATCAGGTCGGCCAGCTCATCGACGATGGTCAGGTAATAGGGCATCGTCTCGGTGGCGGGCTCGCCGTCGAGCCCCACCGCCTCGCCGCGCTCGACCTTCAGGTTGTAGGCGTCGATGTTACGCACCCCCGCCCGGGCCAGCTGCCGGTAGCGCAGTTCCATCTGGGCGACCATCCACTTCAGGGCGCGCAGCGCCTCCTTGGGGTCGGTCACCACCGGCAGCAGCAGGTGGGGAATCCCGTTGTAGACGCTCATCTCCAGCATCTTGGGATCGATGAGCACCAGGCGCATGCGGGACGGTTCGTTCCGCAGCAGCAGGTTGCAGATCATGCTGTTCAGGCAGACGCTCTTGCCGCTGCCCGTCGAACCGGCGACCAGCAGGTGGGGCAAGGTTCCGATGTCGATGGCCACCGCCTGCCCGACCACGTCCTTGCCCAGAACCCCCGTCAGCGGCGTCCGCAGGGCGCCGGCGGCC
>CAZAHC010000016.1:0-14222 GCA_964484595.1 uncultured Fibrobacteraceae bacterium | reverse complement strand
CCTTTGGCGCGGCCCCCCGCCGCCCCCCCCCGGCCCTCCCCCACAACCCCGGGCCGGGGCGCCCGGGGGGCCCCCGCGGCCAGGGTCAGGACCTCCTTCAGCCGAACGATCTGCATGGACGGGTTCGGGATCTCGATTCCCACGGCGGCCTTGCCGGGGATGGGCGCTTCCATCCGGATGGTGCGCGCCTTCATGGCCAGCGCGAGATCGTCAGCGCGCTGGACGATCTGGCTGACCTTGATCCCGGCGGCGGGCTGGTACTCGAAGGTGGTGACCACCGGCCCGGGCCGGACGTCCTTCACCTCGCCCTCCACCCCGAACGACCGCAGGGTGTCCTCCAGCAGATCCGCCGCGAGATCCAGGGCGGCGGGAGTGATCGGCTGCACCTCCGTATCGGGATCACGCAGCAAGGAGAGCGGCGGCAGCTTGATCTCTCCCGGGGCGGCCGACCGCTGGCCAGGCCGGGGGCGTTTTTTCTGGCCGCCGCCGGCGGGCGCCCGGGCGGCGGGTCTAGCCGGGACCACCGGGACCTCGGCAACCGGCGTCTGTGGGGCCTCCCGGGCCGTGAAATCAAGTGATCCCGCTGGCTCGGGGGCAACCGGCTCCGCCGGGGCAGGCTCGGCGGTGGCACCGTGAACCCGCCGGCGCTCGGCGAAAACGGCGGCGGCGGTGGTCACAGTCTCAGATTCCGGAGCCGGCTCCTGGCGCCTCCGTGCGGTCCAGGCCCGCCACGATTCGCTCCCCCGGCGGATCAACCAGCCGGGCCAGGCGGCCAGTTCCCGCAGCAGCCCAAGCCCCCGTCGTCCGACCGACCGGACCAGGCGCCACCCCGGGGCGATTCTCTCGCCCACCGGCCGCAGCCACGGTTTGAGGATCACGGTCAAGCTGACCAGCAGCAGGAAGGAGAGGAAGATCCGCCCGCCCCAGAGCCCGAAGAGGAGATGGAATCCCCGGCCGAGCCAGACCCCGCAGACCCCGCCCCAGGCCGCGGCCGGGCCGGGCTCGAGCAGGGTCTGGGGCTGGGCGATCCAGGCCGTCGAGGCGAGCCACAGCGGGGCGGCCCGCTGCAGGAGTCCCCGCAGCCAGCCGGTCCGCCGCAGCAGGTTTCCCGCCCCGACCAGGAGCAGGAGCACGGGAACGAGCCAGCACCAGGCGGCGCCAAAGATCACGCGCAGGGCCAGGCTGAGCTGGGCCCCCACGAGACCGCCGGCCGGATCAGCGGGGATTAGATCGCCGGTCGGCCGGCCGAGCAGGGCGTTCCACCAGGCAGCGCTGGGGCCGGTGAGGGAGAGCCCGGTGAAGGCCGCCAGCGCGACCAGGAGCAACCCCCGCAGCCAGAGCGATTCCCACCAGGGGATCGGGCCTGCCTTTTTACCCTTCCTCCGACCTCGCGCGGACACGGAGTCCCTCCTGCAGATGGGTCAGTTCCGCCTCCAGGAACTTGGTGGTGGCCTTGCCGGCCAGGAAGGTGTCGTTGGCCAGCACTTCCAGGTGGAAGGGGATCGAGGTGGGGATGCCCTCGATCACGCACTCGCTCAGCGCCCGGCGCATGCGGTCGATGGCCTCCCGGCGATCCTCGCCGAAGGCGATGAGCTTCGCCAGCAGGGAGTCGTAGTGCGGCGGCACCTGGTACTCGGAATAGATGTGAGTGTCGATCCTGATCCCCGGCCCGCCGGGGGCATGGAAGAAGAAGATCCGGCCCGGACAGGGCAGGAAGTTGCGCTGGGGATTCTCGGCGTTGATCCGACACTCGATGGCGTGGCCGATCACCCGGATGTCCTTCTGCATCAGGTCCAGCTTGGCGCCGGCGGCCAGCTGGAGCTGCTTCTTGACCAGATCGATACCGGTGACCATCTCGGTCACCGGATGCTCTACCTGGATCCGCGTGTTCATCTCCATGAAGTAGAACGAGCCGTCCTCGTCCAGCAGGAACTCGACGGTCCCCGCGGAGCGATAGCCGACCGCCTTGGCCAGCTGCACGGCGGCCTTGCCCATGCGGGCGCGCAGCTCGGGATCGACCGCGGGCGAGGGCGATTCCTCGATGAGCTTCTGGTGCCGCCTCTGCACCGAGCAATCCCGCTCGCCGAGGTGGATCACGTGGCCGTGGTTGTCGGCCAGCACCTGGATTTCCACGTGGCGGGGATTGGTCAGGTACCGTTCGAGGTAGACGGCGTCGTTGCCGAAGGCCGCAGCCGCCTCGGTCCGCGCGGTGGTGAAGTTCCGGCGCAGCTCCTTCGCATCGGCGGCGACCCTCATGCCCTTGCCGCCCCCCCCGGCGGTGGCCTTGATGATCACCGGGTAGCCGATCCGCTCCGCCTCGGCCAACGCGTCCTCGATTGACGCCACCAGCTCGGTGCTCCCCGGCACCACCGGTACCTTGGCCGCGGTGGCGATCTTCCGCGCGGTCGCCTTGTCCCCCATGCGGCTGATCACCTCGCCGGGCGGGCCGATCCAGGTGAAATCGTTCTCGGCGCAGATCTCGGCGAACTCGGCGTTCTCGGCCAGGAACCCGTAGCCGGGGTGGATCGCCTCGGCACCGGTGATCTCTGCGGCGGCGATGATGTTGGGGATGCGCAGGTAACTCTCGCTGCTCAGCTTCTTGCCGACGCAGACCGACTCGTCGGCGTACTTGACGTGGAGCGACTCGTTGTCGGCGCTGGAATGGATCGCCACGCACTCGATCTCCAGCTCGCGACAGGCTCGCATGATACGCAGGGCGATCTCGCCCCGGTTGGCGATCAGTATCTTCCTGAACATGGACCCCTTCCCGTCCTGGATCAGCAACCGGCAGGGCCCCGCCCGCAGGCGGTTTCAGCCCGGAATCGGATTACGTGGGAACCTGGCGCCAAAAACAGAGAGCCATCCGGACGCACCCGGCCTGGCGGGCAGCAGCAGCCGTATTGTGGGCCGCAAGCGGGAAATTGGCAAGTGATTCCTGCAACCCGGCCGGAGGCGGACCCACCGGCGGCGCTGCTCCCGGGAGAGGGGTCAGGTCCGGGCCAAGGGGTCGGCCGGTCCGGTCGGCGACTCCTCGAACCGGTCCCAGGTCTGGTCGCTGCTGGCGTGAATGCCCTTGACTCGCAGCGCGAACTCGTGGGGATTGCTGCTCGCGTTCATCGCCGCGTCGAGGGAGATCTTCTTCTCCTTGAAGAGCTGCATCAGCGACTGGTCGAAGGTCTGCATCTGGTACTGCACGAAACCCTCGCGGATGGCCTGGCCGATCAGGACGGTCTTCTCCGGCTCGCGGATGTACTCCTGGATCGTGCTGGTCACGATCATCACCTCGACTGCCGGGTAGCGGAACTCACCGGACTGATCAGTGACCAGCCGCTGGGAGATCACGCTCTTCAGGGTCGAGGCGAGCAGGTAGCGGATCTCCTGGTGCTGATGCGGCGGGAAGAAGGAGATCACCCGGCTGACAGTCTGGGTGGCGTCGACAGTGTGCATGGTGCTCAGGACCAGGTGGCCGGTGTCGGCGGCGGTCAGGGCGACCTTCATGGAATCGGCGTCGCGGATCTCGCCGATCAGGATCACGTCCGGATCCTGCCGGAGCACGTGGCGCAGGGCCTCGGCGTAGGAGCCGGTGTCGCAGCCCACCTCGCGCTGGCTGATGACGCTCTTCTGGTCCCGGTGCAGGAACTCGATGGGATCCTCCACCGTGACCACGTGGCAGGACGAATTCTGGTTGATGATGTCGACCATCGAGGCGAGGGTGGTCGACTTGCCGCTGCCGACCGTACCGGTCACCAGGATCAAACCCCGGGGCTGCAGCGCCAGATCCTTGATCACCAGCGGCAGGTTCAAGCTCTCGACGCTCTTGATGTCCACCGGGACGTGCCGGAAAGCCATGGCGACCGAACCCCGCGTGACGTAGAAGTTGGCGCGGAACCGGGCCAGGCCGGGCACGCCGAAGGCGAAGTCGATCTCGTGGGTCGATTCGAAAACCTCCCGCTGGGCGGGGGTGAGGATCTGCTGGGCGACACCAACCATATCCTGGACCGTCGGGGCCGGGGAGTCGGTAGGGGCCAGTTCCCCGTTGATGCGCAAGATTGGCGGCGAGGCAACCTTTAGGTGCAGGTCGCTGGCTCCCCTGCTGATCATCTCCTGCAGGATCTTCTTGATCTCCAAACCGCGAATCCTCCCGTCGCCGGCCCGGGCGCACCAGACCTCACCCTGTCCGGCCAGGTTCACCGGACAACCGCGCGTTCCTGGGTTTTATCGACCGGGTCGGGGATTTCCTTTACCGGGAATGGCCGGGAAAAACCGGCCGGGGCGGGCAAAGGCCGGCAGCGAGAAGCGGGCGGGGCGGGGAAGCAGAAGGGTCACACCGGATCGACCAGGAACAGAACGGCCTCGGCCTCGACCGGAGCGCCGTCCTCGGCGAGAACCTCCCGGATGACCCCGCTGAATTCCGCCTCGATCTCGTTCATCACCTTCATGGCCTCGACGATGCAGAGAGTCTGGCCCTCGGTGATCCGGTCTCCGACCCTGACGAAGGGGTCGGCACCGGGAGCGGCAGCCTGGTAAAAGGTGCCCACGATGGGAGAGCGGATCTCCTTCCACTTGGCCCGCTCGGTGTCCGCGGGCGCGACCGCCGGGGCGGCGGCGGGAGCGTCCGGCACCGGTACCGGGGCGGGAACAGTGGCGGCCGGCGCCGGATTCCCCGGCCGGCTCTTCTGGATGCGGATGGTGGTACCCTTCTGGCTGATCTCCAGCTCCTCAATGCCGCTCTGTTCGACCAGCTTGATCAGTTCACGCACATCCTGGAGTTCCATTTCCACCTCCTTTTCCGGCGGGCGAGCCCAAGGGCTCAGGCCCGGCCGAGGTACTTGCCAGTCCGGGAGTCGATCTTCAGGACCGCCCCCTCCTCGATGAACAGTGGCACCTGGACGACCAGGCCGGTCTCCAGGGTGGCCGGCTTGGTGCCCCCCTGGGCGGTGTCGCCGCGGACGCCGGGATCGGTCTTGGTGACGGTCAGCTCCACCGTCAAGGGAGGTTCGACTATCAGCGGGTTCCCCTCGTGCAGCAGGACGCTGCAGGTGTCGCTCTCGGTGATGTAAAGGGGCACGTCGCCGAGAGTGTCGCGCGGCACCGAGACCTGCTCGTAGGTCTCGGTGTTCATGAAGGTGAAGAAATCACCGTCCTGGAAAAGAAACTGGAAATCCCGGCGTTCCAGCCGCACCGCCTCCACCTTCTCCCCTGCCCGGAAGGTCTCGTCCACTACCTTGCCGCTGTTGACGCTCTTGAGCTTGGTGCGCACGAAGGCCGGCCCCTTGCCCGGCTTGACGTGCTGGAATTCCACGATGGACCAGAGGTCTCCCCTGTGGTTGATGACCATCCCGGTGCGGAAATCACTCGTGTCTGCCAAGGAGACCCTCCCTTTTGCAGTAAGGCCGGCCGGCCGGGGATCGGTCAGCCAGACGGTAATTAATAGCCCCAAACCTCTCGGTTTACAACTCCGGCCGTCGGACCGCCTACTCCGGCTCCTGGCGGATCTTTTCCAGCCAGCTCTCGAAATGCTCCCGGTCGGCGCGGGATTCCCGACTGCGCTCCGCCTCGGCCTCACTGATCACGGGGCCGGATTCGGTCTCGACCGGTTCGGAATCCGATCGGTCGGGCAGACTCCCCGCGAGCTCGGCCATCTGGACCCGGACATCCTCCCGGTCCGGCTGCCGGGCGAGAATCTGCCCCAGGACCTCCAGCGCCTTGTCCGGGTAACCCTGGGCCAGATAGATGTCGGCCAGGGTCTTGGTGGCCAGGTACCGTGAATCGACCTTGGGACCAAGCTGGCTGGTCTTGGCCGGCGAAACTTCAACGGGGACCTCCTCGGCCCCGGGCTCCTCGGCGGCCGGGAGCGGTTCGGCGATATCCTCCAGCGGGATGACCTCCTCCGGCGCTGCCTCCTCGGCCGGGGTTCCCTCTTCCGGGATGGCGGGGGCGACGGGATCGGGCCCCTCCGCCACCGGCTCGTCGGCGACGGACTCTTCTTGCGCCCGCAGCCGGCCCAGTTCCGCCGCCGCCTCGTCGGCGCCGGGGTCGATGGCCACCACCCGCTCCAGCAGCCCGGCCGCCTCGGACCAGGCCTGGCGCCGTTTCGCCTCGCTGGCCAGCAGTGCCAAGGCCACCAGGTTGTCCGGGTCCAGCTCGCGAACCCGCTCGCAGGTTTCGCGGACGGCGTCCTGGTCCCCCGCCTCCAGCTGGCAGAGGGCGAGGAGGACCAGGGCCGAGACGTACCGCGGGTGGTGGGCGAGACCCTCTTCCAGCATGGCGACGGCTTGCTCGATCTCGCCGGACCGGCGCAGCAGGTCGGCCAGCGGCGCAAAGAGCCGCGATTCCGGGGCCAGCTCGTACCGGCGTCTGTAATAGGCGAGCAAGTTCTCGATATCCATGATCGATCCTCCCCGCGGGTGCTGAAAAAGGAGCGCTCCCCTCGCGGGCGGCAACAGTTTAGGGAGGCGGAATACGGATCGTCAAGACCCTTCAACCCGGATTAGGCGCCCAGCAGACCCAGCCAGCCGCCCAGCAGGTCGGTGAACCGCCCTATCAGCAGGGAGACCCGCCCCATGACCGCGTAGCCGAAAGCGGCCCCGAAGGTGACCATCATCACCAGGATACCAGCTCGACCCATGCCGGCCAGCAGACCCCGGTCGCGCCGGAAGTAGGTGAAGTAGGCCAGGCAGCAGACCGTGCCGGTCAGGATCAGCACCTGGTCCAGGCTCGCACCCCAGAGCAGCCGTCCGTCCTGCTGAACCACCAGGCCCGGCTGCACCGAGGCCGCGATCTGGTTAAGGAAGTCCGACCGCAGGTAGCGGATCAGGTTGTAGCCCGCGGTGGTCCCTATGGCGAAGGCGGTGGCCCAGCGACTGAGCCAGGCCAGGCGCCCGACCAGGCGGCAGAGCATCAGCAGCCCCAGGCAGACCGGGATCACCGCCAGCAGGTCCCGCTGGCCGACCTCCGCGCCGGGACTGGTGAGAGTCGCCAGCTCCGGCCACAGCTTCAGGACGGTGCCCGGCCAGAGGGTGCTCCAGAAGCCGAGCACCATGATGTAGGCGGCGGAGACGCCCACGAGCAGGTGCTCGGCGATCTTGTAGAAGGGGTTGTCCCGGTACAGGAAGCTGAAGACCATGAGGGTGAGGATCGCGCCCACCCACACCTCGAGGCTCTGGCTCAGCTGACCGGTCGCCTGGCTCATCGGGAATCACCTCCGGCGCCGCGCCGACCGACCAGCTGGCCCAGGTTCCCGAGCACGATGAACAGCAGGATCACGCAGTGGGCGACCGCCTGGGGCCCCATGCCGTCAGTGGCAGTTCGCGTGCGTTGCCGGAATTCGGGGTGCCCGCGGGCGAGGGCGGCCTCGTACTCCGCGGCCCCCTTCAGCCCTCCCAGCAAGCCCAGCAGCTGCTGCGGGAAATAGGGCAGGAACTGGGTCGTGCCGGCTCCGTTGCAGCCGCCGGCGATCCGCAAGTGGAGATGATCTCCGGCGAAGAGGATCCACTCCTTCAGACCGGGGGTGCCGGCTGAAAAAGCTACGACCAGCGAGAAGTCCGCCAGCGAACCGATCCCGGCCAGGACCGGCAGGTCGCTCACCGAGCGGCCGGCGAAATCGGTGTCGAAAACAGCGCCGAAATCCCGGGCGAGGGCGTTGATCACCTTCTCGTCCCCCGCCTTGAAGCCGAGGTTGACCCAGTCGATCCCCTCCCGCCGGGTGGGGAATTCCCGCTCGACGACCTCGGTCACGATCCGCCCGATCTGATTGCTCCCCTCGGGCCAGAGGGACATGAAGCAGATCCGGTGCCCCGTGAGCAGAGCGTGACGCGTGATCGCGAAGGCCATCGGCTCCAGCTCGGGGGCGGAGCTGGGCGTGTACTCGCAGGACAGGATCAAGACCGACCCGGCCGGCAGTCGCTCGATCTCGTCGTAGACCGGTTGCACCAGGAAGGAGGGAGAATCGGCGAATCGCAGACCGGTCAGCATCGCGATGGCCACCGCGAGGGCGAGCACGATGTAGAGCCAGCGCCGGTCCAGGCTCGCCAGGGAGGTCAGCCACTGCCGGCGACGGTTCATCGGCGCCCTCCCCCGATGGCGGCCCTTTCGAGGCCGAGGATCAGCCGCAGGGACATGGCGACCGCGCCCAGGGCGATCCCGATCAGGATGGCCCGCCAGCCGGCGGTGGTCGGCACCTTCATCACCCAGATCGAGAGCTCATCCAGCCGCAGAAAGCGCAGCGAATCGGGCAACCAGGCGGTCAGGGTCACGCCGAACGGAGTCCGCCCGAGCAAGACCACGAAGGCGGCCCCGAGCAGGACGCTGGCCTCGAGCGACCGCAGGCGAAAGGCGCGGTAGGCGGCCGAGGCGACGAAGAAGGCCAGCAGGGCGTAGATCGTCGACTTCAGCGGGCTGTAGACGAACTCGAAGACCCAGGTCAGCCAGGAATCGGCGTGGGTAGGGTCGCCGGTCAAGCCGGGCGGGCCGCCGACCTTCAGCAGGCCCACGACCAGCACGAAGCCGAAGGAGCCGAGGGTGAGCAGCGAGTAGGCCCAGTCCTGCTGGCGCCGGCGCACCCGCCGCAGGTGCGTGCGCAACAGGCTGCCGGCGCCCAGGATGAAGGCGAAGGCCGCCAGGACGTTGAACCAGACCGAGAAGTTCACGTCGATGAAGGCAAAAAAGGCGGCCGGACCGCCCGGACGGTCGGTCGCCTCCCCTCCCACGAAGGGGGTCAGCACCAGCAGGATTCCCACCGTCGCGAGGATAAACCTGGGTATCCGTCTCCGCATGTTGCTCTCACCTCACCTGGAGCAGGCGAGCGCAGAAGTCTCGCGCCGCGTTCCAGAAGCCGCCGCCGCCCAGGCCCGCGAGAGTGGTCACCAGCGAGCCGCCCACCAGCAGGCCCATCGCCAGGTACTTGCCCCAGTCCTGTCCCCGCAGGCTGCCCAGCCGGGACGGGTCGCGGGTCAGATAGGCACCGGCGGCGAACAGCTCCTCGCCGATCAGGACGTGGTCGCAGGCGGCGACCAGGAACGGCAGCTGGTGCCAGCCCGCGGTGCCGGCGATCTGCACGGCGCCCACCTGCCGACCCGCCTCCGCCAGCAGGAGCGACTCGGCGAAGAAGCTGCCCAGCAGCAAGCACGCCGCGGGCTTTTCCCGGGCGATCAAGCCGTCCACCCGGGCCGCAAAGGCGAACTGCTCGTCCGAGACGTAGGTCACCATGTCGTCGCGGTAGGCTTCGGGGAAACCGGCGGCGACGTACCCCTCGCGGATGGTCTCGCGCGCCGCGGCCAGCACCAGGCTGCGGTCGGTGGGCAGACAGAGCCGGCACTGGAGGCGGGCAGCCATCCCGGCCACCGAACGCAGGATCGAAAGGCTGGCCACCGTCTGCACGTCGTCCAGATCCCGCACCCCGGGGATGTAGAAGACCGGCCGGCCGAGCTCGGTGGCCCGCCCGACCGCCTCCGCAATCGCCGCGACACCCGGAATCGGCCGCAGCCGGCCCAGCCGGCCGGCCCGAGCGCGGGCGACGCCCCCGAGCACCGCCGCGGCAAGGAGCCCGACGAATAGCAGGAGGTTCCAGGCCTCCAGGTTCAACCAGCCGGTCACGAAGCCTCCCCTCCCCGCAATTGCCCGGCGACCCGTTCGACGTTGGCGCGAGGCACGATTTTTCTCTCTCCGGTGGGAAGTTCGACCTCGATCACCCGCATCCTCACCCCCGTGTCCACCCGCTGCCGCTCTGCCGGCAACCCGACCACGCGGCCACGAGCACCGAAAAACCGACTGCCCACGAGGCGCACCGGATCACCCATTGCCAGCTCCCCGGTTTCCTCACCTGCGGGCCAGGAGCCGGGGGCCTCGGCAAAAAACGCCTCCGGCCGCCTTGCTCCGGCCCTGATCTGGGTGGCGCCGGTCACACTGGCGGTCCGGCCGGCGAACCGGCCGAGCGACGCGCAGAGCCGGTCGTCCATGTCCACCGGGCCGAAACCCTCGGTCACAACCAGGGTCAAACCGACCCTCTCGCCGCCGGTCACCACGGTTCCGATCTCGCAGCCCAGGAAGTCGTTGAGTTCCCGCCCCTCGATTCCGCCGCACACCACGGCGACGGCCCCGGCCAGGGCCGCTGCGCGCAGGGCGGCGGCGGTGATCTGGCCGCCGGCGACGACCACCTTTCCTGGCAGGTCGCCGGATACCTGGCGCTCGCTAAGCACCGTACCCGGCCCCGCGAGGACCGGGGCCACCTTGCCCCAGCACTCGCCACCGATCCCGAAGACACCCGGCACCAGGACGCCGGCGGCCCTGATCTCGGCGCCCCGACCGGGAATCAACGCCGCCACCTCGCCGGCGACGAACGCGGACAACGAAACCGGCGCCGGATCGGTCTGGATCATCACCAGACCGGTGCGCGGCGAAACCGAGGCCAGCACCCCGGCGCAGGGGGCCAGGCACTCGTTGCTGAGCAACCCGAAGAGGCTCTTCACCCGCGCCAGTGGTTCGCCCGCGGCGACCCGGGTGCCGGGTGGCCCGAGCAGAGCCGCGGGGACCTCCGCCGGAGCGAGCGATAGATTGGCGGCGACGTTCACCGGCACGACCACTCCGGGCAAATCGGCATTTGCCAACACGGTGTCCGGCCGGACCACCTGGCCGATCTCGACCAGCACCTCACCCGGAACCGGCAGGGTCCGCCGCCAGGAAAAAAACGCTCCGTTAGCGGGCCGGGAACCGTGGTTGCGGGTGCCCTTCATGCTCGGACCTCCGCCAGCAGGTCATGGGCGTCATACCAGCTCAGCAAGCGGCCCGATGGGCGACCGCCCCGTCCGGCACCGGGGTCGACCGGCCGCGGTCTTCCGTCCAGGATCAGGCCGACCTCTCCCCCGGCGACCCGTCGGCTCAGGGCCCGGCCGGGGCCGGCCCCGAAATCGACTCCCCGGGACGGGTGGATCGTCAGCTCCGCCTCGCGACCCGGGGGCAGCTCCAGGCGCAGCAGCTGGTCCAGGGCGAATTGCACCTCCCGCCGCGCCTCACCCGCCTGAAACTCGCAGCGCGCCAGGGTCCGGCAACGGCGCGGCACCGAGCCGAGCGGGGAGACGCAGGTGCCCAGCCGGAGGGGGCCGTCGTGGACGAGCACGTCCAGGGCAGCGGCGGGGGCAAAGGCGGCCAGCCGGCCGAGCTGGGGCAAGAGACCGCTGGCATCTACCGCGAGGTCGGTCCAGCCCTCCGGGCCCAGGGCGTCGATGAGCAGCAGGGCGGCCATTTCCGGTCGCGGGGCGTGAGCAAGCGCTCCCCCGGCCCCCACGATCAGCTCGACCTCGGCGGTTAACCTGGCCGCCCAGGTATCCTCGTCCGGCCGGAAAGCCTCGGCGACGTTTCGGGACCGCCCCTCTCCACCATCTTCCCCGGCGAGCTGGCGGTGATGAGCGAGGGCGAGGGACATCGCCTCGCGGCCCGCTGCCTGCTCGAGCCAGAGATCCTCGACGCTTTCGGGAACCGTGGTCGGCCGGATCATCTTGTTAAGGACCCGGTTGCGTAGTTCGGCCTCGTCGAATCGCCAGGGCAACCAGCGGGTCACTCCCGGCCAGCCCGCCTCGCCGAAGACGTTGCCCAGGCTGTAGCTGAGTCCTAGGTTCGCGCTCACGCTGCGAAACAGCTGACCTTGCCGGACCGTGAAGACATCCGTGGTGGCCCCGCCCAGATCGACCGCCAGGACGACACCCTCGCGCTCTGCCGCAAGCAACCGCACCGCCTCGCCGCAGGCCGCCGGCGTGGGCAGGACCGGCCCTTCCACCAGCGCCGCCAGTTTCCGATAGCCGGGCGCGCGGGACAGGACGTGGGTCATGAAGAGTTCGTGGATCTTGGCCTTGGCCGGGGCCAGCTCCTCGCGCTCGAGGGTGGGGCGAAGATTGGCCACCGTGGCCAGATCAGTCTTGGCACCCAGGATCTCGGTCACCGCCGGCCGGGCGTCCCGGTTGCCGGCGAAGATGACCGGCAGCGGGGTCCGGTCCCCGAACCGCGGTCGCGGCTCCGCTGCCGCGATCTGCTCGGCCAGCTGGACCACCTGGTCGGTCCCACCGCCGTCCACTCCGCCGCTGAGGAGGATCAGGTCCGGTTGAACCTCGCGCAGCCGGCCAATCCGCTCGACGGGCGAGAGGCCGTCGTTGAAGGCCAGCAACTCGGCCACGATGGCCCCCGCGCCCAGCGCCGCCTTTTCGGCGCTGGCGGCGGTCAGGCTGCGGACAACTCCCAGCACCAGCATCTGCAGGCCACCGCCGGCGCTGCTCGTGGCCAGAAGATGATCGATCCCCTTTCCCGGCCGGGTGCGGGGCAGAAGCGCCTGCCGCCGGTGGTCCACCAGCGGATGGCCGGCAACCTCGGCCAGCGCCCCGGCCGCCGCGAACAGACCGCAGGTGACATCGGCCGCCGGGGCCTCCACCGTGGTGGGCGCCTCCTCCCGACCCGCCAGCCGGAACCGACCCTCCCGGCGAGCCACCAGGACAACCTTGGTCGTCGTCGAGCCGCAGTCCGCGAGCAGGAAAACCGGAGCGCCTTCCGCGGCCGGATCACCCGGCGGCGCGGGCAGGCGGGCGAACCGGTCGTTGATCATGAGGTGGTCCCGTCGCCGGACGTCGGAGGCCGATCGGCCACCGCCTCGATGTGGGCGAGCAGCCTTTCGAGGTGCGCCCGCTCCTCGAGAATCTCGGCCAGTCGCGCAAAGGTCTCCGACGGCACCAGCATCTGGACGAACGGGTTGAGGAAGTGCATGGCCTGGGAACCCAGGAACGAGAGGGGCCGCAGGCTCTCCAGCCAGAGGATGGCCGGGGCCGTCAAACCCTTACGGTCGATCTTGAGCGCCAGGTCCAGCAGGAGCCGGTCGTCCTCGGGCGACAGCGTGGCCGGCCGGGGAGCTGGCGAACCCTGCACCTGGTTTTCGGCGGGCTCCGGAGCTGTCGCAGCAGGGTCGGGCCTATGTTCACCGTTCATCGCCACCTCCGGTGACCGCGGCCTGGCGCGGCGCGAGGTGCCTGGCCAGCAATTCGGCCACCGCCTCGGTGTCCGCGTCCTCGGGACAGGGCAGGACCAGGCCCCGGAATCGCTCCAGGCGACATGGCTGCCGGAACGGGGAGAGCAAAAAGGCGGCCGGCAGGGCCTCGAATACCTGGAACCGCTCCCAGGGCCACCGCCGCCGCCACAGGCCGTAATCTATCTCCACCCCGCTCTCGCGGAGCTGGAACCGGACCGGGAAATAGAAGGGCCACAGGGCCAGCAGGAACAACAGTCCCCCCAGGACCGTCAACAGGACGCTGTCGGCCCACAGGTGCACCAGGAAGAGGGAAACGAGAACCACCAGCAGAGCCAGCAACCCCCTGGCACGCTGGCGGCCAAAAGGATGGGTCCTCCAGGACAACCGGTCGACCCCGGCCATAGCTCCCTCTTCCCTGCCCGGCACCGGGCAAACGGTCCGGGCTACGGCTGTTCCTTCAGCCAGCAGGCCACCGCGTCCATGTCGCGCCAGAGGCTGGCGGTATCGGCCAGGTCGGCAGCCGGGCCGAGCTGGGTGACCAACTCCTGGGCCGCGACCGCCTCCTCGCCGTCGGCCGCTTCCAGGAAACCGGTCCCGCAGAGCCGCCCCCCGCTCCGGATCTCACCCAGGGCGCGCCGGGCGAAGACCCGGCTCATGGCGGCGCAGAGATCGGCTTGCGGATCCGCGTCGGTGGCCAAGCGGGCCGCCCGGCGGGCCAGGGCGGCGGCCACCTCGGCCCAGCATACCAGATCGGCCAGACGGAAGAGAACCATCTGGTGGCGGGTCAGGCGCTGCCCGTGGCAGAACTGGAAGGTGGCATCCAGACCGCGCAGGGCCTCCCCCACGAGACCGGCACCCAGCTGCGGGTCGCCGGCGTGCAGCTCGTCCATCTCCGCAGCCTGGGCCCGGTAGAATTCACCCTTCGAGCGCACGGTCTCCTTCCACCGATACAGGCCGATGATGTTCTGCTGGATCTCGCTGGTCCCCTCGTAGATGGTGGTGATGCGCACGTCCCGCAGGTACTTCTCCACCATGTACTCGCGCGTGTAGCCGTAGCCGCCCAGGGCCTGCAGGGCGGCGTTGGCAGCCCGGCAGCCGGCCTCGGTGCACCAGAGCTTGGCCACCGCCCCCTCGACCTGAAGGGCGTGCTCGCCCTGGTCGATCCGCAGGGCGATCTCCTCGACGCCGGCGCGGCCGGCCACGAGATCGACCCAGTGCG
>CAZAHC010000015.1:0-25869 GCA_964484595.1 uncultured Fibrobacteraceae bacterium | reverse complement strand
GGGTAGGCCCGGTCACCCGGAGAAGCCGTGATGCTGAAAGTGGTCTTGCTCGGTCCCTACCCCGTCGATGTGCAGTACACCTGCGGTGGGGTGGAGAAGGTCACCCACAACCTGGTCGAGGGTTATCGCGGCCGGGAGGACATCGAGCTCCACGTCGTTTCCCTGAGCCACGTCGACCGGGATTTCGACCGGCAAGACGGCAACCTCCATTTCCATTTCCTCAAGCGGCAGCGGCGCTTCTGCCTGCCCACCTTCAGCTGGGGCAGCGTGAGGAAGGCCCGGCGGGCCATCCGGCGCCTTGCCCCGGACCTGGTTCACTGCCAGGAGGCCGGTCTGGAATCCTTCATCGCCTCGGCCTTGCCGTACCCCACGGTGGTGACCGTCCACGCCATCTTCCCCAACGAGGGCAAGTTCTACCCCGGTCTGAAGAGCCGCCTGCGCTACGCCCAGATCGATTTCATGGGCCGGCGGGCGGTGCGCGGCATCGACCGCTACATCCCCATCAGCGTTTACGCGGTGAACGAGCTCCAGCACGTGGCCGGCAAGCTCAACGAGGTGATCGAGAACCCGATCGAGCAGAGGTTCTTCGAGGTGCCTGACGGGACCGTGCCGGGCCGCCTGCTCTTTTCCGGGACGATCTATCCGCGCAAGGGCATCCACATCCTGATCGAGGCCGCCAACCAGCTCCAGCAGCGCGGGATTCCCTTCCAGCTGCACCTGACCGGCGTTCCCAACGACCGGCAGTACTTCGACCAGCTGGAGGCCTCGGTCCAGGAGTACGGGCTCTCGGACCAGATCAGCTTCCTCGGTTTCGTCTCCGAGGAGGACCTGGCGCGCGAGTTCGGCGAGGCGGCCATCGTGGTGCTGCCTTCCTTCGCCGAGACCTCGCCCATGACGATCCAGCAGGCCATGGCCGCGGGCAAGACCGTCGTGGCCAGCCGGGTGGGCGGCATCCCCTACCTGATCGAGGACGGGATCAGCGGCCGGCTGGTCGAGGCGGGCGACGTCGACAGCCTGGCCGACGCCCTGGCCGGTCTGCTGACCGACGACCAGGTTCGCCGCCAGATGTGCGCCCGGGCCGAGCAGGAAGCCGTTTCCCGGTTCAGCGCCCGCGAGGTCGCCGCCAAGACCATCGCCGTCTATCACGAGGTCCTGCAGGAAGAGGCGCCGGCATGAGGGTACTGTGGCTCGCTTCGATGTTGCCCACGAAGTTCAACTGGCTGGCCGGGCCCTGGAACGTCCGGAGCCTGGTGGCCCTGCGCGACTTCGAGGGTCTCGAGGTGCAGGCGGTCTGTCCGATCGGCATGACGCCCCCGGGCCGCCTGTTCCGGGGCTTGCCCTTCAACCTCGGCGAGTTTCGCCGCTGGTACGGCCTGCGCACCAGCATGCCCCCCGAGGATGAGATCCAGGGCGTTCCGGTCACCTACCCCCGCTGGGTCTGGGGTCCGAAGAAGCTGTTCTGGGGCTACGAGGGCTGGCTGATGTACAAGCAGCTGCGCGACCACCTGGGTCGCTTGGTCGGCGAGTTCCGCCCCGATGTCATTCACACGCCCTGGCTGGCCCCCGAGGGGGTGGCCGCCAGCCTGATGGGCCAGGATTTCGGTCTGCCGGTCGTGGTGCAGGGGATCGGCAACGACGCCAATTACTACCTGAGCAGCTATCCGGGCCGGAGGTTCGTCATCGGCCAGATCCGGAAGGCGCCGGCCCTGATGTTCAACTGCCAGTCCACCCGCAGCATGGCCGAGCAGGCCGGGATGACCCATCCGAACACGTCGGTGATCTACCACGGCGTCGAGACCGATTTCTTCCAGCCCGACCCCGCCCGGACCGAGTTCGGCCGCCGGATCATCACCGTCGCCCAGCTGATCCCGCGCAAGAACCACCAGCTCCTGCTGCGGGCCTTCGCCCGGCTGCCGGACGACCTGCGGCAGACCGCCTCGCTGGAATTCGTGGGCGGAGGGCCGAGTCGGCCGGAGCTGGAACGGCTCGCCGGCGAGCTGGGCATCAGCGACCGGGTCGAATTCGCCGGGCAGCCTTCCCACGAGGAGCTGGTCCGGCGCCTGCAGCAGGCCGATCTCTACTGCCTGCCCACCCTTTCGGAGGGCATGCCCGTGGCCATCATCGAGGCGATGTCCTGCGGGTTGCCCGTCGTGGCCAGCCGGGTGGACGGTATTCCCGAATCGGTCAGCGAGCCCGAGTGCGGGATCCTGGTGCCGCCGGAGGACCTGGACGCCCTGGTCGCCGCCCTGCAGGAGGCGCTGTCCCGCTCATGGGATCGCGAGGCCATTCGCCAGCGAGTGCTCTCGCGGTTCACCTGGCAGCTTTACGCCCGGAACGTGGCCGCTCTCTACCGGAGCGTTTGCCGGTGAGATTACGCCGCGGCCGTCGCGTCCCGCGGCGGATCCGCACCGGCCCCGCGTCCGGCCTCATTTTCAGCAAGGACGGTCTCTAGTTGGCAACCAAGATCTACCTCGTCGCGGCCGCCCGCCCCAACTTCATGAAGGTGGCGCCCCTCTGGCACGCCTTCGCCGAGTTGCCCGAACTGTTCGCGCCGGTCCTGATCCATACCGGCCAGCACTACGACAAGAACATGTCGGACGTCTTCCTGCAGGATCTCGGCCTGCCCGCCCCTCACGTTCATCTCGGGGTGGGGGCGGGGACCCACGCCGAGCAGACCGGCGGCGTGATGATCGAGTTCGAGAAGGTCTGCCTGGCCGAGCGGCCGGACCTGGTGCTGGTCGTCGGCGACGTCAACTCCACCCTGGCCGCGGCCATAACCGCCAAGAAGCTCTGGATCCCCGTCGGTCACGTCGAGGCCGGCCTGCGCAGCCGCGACTGGGAGATGCCCGAGGAGATCAATCGCATCGTCACCGACTCCATCAGCGACCTGCTCTTCACCCCCTCGCCCGACGCCGACGAGAACCTGCGGCACGAGGGAGTTCCCGCCGCCAAGATCCACCGGGTCGGCAACATCATGATCGACACCCTGGTCCACTCGATCGAGAAGGCCCGCGACCGGGCCGTCTTCGAGCGATTCGGCCTCGCGCCCGGCTCCTACTGCCTGGTCACCCTGCACCGGCCCGCCAACGTCGACGACCCCGCCAGCCTGGACCGCCTGTTCGCGGGAATGGACGAGCTCGAGATCCCGATCGTCTTCCCGGTTCATCCCCGGACCCGGAAGGTGATGGAGACGGCGGGTCTGGCCGATCGTTACGGCGGCGAGGGTTCCCGGCTCCACCTGACCGAGCCCCTCGGTTACTATGATTTCCTGAACCTCACCATGCACGCCCGCTTCGTCCTCACCGACTCCGGCGGCATCCAGGAGGAGACCACCTTCCTCGGGGTGCCCTGCCTGACCCTGCGGACGACCACCGAAAGGCCCATCACCATCACCCAGGGCACCAACGAGCTGGTCACCCTGGACGATCTGCCCGACCAGGCCGCCCGGATCGTCAAGGGCGAGGGCAAGCAGGGATCGGTGCCCGACCTGTGGGACGGCCGCACGGCCGGCCGGATCGTGGCTGTCTTGCGGGAGTACTTCGGCCCGGCTCAGGGAGTCTGACCGAGCCCAGAGCTCGTTTCAAAACCCCCATCTACTGCAGCCGGCTGCAAGACCCGCCAGCTTCGTTCTCGGGCAAAAAGGTCCTCAACGGCCCTACTGGGCCGCCTCCGGGCCTTTTCGCCCTCGAGCCTCGCTGGCGGGTCTTTCGCTCGGCCCGTTACGAAGGGGGTTTTGAAACGAGCTCTATTCAGCGAGCAGTTCCTCGACGGCGATACGCTCGGGCCGGCCGGTGCGAAGGCTGGCGACCGCTTGCAAGGTGGCCAGAGTGGTGGCGAGCTGGGAGGCGACCGGAAGGGGCGGCTGCCCCGTCTGGACCCCGGCCAGGAAGGCGGCGATCTCCTCCTCCTGGCCTTTGCCTGCGCAGCGCTTGCGAGTCTCACCGCGGTGGGTGTAGAGCCGGACGGCGTTGAAGTTCTCGATCACTGCGCTGCGTCCCGCCCCGAGTATCTCCAGCCTCTCCTTCGGCATGGTCCGGGCGCCGGAGGCAAAGTACCCCACGTTACCCACCGACCCGTCTGCGAACCGGACAGTGATCTGCACGTGGTCCTGTGGGATCATCGCCTCGTCAGCGGTGTCGATGCAGGCGGCGAAGACCTCCACCGGGTCGGCTCCGGTCAGGTACTGCATCAGGTCGATGAAGTGGCAGACCTCGCCGACAATCCGCCCCCCACCTTCCAGGGGGTCGTGAGCCCAGTGTTCTGCGGGGACGAAGCCGGCATTTACCCGGTAGCCCAGACAGAGTGGCCCCGGGCTCTTCCCGAAGTGCTTCCGGGCCACGCGAGCCGCCTGGCTGAAGCGGCGGTTGAACCCGACCTGGAGCACCGGCAGCCGGTCCGCAGCAGCCAGGGCGCGGATCTTGCCGGCGATTGCCACCAGCTCCTCCTGGGTCACGCAGAGCGGTTTTTCCACGAAGACGTGCTTGCCGGCGTCGAGGGCGGCGAGGACCACCGGGCCGTGCTGATCGTGACGGGTGGCGACCACCACCGCGTCGGTGGCCTCGTCGGCCAGCACCGCGGCGACCGAATCGCAGGCCCGCGCGAACCCGAATCTCTTGCCGGCGTCCACGGCGCTCAGGCCGGTGCGGGTGAAGATGGCGGTCAGCTTCGAGTCGCGATGGCTGGCGAGCGGCGGCAGCAGGAAGGCCTGGGCGTACGAGCCGGCGCCGATGCAGCCGACTCCCACCTTGCCGGAGCCGGCGGCCACCGCCCCGATCTCGATGCCACCGGAAGGGGTGACGGGCCGGTCGGGGTATTCCAGCAGGATGCCGGCGTACGGTTCCTCACCGGCGGCCAGGAGCTGGTAGGCGCGCGGGGCCTCGGCGAACGGGAACCGGTGGGTCACCAGGGACAGAGGATCGAACTCGCCGCTCGCCATCAGGTCGAGCGCGGCTTCCAGGTTCCGGCCCTCGGTCCAGCGCACGTGGCCGTAGGGGTAGTCCAGCCCGCCTTCCTCGTAGCTGGGATCGTAGCGGCCTGGACCGTACGAGCAGGAGACGGCGAAGGAGATCTCCTTGCGGTAGAACTCCTCGCGGGGCAGGTCCATCCCCACCGCGCCGACAACCACTACCCGGGCGCGCTGGCGGGCGATCCGGCTCGCCAGTTCGACCGGGTCGTTGCTGGCGGTGGCCGCGCAGATGAGCACCACGTCGGCCCCCCGGCCGCGAGTGAAGTCCTTGATCTGCTCCTCGACCGGATCGTCGCCCAGGCGGCCCGCCCCGTCCAGGCTACAGGTGCGGCGGCCCAGAGCGACCGCTTCGGCGGAGATGTCGGTGCCGAAAACCCGGCAACCGTTGGCCTTAAGGAGCTGGCTCGCCATCAGCCCGACCACCCCGAGGCCGATCACGACCGCGTTCTCGCCCAGGGTCGGAGCGGCCAGCCGCAGGCCCTGCAAGGCGATGGCGCCGAGCGTGGTCAGGGCGGCCGCGTCGGCCGGCACCGACTCGGGAACCCTCGCCACTAGGTTCGCGGGCACCACTACCTCGTCGGCGTGGCTGGCGTAACCGCCGCCGCCACAGGCGACGAGCTGTCCCGGCTTGACCTTCTGTACGCCCTCACCGACCTCCAGCACCTCACCGGCCAGGGAATAGCCGAGGGCCTCGGCGCCCTCCAGCCGGGCCCGGACCTTCTGGATGGTGCCCTTCAACCCCACCGACCGGGCCATGTCGATAACCGCCTTGACCTGGTCGGGGCGGGCGCGGGCCTTGCCCAGCAGCGATTTCTTGCCGGTGACGATCTTGTGGCCCTCTGTCCCCGGGCTGACGGCGGAGTAGAGAGTGCGAACGCGGACGTAGCCAGGTGCGAGCACCGGCGGGGGCGTCTCGAAGATCGAGACCGATCCATCCTTCAAACGCAGGGCGAGGATCTTCACGTGACGAGTCCTTTCCGGAGACGGTCTGCCGCGAGTCCGCTGCCGCCGCGGGCCGGGTCTGAGGCGGAGCCGGGGGGCTGACCCGCAACTGTGTCGTCGGCAATATTAGGGGCCGGTTTACCGGCGATCAACGTCCAGGTGCCGCGCTGGCCCGGCGACCTGATCACTCCCCGCTGACCCGGACGAATTCCCGCTCCCCCCGCCAGACCGAGCGGGTGGAAGCGTCAAAATAGCAATCCGGCCCCTTGTTTCGCCACCTATCTTTGCCGACCCTCCCGCCCCCGGGTGAGCCGGGAAGGAATGAGCCGGCTCCTTCTTGACGGAAGGTGCGATTGGGAATATAATTTATAGTTGGAAGGGCTCTACCAGCTTGAGCCTTTTTTCTTCGCTGCGGCCTTCGCCCAAGGAGTTCGGCCCGGGACAATCAGCTAAAGTAAAACTTGCGGCTGGCGAAATTGTTCTTGAAACGGGTTACGGGCCTCCAAGGGCGGATTGATGCCCCCTTGATCGCCTCTGCACCTCTGGACGTACCCCTTTTCCGGGGGCCTGTCAGCGAACGTATGTCCTTCTCCCTGAGAGGGATGCGGAGGATTCGCGACCGATGAGCAAGATCCTCGACGCCATGCGGAAAGAATCGCCGGGAGGGGTCGACTTCAGCTTCCAGCTGGAGACCCTCGGCGACCAGAATCTGTTTCCGCCTCCTCCCCAGGAGCTGGTGCCCGAGTTCGAACAGCTGGCCAACGCCCTGCTGAGCCGTCACGAAGGGACCACCGGCCATATCATCACCTTCGCCTCCACGACCAGCGGCGAGGGCAGCAGCTTCGTTTCCTTCAACGCGGCGCGCCACCTGGCCACGATGCTCAATCGCAAGGTCGCCTGGGTGGACGCCAACTTCGGCTCCCCGCAGTCCGAACTGGCCGGCGAGAACGTCTCGTTCCGGAACCTCCTGCAGAACCCGGCCCTCTTCTCGCAGCTCAAGACCGCCGGGAACTTGGTGCTGGTGCCGAACGGAGATACCCCCATCAAGGCCACCGATCTGCTGAACAGCGCGGACTACCTGAACCTGCTGGAGCAGTTTCAGCGAAACTTCTTCTTCACCATCCTGGACGGTCCGCCCATCCTGGATTCGGGGAACCTGGCTCATCTGGCCGAACCGACGCTGGGCCTGGTGCTGGTGATCGAGAGCCGCCGCCTGAAAAGCGAGGTGATCCTGCACGGCATGGATCGCCTCAAGGACAAGAACGTAAACGTGCTCGGGACCGTGCTCAACAAGCGAGTATTCGAGATCCCCGGGTTTCTCTACCGGAAGTTGTAGGGCCGTCCTGCCGGAAGAGTTCGGGAGGCAACCGCTTTGAGGATCATGGCCGGAAGCAGGCGCCGCGGTGGCGCTGTTCTTTTCGCCGCCCTGGTGATGGCGATGATCGCGGCATTCCTGTTCCTGGGCGGTTGCGCGGGGTCGCGAGCCAAGCCCGTGCAGACCGTTTTCGTTCCCTTCACGCCGGAAGAACAGGAGCTGCAGGCGGCGGCGACGCACGCGCGCTACCGCCTGCGGGTCGGCGACATCTTCCGGGTCGATTTCAAGTACCAGGAAGAACTATCGACGCTGGGTCTGGTGATCCTTCCCGACGGTCGGTTCTCCATGCCCGGCCTGGAGGACATGCGGGCGGCGGGCCTGACCGTTGCCCAGCTCGACAGCGCCATCACCGCCCATTTCCGCCAGGATTACCTCAACCCCGATCTGACCGTGATCGTGCAAGAGCTGGGGTCCTGGAAGGTTTTTGTGCTGGGGGAGGTGTACCGGCCGGGGATGTACGACCTTCCCCCGGGCGGGGCCGGACTCATGCAAGCCATCGCCCTGGCGGGCGGGGCCCGGGAAGAGGCCGAGGTTTCTCAGACCCTCCTCGTTCGCCTGACGCCCGAGGGGTACATGTATCGCGTCTGTGATCTATCTCACCTGGAGAAACGTGGGGTTACCGATCTTTCCTATTTCGACGTCCGGCCCTACGACGTGATCTATGTTCCCCGCTCGGCTATCAGCGATCTGGCCTTCTTCTCCAAGACGGTCCTGCGGAGCCTGGTGGACGTGTCCCAGCTCTTCTTTAGCGTCTGGGCCATCAGCCACATTGACCAGATCAGAATCATGCGGTAAGGGAAGGCAAGGTCATGCAGAAGTCAGGACAGAGGAAACTCATTAGCACGCCTTCCAAAGCCCGGCAGTTCGGTCTTCGCGACATGCTGGCTGTCTTCATTCGCCGCCGGTGGGTCATCGCCGTCGTCGCCGGGCCGATCATCCTCTTTGCCACTGTCGGCACCCTGCGCACCTCCCGCTCCGTGGTGGCCGGCGCCCGGGTCCTCATCGAGCCGCGCCAGCCCGAGAATCCAACCTTCGAGAACAGGTACATCGACCACGATGTTCTGATGAGCACCGCCGCCCAGGTCGCCATCAGCATCCCGGTGGCCGAGAAGGCCGCCGCCGTGCTCGTGGACTCCCTGGCCCGGTTCCGCCAGAACGACCCCATGTTCGCCGGGGTCGAGACCGCCAAGGATCTGCGCCGGATCCTGCTCCGCGGAATCGACTGTCACCAGGTGGGCGAGGCAAACATCCTCAACATCACCTTCAACCACCCCAATCCCCGTTTCGCCCTGATGTCGGTGGGGGTCCTGATGAAGTCCTACATCGATTTCAACATCGAAAAGAACCAGAACCTTCCGGCGATAGAGTATTACAACGAACAGATGGCCCTCGTTCATGCGGGTATCGACAGTCTCCTGGCCGCGCGCGCCAAGATCTTCGACGAGGAAGGGTTCACCGCCTTTCGCGAGAACGCCAGCTATGGTGTCTCCCAGATCAGGGGGCTCGAACGCGATTACGTCGGAGCCAGGTCTCGCCGGAAAGGGATCGAGGCTGCGCTCAACGGTCTGCGTGAGGCCATCGCCAAGGATCCAGATTATGTTCCTACCGCTTCCGGGCTCCACGGAGTGAAGAACCGGCTGGAGGATGAGAACGCAAAGCTGGTGGTTTACAGGGTGCAGTACAGCGAGAGCTCCGAATGGGTCAAGCGCCAGAAGAAGGTTGTCGAGCAGATTCGCGAGGAACTTTTCCGCGCTCGAGGCGACCATTTGCGGGATCTCGAGATCCAGCTTGCCCAGTACTGGAGCACCGAGGAATCCTTGCGTCTGTCCGTCGAAACGCAGAAAACCGGCATGGCTGCTTTCCCGGGCATCGAACGGAAGATCCAGGCGATCGATCTGCAGATCGATGCTCAGAAGGACCTGCTCGAGAGCCTCCAGTTCAAGCGGGGTGAAGTCCGGCTGAAGGCGGGCACCGATTCCCGGATCTGCAACATCCTGCCCCTGAACGAACCCTCCATCGAGATGCGGGTGGGGGGGAACTGCAAGTTGCTGTATCAGGCCCTGGCCCTGGTGTTCAGCCTCGCCCTCGGGTTCCTGAGCGCCATGTTCGTCGATAATCAGGATCACCGGTTCTACGACCGTCGTCAGGTGGAACAAGTTCTGGAGATACCCGTTCTCGGCACCATTTCCCGGGCGCAGATACAAGACAGGTAATCATGGCGGATCGTGATTCATCCCTCCTGTCTCACTTGCGTTCTTTTTCCCTGCTTTCCCCGTCAACTTCCTGGCCTGTCCTCGCCTTCTTTTTTGCCTGCTCTATCGGTCTCTCCTTTTTCGTGATCGTCAAGGTAGGGGTGCCCAATCTCGTCTACGTGCTGGGCGGGCTGCTCGTCTTCGCCATGCTGGCCTACATCTCGGTGCGGGATCTTTCGATCGCCCTGATTCTCTGGATGTTGTCGATGGCGGGCTTACGCTCCCTGGGCATGGTGCCCATGCCGGGATTGCCTGATTTCACCTACGACCGACCCCTGCTGATCTGGATCATCGTCATCCTGCTGCTGCGCCTCGTCACCGGAAGGACCCGGCTCCATGGTCCCTATCTCGCCGATATCCTGATCTTGCTGCACACAATCTATATCCTGGTGCAGCTCGAACTCATAGGTTCCAAAATTCACTTCCACAACTGGGTGATGAGCAACTTTGGCCCCTTCTTTGCCTTCATGTACGGGAAGTACGTGATCAAGGATCAGCGGGAGCTGCGCAACATCCTGTTCTTCTTCCTGGGTATCTCGATTTATTTCTACGTCGAGTCCATCGCCCAGCAGTACAACTGGAACTTCCTGATCTGGCCCAAGGCGATCCTCAATCCCGAGGTCGGGGCCCTGTGGCATCCCGGCCGGTCCCGGGGCCCGGTGATGCATCCCCCGTTATTCGGGCAGCTCATCGCGACCTTCATGCTCACGCACCTTTTCCTGCTGACGCTCAAGATCAGGACCACCTACAAGATCTTGATCACCATTTCCCTGCTGTTCTGCACGCTCGGCCTCGTTTTCACCTACACGCGGGGGCCCTGGCTGGCGGCGGCGTGTGCCGTTGGAGTGCTTGCCATCCTGCGCCCCAGCTACCGGCGGGTGCTGGCCGTCCTGGCGATTGTCGTGGTCGCGGTTGGCGCCGTGGGCGCGGTGAAGCTGATCGACACGGAGTTCCTGCAGGAACGGATGGAAACCGTCGGCACCGTCGAGAACCGTCTCGGCTTCATGGCCAACTCCACCCGCATGATCGCCGATCACCCGCTCTTCGGAGTCGGCTACTTCAAGTTCAACGAGTACCGGCAGCTATACAACCAGGGGGTAAACATCCCCTTCTACGGGTACATCAAGAAAAGGGCGGGCGCCAAGGTCCCGATCCACGACATCTTCCTGGGCCGGCTGGCCGAGGAGGGATTCTTCGGCTGCGCGATGCTGGTCTGGTTCACGTTCGCCATCTTCAAGTTCTTCCTCAAGAAATGGCGGGCTGATCCACAGGAGAAATGGTTCAATCGGGATACACTTGCCCTCTTCGCGGCCATGATGGTGTGCTACTCGATCGGGGGAATGGTCATCGACTACCGTTACTTCGACCTGGTGAACGTGGTTTTCTTCCTCCTGGCCGGGTTGATCTACGGCTATCGCAACGAGGAATATGCCCGGGATTGAATCGAGGGAAAGGGCCGGGATAGGAACCCGTGAGTGACTCCCTGCTTGGCCGCTTGAAACGGCTCCTCTTCGAAACCGAGGTCCTGCGGCTAATGGGCTTGACCATGCTGGTCAAGCCGGTGGGCCTGGTCACCCAGATGCTGCTGGCCAGCTACTTCGGGGCGGGATCCCAGTACGACGCCTTTGCCCTGGCGTTCTTCCTGGTCACCTTCTTCGAGGCCTCGATCGGCAGGGTCTACAACGGGGTGGTCGTGCCGGCCACTATCCGCTTGCGGCGGGAGCTGGATTCCCGGGCCCTGATGGGTTACCAGAACGGGATCTTCCTGCTCTTCCTGCTCCCGGCGGTTGTTTTCCTGACCGTGCTGGTCACGCGGCCGGCCTGGATCCTCGACCTGATCGCTCCCAACCTGCCTGCCGACTCGCGCGAATACGTCCTGGGTATGGTCCCGCGCATGGCGGTGGGGGGGGTCGCCCTCTTGATGGTGACCATGGGCAAGGCCATCCTCCAGCTGAACCGTCGCTTCCGGGTCGCCGGCGCGATGCCGGTAACCTATTCGGCTGTCATGCTGCTCGTGCTGGTGCTGACTCATCGCCAGCTCGGCATCTGGGCCCTGCCGGTCGGCTTCGTCGCCGCCAACCTCGTCCAGCTGTTGATCATCGGCGCCGCGGCGTTCCGGAGCCGCTGCGCCGCGCTGGCGAGGCCCCATTTCCCGCCCGGCACCCTGTCCAAGATCTGGAGCGTTGGCTGGCTTTTCCTGGCCGCCCAGATCCTGATCACGATCAATCTCTCGATCGACAAGTTCTTTGCCTCCGGCTTGGCAGAGGGCGGCATTTCGGCGATCGCCTACTCGATGACCATCATCAACATGGGGGTCCAGCTTTTCTCGCTCAGCCTGGTCGTGGTCATGTTCACGCGCATGTCCGAGTATCTCGCTGCCGGCGAGTCGAGGGACTGCAGCACTTACATTTATGCCAACCTCAACCGGTTGACCAAGATCGTCGTGCCGGTTAGCCTGTCTCTCTGCCTGGCGAGCAAGGAAATCGTCAGGGTCCTGTTCCAGCGGGGGGCCTTCGACGCGGCCGACGCGGCGCTCACCAGCGGGGTGCTCTCCCTCTACCTGCTCGGCCTGCCGGCTCTGATCGTCAATTCCCTGGTGAGTCGCATCTATCACTCCCTGCAGCGCATGCGTGACAAGGTCTGGCTCAACGCCCAGTACCTGCTGACCAACGTGGTGGGTAACATCCTCCTGATCGGGAGCCTCCAGGTGAGGGGTCTGGCCATCTCCTCCACCCTGGCCATCAACATCCATCTGGCCCTGGGTTTCCTGGTTCTCTACCGGTATCGCACCGGCCTGGCGATCGGCCGCTTCGGCACGGTGGTCGGACGCTCCTACGTCCTCGCGGTTCTTACCTACCTGGTCTATGTTTTTTCCGGATTCGGCGGACTGCTGGACAGCTGGGGAATCGCCACCTCGGTGCCCGGCGCCCTGCTGGTTGCCGCCGTCCGGTTCTTCTTTGTGGTGGGGGTCTACGCGAGCCTGTACTTCGCCTGGATCCGGTTTTCGCGCGGGAGCGAGCGACGATGAAACGGAAAGTCTTCCTGCTGGGGCTCGACGGCGGGTCTTGGAACCTGCTGGACCGGATGTTCGCTGCCGGGGTGATGCCCAACCTCAAGCGGCTCTGCCGGGAAGGGGTGCGGGCCACGCTCGAGTCGACCCTGCCGCCGATCACGCCGGTGGCCTGGACCTCGCTCATGACGGGAGTCAACCCCGGCCGGCACGGCGTCTTCGGGTTCAAGAGGATTTCGCCCGAGAACAGCTACCTCTCCCTGCCGGTCAACCGGATGGACATGGGCACTCCCACCCTCTTCGATTACTACCGCGAGGGAGGCAGATTGATCTCCCTCAACCTGCCCATGTCGTATCCAGCCACCGAGATCAACGGTCTGATGGTGACCGGCATGATGACTCCCCTGCGGAATCCGGGGGACTTCGAGTTTCCGCGGGGCCTGTTGCAGCGCTTCGCCGAGGCCGGGATCTCCTATGAGATCGATCCCAAGTTCGACTTCGGCGAGGACGCGCAGGGTTCCACCAAGATCATGTACTCGCAGTGGCTGGAGTGGGGTGAGGAGTTCGTCCGCAAGCTCTCGGACATTTCCCGCAACCGGATGCTGGCGACTTACCACCTGCTGGACCAGGAGGAGTGGGAGCTGTTCATCTGCGTGATCGTCGGCACCGACCGCATCCAGCACCTCTACTGGGATCAGCTGGTGCCTCCCGACGGCTCCGAGCCCGAGCCGATCCTGGCCGCGTACTATGCCGGGCTGGACGAGCACATCGGCGAGCTGGTGGGCAAGCTGGGCCCCGAGGACTCCCTGCTGATCGTGTCGGACCACGGATTCGTCAAGCATCACGGCCACTTCCTGACCAACGAGTGGCTGCGCCGGAACGGCTGGCTGGCGGCCCGGGAGGCCAGCCGCAGTCCCCTCTACCCGTTGAAGAAGCTGCTCGACCGGCTGGGGATCACCCGCAAGAAGCTCAACCGGGTGCTGGGCGAAAAGAGGACCGGCAAGCTGCAGCTGCAGGCTTCCCACGTGGACTGGAAGCGGTCGGCCGCCTTCCTCGGCACCCCGTTCGGGATCCGGATCAACCTCAAGGGGCGCGAGACGCTGGGCCTTGTCGAGCCGGAGCGGTTCGAGTCGCTGCGGGACGAGATCATGATCCGGCTCGGAGAGCTTGTCGACGAGAACTGCAAGCCGTTGCTGGCCAGGATCCTCAGGGGAGAGGAGTGGTACGACGGCGAAGCCCCGGACCGGCCCGACATCGTCTTCCAGTTCCGGGACGACCGGAACTACGCCGGCTTCGCGGGCGAGATCGGCGAGGAGGACATCTTCCGGGCCGCTCCCCACAAGAGCGGGGACCACCGGCTCGACGGCATCCTGGTCGCCTACGGCGGCAACATCAAGAACGTCGCCGAGGAGCTGCGCTTCCGGATCTGGGACGTCCTGCCCACGGTGATGCACCTCAACGGCCGGGCGGTTCCCGCGGTCTGCGACGGCCGGGTCCTGACAGAGATTCTCGTCGATCCGGGCCAGGTCAAGATCGACGAGGACTGGCGGCGGTTCCGCGGGGAGAAGAAAGAGGTGCAGTACGACAAGGATCAGGAGGAGGAGATCAACGAGCGCCTGAGGGCCCTGGGCTACATCAGCGATAACTGAACCAGTAA
This sequence comes from uncultured Fibrobacteraceae bacterium, assembly GCA_964484595.1. GTDB lineage: Bacteria > Krumholzibacteriota > Krumholzibacteriia > LZORAL124-64-63 > LZORAL124-64-63 > CAZAHC01. Next base: position 11,667 of record CAZAHC010000015.1, on the reverse strand, counting down.
TGGCCGGGAAACCCCACCTCGCGAAAGAACCCTCAATTCGCACCTGTTTCTTCCGAATCAAAACAGGTGGCCGGGCGAAAGCTGGAAATGCTTTGCTAGCAGGTTGATTCTGCTTAAATTACCGATGTCGGCAGCTTTGTCTGGAGTATCTGTTGCCGGCGCCGGCCCCGCTATTCCCCGCCGGGGTTCTGATCACCCCGTCGGTTGCGGTCTTGGATCTATTGCGAGGGACCAATGTTCAGGAATCATTTCCAGCTGAAGGCCGACCCGTTCGCGCTGAGCCCGAACCTGAAATTCCTCTTCATGTCGAGGACCCTCGAGGAGACCATGGCCCACCTGGCCTACGGTCTCGAGCAGGGCGAGGACATCATCCTGATCACGGGCGCCATCGGGACCGGCAAGACCCTGGCGTTGCAGAACCTCCTCGCCCAGCTCTCGGCCCGCTTCCGCACCGTCCTGATCAACGTGACCAAGCTGACCTACCGTGAGCTGCTGAAGCTGGTGGTCGGCGATCTCGGTTTCCAGCCGCCGCCCGGCGCCGACATGGCCGACCTGCTTTCTTCCCTGAAATCATCCCTGGACCGGGCGCAGAGCGAAGGCCAGAAGATCCTGCTCGTCATCGACGAGGCCCAGAACCTGGACCAGGACACTCTCGAGGGCGTGCGCTTGCTGACCAACATCTGCCAGACCGGCGAGCCGGTCCTGCAGGTCGTCCTGGCGGGTCAGCCGGGTCTGGAGACCAAGATCAAGAAGCCGGATCTGGCCCAGCTGCGCCAGCGGATCCGGATCCACTACCGGCTGGAGGCTCTCGATCGCAGCGAGCTCGCGGACTACGTCAATCACCGCGTGAGCGTGGCCGGTAACAGCCGGGAGCTCTTCCAGGACGCCGCTCTGGATCGCATCTTCGAGGCGAGCGGCGGGGTGCCCCGCCTGGTGAACATCCTGGGCAGCCAGGCCCTCCTTTCGGCCTACCTCGACGGCGCGCAGGAAGTGGCGGCCGGACACGTGGATGTCACGGGAGTGGCCCCGATTCCGCCGGGAGCACACCTGCAGCCTGTGGAAGACCCCGTTCCGATCTCCCCGCCCCAGATCGACCTCGAGGAACTGGCCGCGCGGCGAGCCGAGACCGGGGCCGCAAGCCAGGCCGCCGCCGGCGGGGTGGCCGTGGCCACGGCGGAGCGCCCCGAGGAAACCCAGGCCCTGCCCGAGCCGCCCGAGAGAAGCGCTCCCGTGATGGCCTCCCGGCGCCGCTCGCACCGCAAGCCCCTGCTGATCGTGGCCGGGGCGGTGGTCCTGGCGGCCGTCGCCGTCCTGGGCTGGCCGTACCTGACCAGCCGGGGTGGCGGGCCCGGGCCCGGTAACCAGGTGGGCCCGGTCGAGAACGAGCAGTCGGTTCCTCCGGCCAGCGGTCCTGCCGATCAGGCCGTCGTTGCCAGCGGAACGGTCACCCTCCCGGCCGCGGCCGCCGCCGATGATGTCGCCGCCGGCGATTTGGCTACTGGCGACGGTGGCCAGGGAATCGACGAGAGCCAACCCGGGCCGGAAGCGACCCCGCCGGCGGCGGGGGTCAGCACGGTGGCCGACCTGTCCGATCCCTCCTCGCAGGAGGCAGGATCGGCAGCCGAGCCGGCCGATCAACCCCAGGTCACCACCAGCCCGGCCGCGAATCCCCCGGCGGACACTGTCCCCACCGGCTCCAGCCCCGGATCGGCGGCGGCAGCCACCTCACCCGAGGGCTTCGGAGTACACGTGGCCTCGTTCCGCCAGCTCTCGCTCGCCGAGAGCATGATTCGCAGGCTGAACGCCAACGGATTCACCGCCTTCTTCCAGCGAAAGTCGGTGGACGGGGAAATCTGGCATCGGGTCTATCTCGGCCCGTTCTCGCAGCGGTCCCGGGCCCAGCAGGCCAGCCGGGAAGTTCAGGAAAAAGGTCTCGCCAGCTACTTCTTCATCACCAGGCTCGGCCAGGGGTGACGGGCCAGCTAATCCTCGTTTGATTACCGGTGGGAGTCGGCGGCCAGGACCTGGCGGTATACCGCCACGGTCTGGGCGGCCACGGTGTCGGGATGGAACCGCTGCTGCGCCTCCACGCGGATCCGCTCGGTCATCTGCCGCCGCAGGTCGTCGTTGCCGATCAGCCGGGCGATCCGGTCGGCGCAGGCCTGGAAATCGCCGGTAGGGAACAGCAAGGCGGTTTCTCCGTCGCGTACCAGGTAGGGAACGCCTCCGGCGGCGGAGGAAACGATCGGCAGACCGCAGGCCATCGCCTGGGCAATGACCTGGGGGGCGGTTTCCTCGCGCGAGGCCAGCACCAGTGCCTCGGCGCGCCGGTACTCCTGGCGCACTTCCTCCTGGCTCAGGGCCCCGGTAAGGGTCACGAAGTCGGCCAGGTCTTTCTCGCTGATCAGTCGCTGCACCTCCGCCTCGCAGGCGGGATCGACGAGGGGCCCGACCACGCGCAGTTCCAGATCCGCCAGCCAGGACGCTGCCCGTGAAGCCTCCTGCTCCTTCAACACCGCGATGGCCCGCACCAGATCGGTTACGCGCTTGCGGGGCACCACCGTCCCGAGGAACAGCAGGCGGCCGCGCTGCGGCGCCCGCTCGAGCGCGAAGAACTCGGCTTGGACCGGGTTGTCGATGAAGTGACTGCGGGCGGACAGCATCTCCCGGTAAGCGACCGGCAGGTAACGGGAGATGATGATCATGTCGGTCGAGCGGCGGAAGACTTCCCTTTCCACCCCGTCCAAAAGGTGTTTCTTGAGGCTGCCGATCAGGTCGAAGCGGTGTTTCTTGAGCAGGTGGCTCTCGACGAAGATGACCCCGTGCGGGGTGACGACCCGGGGCAGACCGCTCTTGACGGCCGCCAGGCCGTGCCGGTCCTGGCCCTGGCCGTGCACGACGTGGGGGGCGATCCGGCGCACCACCCGCAACAGGCGCGGAACGTCGTGGTGGTGACAGGTGACCAGGCGCGGCAGGGGCGGCCGGCCGACGAAGTGAACCCGGAGATCGCCGACCTGCCGGAACGGTTCCCGCACGCCGCGGGTGGCGCAGAGGACGTGGCACTCGACGTCTTCCCGCCGGGCCAGAGCGTGGGCCAGGGTGTGGGTGACCGACTGGACGCCGCCGGCGTGAATCCGGTCCTCGGCAACCGGGTACTCACCGATCAGGGCCACGCGAAGGATATCCGCTGGTCGGCTGGCTGGTCTTTCCATCAAACGTCCCGGGTTGAAGTTCTCCACTTGTCTGGCCGGGCCATTCTATCGCCGGACCGGCCGGGGATCAACAGCCGGCGACACTTGCCAATGGTGGCGGAACCTGGTTGACCACTTGCGTCGCCGGACGGCCCCGGGTATCCTGGCGCCACCGGAAGCAGGAAAACCGGGCCCTTCTTGCTGGAGCAACCATGACCGTACGTCTCGCCGTCTCACCTTTCCTGAGCAGCGTTCCCTTGATCGATCAGCTGATCACCGAGCCCACGGCCGCGGTGGAGGTCAACTTCGCCGAGCCCAGCCGGCTGGCGGAGGTACTTCGCGCGGACGAGGCCGATGCGGCTCTCCTGCCGGTGATAGATCTGTTTCGCGGCCACGGCCCCGGACTGGTTCCCGGAATCGGAATCTCCGCCGCCGGGCCTGCCGGCAGCGCCAAGCTCTTCGCCCGGGTCCCCCTGGCCGCCATCGGACGTGTCTCGGTGGACCAGGCGGCCGGGACGTCGGTGGGCTTGCTGCGGATCCTGCTGGCGGAACTCTTCGGCATCTGCCCCGACTTCTTCGCGGTGAAGCCCCGAGTGGAGGACCTGTTCGGCGAAACCGAGGCCGTCCTGCTCGTGGGGGACCACTGCTTCGAGGCCGAGAGGTTTCTCGGGGAGCAGGACCTTGCCGACCTGCACGTCCTGGACCTGGGCGATGCCTGGTTCCGGCTGACCAGGCAGCCGCTGGTTTTTGCCGGCTGGGCTCTGGGCTCCCGGTTCGCCGCCCGGGCCACCCCGGCTGAGCGCGCCGACCTGGTGCACCTCCTGACCCGGTCCCGCGACGAGGGCAAGGCTCACCTGGCGGAACTGGCCGAGCGAGAAGCGGCCGCCGGTCGCCTGGGCCCGGGTGGGAAGAACACGCCGGAAGCCTTGCGCCACTACCTCCAGGATTGCCTGAGCTACCAGCTCGGGGAAAAAGAGATGGCCGGGATGAGGCATTTCTACGAGCGCTGTGTACGTCACGCGGTCTGCCCGGCCGGTCGGTCAGGTCCCCTGACGGCGCCGGCCGCCGTGGCCCAGCAGTAACCGCCGCCTAGTATTCCCGCTCGGGGCCACCACCCTCCCTCTTCTGCACCACCAGGAAGAAGTTCATGTTCTCCGGGTGGTAGCGTCCGAGCGAGAGAACCCTCAGCAAGCAGATCAGCAGGTCGTACACGTAGCCGAACGGCGGCCGGATCTTTTCCTGTCCGAAACCCTGGAAAACGATCTCGTGGCCGGCGAAGAAATCGCCCAGGGCCCGCGGAGCGATGGAGAACTTCAGGGTGGTGGGAAAGGGGGAGATGTCCCGCCGGTAGATCAGCTTGTAGGCCAGTTCGTGCGCCCAGAAGGGGGTGAACTTCGTCACCAGCCCGCGCAGCGAAAGGACGTTGGGCACGCCGATGACGATGATGCCGCCCGGCCTCGTCCACTGCAGCAGGTTCTGCAGCGCCCGCCGGGGGTGAGCGAGGTGCTCCAGGACGTACATGCTGACCGTGGCGTCGAAGGTCCGCGTGGTCTGGTAGGTCTGCACGTCCCCGAGGATCCTCTCGGACAGGTTCTCGTTCAGGTCGAGCTGTCGCTGGGAGATGTCCAGGCCGCTCAGGACTGTCCCGGCCGGGTAGGCAAAGTGCTTGAAGCGCCCGCAGCCCGCCTCGAGAACGGCGGGCGCCGGGCCGCAGCCGGCGAGATGCCGGGTCACGATATCCTGGATGGGGCCGATCGGACTGCGCAGCAAGAGGAACGGCCTCCTTGGCCCTAATCCGGGCTTAAGACCCGGTCAGATCAGGCTCAGGGCCCGATCCAGATCCTGCTCCAGATCCTGGAAGTCCTCGCAACCGACGGCGATCCGCACCAGGTCGTCGCTGATCTCGGCTGCCGCCCTGTCCGCGGCCGGTATGCCGGCGTGGGTCATCGAGGCGGGGTGCTCGATCAGGGTCTCGACGCCGCCCAGGCTGACGGCCAGGGTGGCCACCTTGACGTTGTTGATCAGCGACTTGCCCGCCTCCAGGCCGCCCTTCACTCCGAAGGAAAGTACCCCGCCGCCCCCGCGCATCTGCTTCGACATCAGCTCGTGCTGAGGATGGCTCTCCAGGCCTGGGTAGCGAACCCAGGCCACCTGGGAGTGGCTCTCCAGGAAGCGGGCCAGGGCCAGCGCGTTGGCCTGCGCCTTCTCCAGGCGCAGACCGAGGGTCTTCAGGCCGCGCAGGACCAGCCAGGCCTGGTGGGGATCCATGGTCCCACCCAGGTTGACGTGGAGCTGGCGCAGCCGGTCCAGCACCGGTTGCTCGCGGGCCACGATCATACCGGCGACCACGTCGGTGTGGCCGTTGATGAACTTGGTCATGCTGTGCAAGACGATGTCGGCGCCGAGCCGGAGCGGGTTCTGCAGGTACGGGGATGCGAAGGTGTTGTCCACGGCGAGCAGGGCGCCGCCGTCGTGGGCGATCTCGGCGCAGCGAGCGAGGTCGGTCAGCTTGAGTGTGGGATTGGCAGGTGTCTCGATGTAGACCAGCTTGGTCTCCGGCTGCATCGCCCGGGCCACGTTCTCGGCGTCGGCGGAGTCGACGAAGGAGGCGGTCACCCCGAAGCGGGGATACTCGGTCTCCAGGATCGTCCGGGAGGGGCCGTAAAGGGAGTCGGTCGCCACCACGTGGCAATCCTGGCCCAGGAAGGTCAGGTAGAGGCAATTGACCGCGGCCATGCCGGAGGCGGTGCCCAGGGCGCCGCAGCCAGACTCGAGGATGGCGAGGTTGGCCTCCAGCGCCGCGATGGTCGGATTGCCGAGGCGGGTGTACTTGTAGCCGGGCGCGCCGCCGAAGCGGGCCGCTCCCTCGTCGGCGTCCTTGAAGGCGAAGGTGGATGTCTGGTAGAGGGGGGTGCTGACGGCTCCGGTCGCGGGGTCGGGATGCTGACCGGCGTGGATTATCTTCGTTCCCAGGCCCATCTTGTCGATGTCTTCCATTTTCGACTTCCTCCCGGCGGCAGGGAAAACGCTGCCGGACGCCGGTTTATCGAGCTTGTTCGGCGCCCTGGCCGACTCTATAATAGGTGCTCCGATCCCGACTTGCCAGAAATCGCCCGCTCCTGCTCCTTGCCTGCCTGGAGGTCTCGAATGAGTGCCCTGAAATCCCGTAGATCGCCGGCGGTCCTCACGGCCGTGGCCTTGTCGATCCTGCTTGCCTGCAACCTGGCGCTCGCGGCGCCAGAGGACGACCCCTGGCCCTATCTGCCCAACGACGACATCGGCGCTCGCGATTTCAAGGCCGCCTACCCGACCTACGACGGCCGGGGCGTGGTCATCGCGATCCTCGATACCGGCGTCGACGCCTTCGCGCCCGGCCTCACAGCCACTCCCGACGGGGGGGTGAAGCTGATCGAGACCCGCGATTTTTCCGGCCAGGGCGACTGGGAGGTCGTCCCGGCCGAGCTGGACGAGAGCGGCACCGCGGAGGCGCCGGTCCTGCGCCACCCCGACGGACTGCTCCTGCGGGGAGCCGGGAGCCTGCCCGTGCCGCCAGGCCTGGACGACCTGGCGACCCGGCCGGTCTTTTTCGGCGTCATCGACGAGCAGGATTTCCTCAACAGCCGTTCCCTGACCGACCTGAACGACGACGGGGACCGGACCGACGGCTTCGGCTTCCTGGTCTATCTGGCCTGCCGGCAGGAGTGCGAGGAGGCCCTTGGGGTGGGCCGCGGCTACGAGATGCTGACCGCCCTGAACGAGACCGCGGCGGCCACCGTGGCCACCGAACGCCAGGGCAAGAAGGTCTGGCTCGTGGTGGTGGACACCGACGGTGACGGCGATCTCGCCGACGAGAAGCTGCTGCGGGATTACCGGGTCGCCTACGACACCTTCCGGCTGGTCAGCGAGAACGCGCCGGAGGCGAGGACGCTGATGGCCTGGTCGTTGAACGTGGTGGAGAACGAGGACCAGCAGGGCAACCCCGAGCCGCCTACCGTCGAGTTCCACTTCGACGACGGCGCCCACGGGTCCCACTGCGCCGGTATCGCCGCCGGCTACCGGGTCAGCGGCCAGGAAGGGCTGGACGGGGTGGCTCCGGGCGCCTGGCTCATGTCCCTGAAGATCGGTGACAACCGGCTTTCCGGCGGGGCCACGACCACCGAGTCGATGAAGAAGGCCTACGACTTCGCCGCCGCCTTCGAGGAGAAGTACGGCATTCCGGTGGTCGTGAACATGAGTTACGGCATCGCCTCGGTGGAGGAGGCCGAGGACACGATGGGCCAGTACCTCGACGACCTCCTCGCCGACCACCCTACCCTCTACGTCTGCACCAGCGCCGGGAACGAGGGTCCCGGCCTCTCGACCATCGGCATCCCGGCCACCGCGTACAGCGTGATCTCCTCGGGGGCTTTCCTTTCGGTGGCCACCGGCCATTCCCTCTACAACACTCCCCTGGCGCGCTCGACGCTGTTCACCTTCAGCAGCCGCGGGGGAGAGGTGGCAAAGCCGGACGTCGTCTCGCCAGGCTCCGCCCTCTCGACGGTTCCGGGTTACGTCGACGGCAGCGCCCGGTTCCAGGGCACGTCCATGGCCTCCCCCCAGACCGCCGGCGCGGTTGCTTGCCTGGTCAGCGCCGCCCGCCAGGAGGAGCGGCCGGTCCACTGGGGCCTCGTGAAGCGCGCCCTGATCGCCGGCGGGAAACCCGTCCCCGGCCTGACCCTTACCGACCAGGGGGGCGGCCTGCTGAACCTGGCCAGTTCCTGGAAGCTCCTGCGGCAGCTGAGCGACAGCGAGAGCGCCCACCAGCTCCTGGGGTACCGGATCGAAACCGCCTGCCCCTTCCAGGACGACGGCCTGTCCGGGGCCGCCTACTGGCGCACGCCCGGCGGAGTGCCGCTGCGGCCGGAGACCGTAACCTTCACCGTCCACCCGATCTTCCATCCCGACCTGACTCCCGACCAGAAGGACAGCTTCTTCCGCTCCTTCACCTTCAAGAGCGAGGCTGACTGGCTGCGGGTGGTTCCCCGCAAGCGCTACCTCCGGGGTGACATGGGGATGACCGTCGATGTGCTGTATGACGGCCGGAAGCTGCAGGAGCCCGGCGCGTACTCCGCGCGGGTTTTCGCCAGCCTCGACGGCGGCGACCTGAATGGTCTGGCCGGGCGGGAATTCTACCTCTGGAACACGGTGGTGATCGGCGACCCGGTCGGGCCGACGGAAGGGTACAGCAAGAGCTACGAGGGCAAGGACCTGTCACAGGCCTGGATCCACCACTACTACGTCGAGGTGCCCGCGGCGGCCTCGGCGCTGCGGGTTCGGCTCGAGGTCAGCCCCGACACCGGCGCCGACAAGGGCGCGCGCGTCCGGACCGAGATCTGCGACCCCGAAGGGCATGTTTACGGCGGTTTCGTGGGTTACGCCACCGTGGACGGCGAGCAGATGAAGGACACGACCGTCCTGGCTCCAGATCTGCACCCCGGCATCTGGGAGATCAACGTCGCCTCGAGCCGCCTGGCCAAGGGTCTGTCGGATTACCGGGTGACCGTCACCTGCGACGGCTACGAGTGCGATCCCGAGAAGATCACCAGCTTGCCCCGGTCAGGATCCGGCCAGCCCGCCCAGGGCACGGTCGAGGTCACTCGCGCCTTCAAGGGTGTCTTCCGGGGTTCGGCGGAGGTGGTTGTCGACCGCTTCGGCAAGACCAGCGAGGTGAAGGTCGAAGAGACCGATCAGTGGACCCACCCCTTCACCCTCGACCGGGAAACGCCCCGCGCCGGGTTCCGGCTGGAGATGGACGAGCAGACCGGCAACCTGTTCACCGACTGCGCCGTCAACATCCTCGACGCGGCCGGCAAAGCCGTCCGGACCAGCGGTTTCAGCGGCCTGGTTGTCAACATCGGCGTGGCCCTCCCCACCGGAGCGGATTCCGCCCAGTTCACCCTGCAGGTCGTCGGCGGCTTCGCGCTGGCGGCGGAGATGGAGGAGTGGGGGTTCGAACTGGAGGAGAATTATTACCTGGCCAGCCCGGTGCTCGGGAGCGCGAAGCGCGCCAGCGGCGGCGGCCTGAATCTGTATTGCGGTGTGCCAACCGCGGTGGAGGTCTCCTTCGAGGACAGCTGGCCCGAACCCCCGGCGGGCCTGCACCCGGTCGGGTACGTTCGCTTCCTCGACCGGAACCTGGAGGACAAGGCTCCCGGGGACCGCGGTGGCCGGTTGGTCCTCGAGGTCTCGATCGAGCTGGAGTGACGCTGTCGCGACCTTTTCCGGCTTGACAGTCGGGCGGCCGCGATCCTAGAATCCGGCTGCTTGATGCCGTCCTTTTTTCAGGTCCGATCCGGGTCTTCTTTGCCGTCTTGTCCGGGTCGTGCCCGTTATTCCCTTCGCCTGGGGGAAAACAGCGACTCATGCCCCTCCGTCCCCGCCAGCGGTTCCTTCTGCTCGCCGGCTCCCTGGTCGGTTGCCTGGTCCTCTGTCTCGTTCTTTGGGGTGATAGCGCCCTCGCCCGGAAGAAACCCCGCCTGGCCGTGTTCCCGCTCAAATCCATGGCCGGCATCGAGGTTTCGGTGGCCCAGTCCTTGACCGGGATGTTGAGCACCGCGCTCCACGAGACCAACGCCTTCACCTTGATCAACCGGGAAGACATCGAGGAGATCGCCCAGGAACACGAAATCGAACTGCAGATTTGCAGCGAAGAGGCCTGCATGCTGCAGCTGGGGATGTTACTCGGGGCGGAACAACTGGTTTCCGGCGATGTGGGGAAGGTATTCGACGGTTATATCGTCAACGTTCGGCTGGTCGAGGTCTCCAGCGACACCCTGCAGAATATGGTCGTTGCCTCGGAGCAAGCCCACGGCACGGTTGCCTCGTTCCGGGTGGCTCTCTCCCGGCTGGCGAACAAGATGGCCGGCCTCACCAAGAGAACGGATTCGGGAGAAGGGGTGCTGGAGGGGGAAGAGGTCCAGGAGCAGACCAGCATCGGTATTTCCGGCGTGGCGGTTGGTGAGCTCACCTCCAAGCGCCGGGGAGCGGAAAAGATCCCCAAGCACATCCATGGTGTAATGGTCACCGAGATCGATCCGATGTGCGATGCCGCAACCGCCGGCCTGGAAAGCGGTGATGTGATCCTGAGCATTGATGACCACAAGGTTACCGATCTCGATTCCTATTTCCGTGCCGTGGCGAAGGCTCACGAAACGCCGGGGCAGTACGATTTACGGATTTACCAGTGGTTCAAGAAGTGTGAAACATTCCTGGTCGTAAATCCTTAACGCGCGTTTTTCAGGCAGCATTTCCTCCCGGAGGTACCGGAAATGAAAACTCGAAACCTGGTGCTCATCGCGAGCGGCGCGCTGTTGTTGCTCTCGTTGGCCTCGGCCGCCGGGGCGCAAACCTCGGGGCTGTCCCTCGGAATTTATATTTTCGAAAACCTGGAAGGTTATCATTCCGTTTCCTCCGCCGCGGGAACAGAGCTCAGCAACCTGCTCCAGGCCGACTGGCCGAAAGTAATGGTTTTCGACAAGGTTCCCCTGGAGTCCAACGAGACGGTGCGGATTCTCGAGGAGATGACCGAGGATCGAAAGGTGGTCGTCACCGCCATCAATACCTGGTTGCAGGGCGGGGTGATCTCCACCCCGACGGTGACCTTCGCCGACGACGCCATCAAGTTCAAGGATCTGACCTGGCACCTGGACCAGGCGGCGGTGCAGGCCGACGCGGCTGAACGAGGTCTGAGCCACGTCCTGATCGGGACCTTCACCGGCCTGGTCAAGGAGGCGGGCACCGGTGGTGGCAAGCTGGTCTCGGTGCAGGTTCTCGCCAACGTCCGGGTGATGAAGACGGCGGACGGTTCGGTGGCCTGGTCCGGGACCTACCGCGACCGCGCGGCCGGTTTCGATCCTCGCAGCGCGTTCGACGAGACCGTCCTGAAGATCGCCGGCAAGATCGGCGAGGAAGCCAGGAAGAGCAGTTGGTAGGCCGGTTGGCGCCATAATACAGAGGAGGAGCTCGATGATCAGGTACAAGGTTTTTCTGTTATGCGGCCTGTTGGCGTCGCTCGTTTTCCTGAGCGGTTGCGCGGGGAAATCCGCCTACGGTGACGTCGAGGCGGTGAACCCCGCGGGTAGTTTCTCCAACACCGATATCAGGCTGCTGGCCGACACCATCATCTCCGATCTGCTGGCGGCGCCGTTCATTGCCCGGTATGAACAACCTGTCACCATCTCCATGCTGCACATCGGCAACAAGACCTCCGAGTTCATCGATACCGATGCCCTGGTCGGTGACAAGATCATGATGGCCATCATCAACAGCGGTTCGGGTGTCTTCGAGTTCGTGGACCGGGCGCTGCTGGAGCAGACCATCGCCGAGGCGGAACTCGGCGCCGACGGCCTCGTGGTCCAGGACGAAGCTACGCGCCTCGGCCGGGCCGCCGGGGTCACCCTGCTGATGACCGGGGATCTTTCCTCGATCAGGCAGGTGA
>CAZAHC010000014.1:0-26004 GCA_964484595.1 uncultured Fibrobacteraceae bacterium | reverse complement strand
GAAGACGTCGCCCAGGTACTTGGTCGACATCACCGAGCACTCGATGTGCCAGCCCGGCCGGCCCGGTCCCCACGGCGAGTCCCAGGCGGGTTCACCCTCCTGGGCGGCCTTCCAGAGCGCGAAGTCCAGCGGATCCTGCTTCTTCTCGCCCACCTCGATGCGGACGCCGGAGCGCATGTCGTCCACGTTGCGCCCGGAAAGCCGGCCGTAGTCTGAGTACGAGCGCACGGTGAAGTAGACGTCGCCGTCGGCGACGTAGGCAAAACCCTTCTCGATCAGGCGCTCGATGAAGGCGATGATCTCGGGGATGTGCTCGGTGGCCAGCGGATAGCGGTCGACCTTGCGGATGCCGAGCTTCGCGGCGTACTCGTGGAACAGGGCGATGTTGCGGTCGGCCACCTCCCGGTAGTCGATTCCCTCCTGCTTCGCCCGGGCGATGATCTTGTCGTCGATGTCGGTGAAGTTCTGCACGTGCTCCACCTCGTACCCGAGATACCGGAGGTAGCGGCTGATCATGTCGCAGGCGACGAAGGCGAACATGTGCCCGACGTGCGGCTTGTCCTGGACGGTCATGCCGCAGACGTAAATGCCAACCCGGCCGGGGTTGACCGGCTCGAAGAGCTTCTTGGTGCGCGAGACGTGGTCGTAGACGTGCAAGGCCATCGAGTTCTCCTTTTCGCCTCGGCTCAGCGACCGGGTTCGCCGCTGTCGTGCCGACAGCGGTCGCGGGCGGCGCGGCACAGGTCCTCCACCAGAGCGTCGAAGCCGATACCCACGGCGGCGGCCGCCATGGGCACGAGGCTGGTCTCGGTCAGACCCGGGATCGTGTTCACCTCGAGGCAGTAATAGGCCTCGCCGTCGAGCCGGAAATCGACCCTCACCAGGCCGCAGCATTCCATCAGGTCGAACAGACGGAGCGCGTCGTCGCTGATCTGCTCGTAGAGCGGTGAGTGAACCGGGGCCGGCACGAGATACTCACTCGCCCCCCGGGTGTACTTGTTGCTGTAGTCGTAGAATCCCTGCTTGGGTCGGATCTCGACCAGGGGCAGGCGGCGGGCCTTGAAGATCGCGGCCGTCAGCTCTCGCCCCGGGACATATCTTTCCAGCAGCACGTCCTGCTCCGCCGTGGCCGCCTGGGTAAAGGCGGCCGCAAAGTCGTCCGGTTTCTCGACGATGGCCACCCCCACGCTCGAGCCGGTGCTGTTGGGCTTGACCACCAGCGGGTAGCCCAGTTCCTCGTTCACCCGAGCGGCGATGTGCTCGACCGTGCAGGGAGCCTCGCGCGCGGACCGCGGTTCCTGGTCGGCGTCCACCACGCTCCGGGGCCGGCCGGAAGCGCGGTCCCAGGCGACCAGCATCCAGTCCGCCGTGGGGATCCCGGCGCCCCGCATGAGCCGCTTCGCAGCGGACTTGTTCATGGCCAGGGCACTCGCGAGGGGGCCGGACAGAACGTAGGGGACCGCCAGGATCTCCAGGAGGGCCTGGAGGTGTCCATCCTCGCCGAACCCGCCGTGCAGGGCGGGGAAAACGGCGTCGGCCTCGCGCAGCCCGGCCAGGTCGGCCACCTCGGCGATGCCGGCCAGATCGACCGCCGTGACCTCGTGACCCCGACGCTGAAGGGCCTCGGTCACAGCTCGACCGCTGGCCAGGGAGATCTCCCGTTCGGGCGAATCGCCCCCCATCAGGACCACGACCCGCAATACTGCCCCCCTTTTAACCTTTCGGGATGAACCGTCCCGCTCCCGGCCGGGTAGCAATCCCGGCGGCCGGATGGCTCACGCCGGTCAAGCGTCCGGGAAAATCGCGGCGACGGCCAGGACCGTGACGCACTCGCCCCTGCCCTCCGGGCCGAGGCCCTCGCCCCGGGTACCCTTGACCGAAACCGCAGCGGCGGCGATGCCGAGGGCGCCGGCCATTGCGGCGGCTATCTCCGCCGCCCGCGGGGCGATCCGGGGTTTCTCTGCGATCACGGTACAGTCGACGTTCCCTACCCGCCAGCCCGCGGCGCGCAGCAGCTCCGCCGCCCGCGCCACCAGGTCGAGGCTGTCCGCACCGGCCCAGGCCGGATCGGTGTCTGGAAAGTGCCGGCCGATGTCGCCGAGGGCCGCGGCGCCCAGGACAGCGTCGATGACGGCGTGGCAAACGGCGTCACCGTCCGAGTGCCCGGCCGGGCCCACCTCGCAGTCGGCGAACTCCACTCCCCCCAGGATACATCGCCGCCCGGCGGTCAGCCTGTGACGATCCCAGCCCGTACCCACGCGCACCAGCTTTCTCCTTCGACTGCCGGCAATCTACACCGAGCCCCGAAGACGTGGCAACCCGCTTCTGCCCGGCGGGCACCATACCCGGGCTAGCGGAGCGCCAGGTCGTCCAGCTGCAGGAAAACCGGCTCCGCTGGTCGGTTCACGAAGAACAGCACGGAGTAGACGTCGGCCAGGTCCACTGGACGTGGCTTGCCCGCGGCGGCCAGCTCCCGCAGGTCCACCCGGTAGGCGCGCCAGTCGGTCCCGGCCTGGAATTTCCGGCTGGCCCAGCTGTCGTCCTTCAGACCCCGGAAATCGTCCAGCCGGAGGAAGAACTCGACGTCGCCCGGCCGGGCGGGATCGAGGACCCGGGCCCGCCATTCCAGGTACCGGAAACCGCTCCAGTCCCGCGGGAATCCGCGCAGCAGGAAACCGGGATAGCGGTCGGGCGGTCCGGCCCGGAGCTGTCCCACCCAGCAGCCGCCGGGGGCGGGTACGGCCGCGAACACGCCCCCGTCGTTCTCGCCCCAGTTGGCCTCCTCGCGCGGCGATTCGAAGTCGGCCAGGGAGGGAAACCGAGCCGCCGCCAGCTTCCGGGCCAGGATCTTCGCGGGCAGATGGGCAAGCTGGGCGGCCACGACCAGCAAGAGCACGATCCCGGCCACCAGGAAACGCCGCGACCGGAGCCGGCGGAACTGAAGCCAGCAAACCGCCAGGCCGATGCCGAGCAGGTCGAGGGCGAAGTCCCTTAGCCGGGCGTGGCGGCCGCAGAGTTCCTGGACGATCTCCACGGCAACCCCGGCGGCGATCGCCACCGTGACCGCCCGGGCCAGCCGCCCGGCCAGCGGCCCCCGTCGCCACAGGAACCAGGTCACGAGGAAGAAGAGAGGAACGTGAACCAGGTTCCCCAGGGCGCGGATCACGCGATCACGTTCCAGCGAGAGGGGGATCGGCACCAGGAAGGGAGCCAGCAGCACCGCCAGCAGCAGCGACCAGCCAAGCACCTGGCCCCGGGACCACCGGCCGGCATCGGGTTCGGCGCCGGAAGTCATCGGTCAGCCGTCGACCTTGCAGATGGAGAACCGGTACTTGCCGGAGGGCTCCTGTTCGATGGCGTCGACCAAGTGGAGGGTGATCTCGAGTTCGGCGCCGAGGTAGCCCTTCAGCCGCGCCATCAGCTCCCGGCCGGTGTCCTCGTCGTAGGCCGCGCCGGGAACCAGGTTCACGTCCAGGTGGAGAGGAGCCGCCTGGATCAGCTGCAGCTGCCGGATGCCGGGCAGGTCGGTGAGCGTGTTCTCGATCAGCGAGATGCCGGCCACGCGGGAGCCGTTGCTCGCCCGCAGGAAATCGGCCGTGCGCCCGGTGACCGATTCCATCAGCGGCAGGAAACGCCCGCACCGGCAGGTGCGGTCGGACGGCACCCCCTGGTCGCCGATCTCGTACCTGATCATCGGCATGCCGTAGTTGATCAGCTCGGTCACCACGATCCTCCCCTCCTCGCCGGGGAGGCAGGGAGTGTCGTCGTCCCGCAGGAACTCAACCCAAACGTGCTCGGCGTTGATGTGCAGCCCGTCGTGCTGCTCGCACTCGCAGCCGATCAGGCTGACCTCCTCGCAGCCGTAGCGGTTGGTCACCGGCACGCCGAAGACCCGCTCGATCACTTCCCGCTCCAGCTGCATCAGCATCATGCTGGTCGAGATGATGCCGTGCGGGCGCAGGGTGACTCCGCGGGCCTCGAGCTCCTCGGCCAGGATGAAGAGCGAGTGGGCGTGGCCGAACAGCAGGCCCGGCCGCCAGTGCCGCCATTCCGCGAGGAAGCGGTCGATGGCGGCGGCGTCGATCTTCATCGTGTCGAGGTAGAAGAAACGGTCCTTCAGGACTTGGCGCAGCTTCTGTTTCCAGGTCCGCGGGACCGGCGGATTCCCCCAGACCGAGGCCTTCGGCTCGCCCGGCCGCCAGCCCGACCAGCAATCGACGCGCTGGGCAGCTCCGTTGCGTTGCTGGACCCCGCGCCGATCGCAGTAGATCTCCAGCGAGACACCGGTGGAACCGCCGGTCTTGGAATGCTCCAGGTCGCCCCGCCGATAGCGGCTGGAGAGGATATCGGGCAGGCGTTTCCGGATGTCCGCCTTGGTCAGCAGGGGCAGGTTCTGCAGGTCGGTTAGGTCGCGAACCGAGCCGGGATCGATCCCGGCGGCGGCGAACCGCTCGCGATAGAACGGCGAGGTGGCCGCCGCGTGGGCGACCAGCCGCTGCAATCCTTGCGACCTCAGTTCCTGCAGACGCCCCGGCTCGTACCACTGGCTGCGGCACAGGTCGCGAAAGGTGCGCAGGCGTACGCTGCCCTCGTAGAGGTCCCAGGCCGGCTCGAAGATCCGGGCAACCACCGAGGATGGTAATCTCAGCACGGTTAACTCCTCGTGTCAGGTGCGCGGGGTCCAGAGGACCTGTCGGCGTCCCTGCAGGAACCGGAAAAACGCCACCGCCGAGGCGGTGTTGACCAGGCAGAGGTAATAGCTGAGAACCAGCAGGGGCGACCGGTGCCGGCCCCGGCCCCAGTGCCCCAGCAGGGCCAGCAGGTAGAACGCCACTTGCAGGATCAGCATCCCGCGCCAGAACGGCGAGCCCACAGCCAGGGGGATGTTAACCAGCAGGACACCGGCCTGGAAGAGCGGAGCCAGGTACCGCAACAGCTTGTGGGAAAACAGCTGCCAGGCGAACACCCCGAACCGCCACGGATTAAGCAAGGCTGCCTTGTCCTTCAGGGCGTGCCAGGCCCGAAGACCCACCCGCACGCGCATCCGGAACTCGTCCCTGGCTTCGGACAGGGCGTCCTCGTAGAGCCGGGCGCCCTCGGCGTAGACGACCCGGTACCCTTTTTCCCGCACCGAGAGCGGCAGCACGAAGTCGGGCAGCTGGTCCTCGCCCATCCGGTCGTGCAGCTCGCGGCGCACGGCGTCGATCCCGCCGTCGACTCCCACGATCGACCCCAGCCGGGTCTCCCAGGCCCGCAGGGAATTCTCGTAGTTCATGTAAGCGGAGCATCCCTCGCCGGAGAGGGAGCCGTCCGGCGCCTTGTAGACCATCCGCCCGGTCACGTAACCCACCTGCGGGTCGGCGAAGGGAGCGACCAGCTTGCGCAGGGCGTCCCGGGCGTAGAGGGAATTCGCGTCGGCGAAGACGAGAATCTCGCCGCGGGCGCGCGGGGCGGCCAGGTTCAGGGCGGCGGTCTTGCCCGCGCGGGGTTCCTGCCTGACCAGGCTCACGCGGGGATCGTCCAGGGCCTGGACTATCTCGTCCGTGCCGTCATCCGAGCCGTCGGAGACGACGATCAGGTCCAGCTTCTCGGGGGGATAGTCCAGGGCGAGCTTGTTGCGAACCGTATCGCCGATGTGGGCCGCCTCGTTGAAGGCGGCGATCAGGACCGTGACCGCGGGCTCCTGCGGGCCGGCCAGGGGGCGGCGGTCAAGCACCGCGGCCAACACTCGACAGGCGAGAGGGTAAACCCCGTACACGTAGACGAGCAGGCCGAGACAGCACCAGAAGATGATCTCCAGAGCGGCCACTTCACTCTTTCCCCGCCGCGGTACTCGCCAGCAGCCCGCGCCCGTTGCGGATCAACGGGGCGCGGGACCGTCCCGCCAGCCTTTTCTCGGCGCCGCGGCGATGGCCTCGTAGAACTCCATGGTCTGGGCCAGGACCTTCCCGGGATCGAACAGCTCCGCGCACACCCGGGGACCGGCGGCCCTCATCTGTTCACTCCTCCTGGTATCGGTCAGGATTTCCAGAACTCGACCGGCAAGCTGCGACACGTCCCCCGGCGGGACCAGGAAACCGTTCTGGCCATCCCTGACTATCTCGCGGTTGCCGCCGGTGTCGAAGGCCACGGTAGGCACGCCCGCCCGGCCGTACTCGATCAGGCAGTTGGACAGGCCTTCCGACTCGGAGGTCAGCACCCCCACGTCCAGCCGGGCGAGGTAGGGAAAGACGTCCCGGACCTGGCCCAGGAAGTGCACCTGCTCGCCGAGGCCCGCCGCCGCCGCCTGCTGTTGCAGTCGCCCGGCCAGCTCGCCCTGCCCGAGGACCAGGAAACGGGCGGTCGGCAGCTCCCGGGCCACCAGCGCGGCCATCTCCACAAAAAGGTCGACCCTCTTGACGGGCCGCAGGTTGGCCACGATGCCGACCACGGGCGCGTCCGGCGGCAGGTCGAGCCGATCCGGTTCCTCGGGCGCCGCGGCCGGCGGCGCCTGCCACAGGCCGTTGTAGATGACCTTGATCCGCTTGGCCGGAAACCTCTCGACCGCGACCACGCGCTCCTTGATCGCCTCGGAATTGACCAGGAAGTAGCTGGCCAGCCGGTTGACGATCCCGAGGCGGCGCAGGATCCCCGGCTCGTACCAGTAACCCATGTCGCGGCGGTTGATCACGCAGCACTTCACCCCGGCCAGGAAGCAGGCCGGTACCACGAAGAGGTTGGCGTCCAGGAAGTAGATCATCACGATGTCGAACCGTTCGCGCCGCAGGCGGGCCACCAGCCGCCAGAACCGCCGGAAACCACCTAGGCTCAGCAGGCTGCGCACGTCGAGGCACTCCACCGGCCACGGCAGGGTTTCCCTCTCGGCGGCCGGGAACTCGCCCCGCAGGGTGAAGAGCCGGGCCGCGACCCGCCGGGGGTCGAGGTTATGCAGCAACCCCATGAGCTGGTTCTCGGTCCCGGCCCCGGGGCTGTAGGTGTCGATGAAGTAGGCGATCTTGAGTTTCTTCACGGCCTGACCTTCTGCGGTGCCGGACACCGGTCGGGAGCGGGCGGGCGCAGTGGCCGAACCGGTCAGCACCACGGCCCGGTCTCCCGGACGACCCGCGCCGGGTTGCCCGCGACCAGGGTTCCCGGCGGAACGTCCTTGGTGACCACCGCCCCGGCGGCGACGATGGATCCCTCGCCGACCGTCACCCCGGCCAGGATGATCGCCCGGCACCCGATCCAGACCCGGTCCTCGATGCGAACCGGAGCCGAGGCGATCGCGCCGTCGGCCGTGGTGTGGAAGTAGTTCTCGAGGATGTTCACGTCCCAGGCTATCAGGACGTAGTCGCCGATCTCTACCCTCTCCCGGCAGTGAACCTGCGTCCGGTCGCCGAGGGAGGAGCACTTGCCGACCGAGAGCAGAGCGGGCCGGGCGGCCGACTCTCCCAGGGCCGTCAGCTTCACGCCGGGCCAGAGAGTGGTGCGCCCGCCGATCTGGATCCGTCCGTGCCGCTTGATGATCTTCGGAATGCCGTGCACCCGGATCGGCTGAAAATCGGCCAGCCGGGGGGAAAGGAAGAACCCTGCCAGGTATCCCCACGCCTTGAACAGTTTCTCCGTCAAGTCCTCAACTCCTTCGCGACCGGTCAGCCCGAGAGCCATCTTCGCAGGCGAGAGCGCCAAAGGCCACGAAAACCCTGCCACGACCACTGCTCGCCCTGCAGCCGGCAGTAGATCTTCTCCGCCCCGGCGAAGTCACCCTCCCTGGCCAGGGACCAGGCGTAGGTGAACCGGGCGCGGCGGAGCTGACTGGCCAGCAAGCGGGATTCCCGCTCACCGGTGGCGCAGTCGCCCTGCTTCTCGAGGACCGCGATCACCGAGGGCATGCGCCGCAGGACGTTGCCGGTGACGCTGCCCGCCCGCTGCCGATAGGAATGCAGCACCTCGTCCCGGAAGGCGAAGCGGCGGCCGGACCAGGCCAGCCGGAACCACAGGTCGCGGTCGTCGCTGTTCAGCAGGGACTCGTCGAACCCCCCCTCCGCCAGCAGGACGGCCCGGCGGGCGACAACGCTGGAGGTACCGATGAAGTTGGCCCGCAGCAGTTCCCGGTACAGGCCGGGGCCGTGCAGAACGGCTGCCGCTTCCGTCGCGGCCGGCTCCAGGATGTCCCGGAACCGGCGATAGGTGGCCAGAAAGCGAGGGGTCTTGACCAGGCCATTCTCGTCGATCACCTGGAAGTCGGTAAAAAGAAGATCCACCTCGGGCAGGGCCTGCAGAACCGCGGCGGACCGGCTCAGCTTGCCCGGCAGCATGACGTCGTCCGAATCGAACAGGGCCACCAGCTCGCCCCGGGCAGCCTCCATACCCACATTCCGGGGCCGGGCGGGGCCGCCGGAATTTTCCTGGCGGATGTACTCGATCCGGGACCGGTACGGGTGCACGACCTGTTCCGTGTCGTCGGTCGAACCGTCGTCGACCACGACCACCTCGACCGCGGAGTAGTCCTGGCCCAGGACTGATTCGAGGGTGGCGGGCAGGTAGGCCGCGGAGTTGTAGCTCGGGATGATCACCGATACGAGCGGTTCGCTCACGACCTAACCTCCCATCCTGGTTCTCAGCCAGCGGTCCAGCCGGTCCCGCGTCTCCTCGTGGACCAGCGGGAACAGGACCCCGAACCCGAGACAGAACACCGCCTTGACCAGCAGATCCGCGATCAGACCCGCTCTCTCGCGCAGCAGGAGGATGGCCTTGCCCGCTTTCCAGTCGCCGAGAGCGGTACCGTCCAGGAAATCGGCCACGGCGGGGACCGTGCCCTCCCGCAGGGTTTTCACCAGGCCCAGGTCCTGCAGATCCACCTGGGTCAGGACGACGAAGAAGGCGCCGGCGGTGGCCACGATGGCGAAGATCTTGCGGTACTCGATGAGCAGGGGGTATCTCCTCTGCGCCAGGACGGCCGTCCAGACCAGGGTGACCGCGGCGACGAGGCAGGCCGAGTAGGCGGCCCCGAAGATGCCCCACAGGCTGATGAACACGAAGCTCAACGCCACCTTCAGGCCGGCGGTCGTGGCCCTGACGACCGACATGGTCTTGGTGTCCTTGGCGTAGTAGAGGCCGAAGTGGAGGTGATAGTAGCTGCCCATGAGGATGAAAGTCAGCACCTCGATGCGCGCGATCCGGTACGCGAGCCAGAACTCCGGCGGGGTGAGGATTTCGATCACGTCCCGGATGCAGACCGCCATCACGAGACCCGCCCCGAACACCAGGAACAGGTAATAGGTGAACACCTTGCCGATGCGCTCGGGCGCCCCGGGCTGGTCGGCGATCTCCGTGCGCTTGGTGTTCCAGGACCGCATGAAGGGCTCGCTGATCAACAGCCCCAGCAGCACCGGGAACTTGTAACCGATCTCCAGCACGCCGACCGCCTCGAGGTTGATCTGGAACCGGATGATGACGCGCTCGATCTGACGGCTGAAGAAGGAGGCCAGGCTGCCGGGCAGCAGGGGCAGCTGGAAGGCGATCAACTTGCGGGCTATCCGCCGGTCGAACCGCAGCCCGCACTCCCGGATGGCGATGGCGTAGAACCAGACCGCCGAGGCGGCCCCGGTGATCAGGGCACTCAGGAAGTAGCCGACCAGGCCCCAGCGCAGGATGATGATCAGGTAGATGTTCAGGGCCAGGCCCACGAACAGACGCAACAGGTTGATCACCGAGTACTTCACCGACCGCCGCTGGATCAGCAGGATGGCGCTGGCCGCCTGACCGGTCAGCTCGAAGAAGAAAGTCGCCAGGGCCAGGCAGAGCAGGTAGTACTTGCCGCCGTCACCCAGCAGGAGCTGGCTCACCGGCCGGCTGCCGAGCATGCCCAGGCACACCAGGACGAGGCTCGCGCCGCCGTAAAGCAGCACGCCGGTGCTCACGACCCGGTTCTTGTTCTCGCCTTCCTCCTCGTGATAGAAGCGCGTGATGCTCCCGCGCACCCCGTAGGTGAAGATGCTCATCAGGAAGCTCAGCCCGGCGTCGATCATGCCGATCACGCCGTACCCGATACCCCGCAGGATATGAGCGTAGAACGGCAGCATGAAGAAGCTGATCATCCGGCCCAGGACGGCCGAGAAGCTGTAGATCGCCGCGTGCTTGAAGGTTTCCTTGGTCGTGCCCATCACGCAGGTATGCCGGAGTGAATATTACACCCCTCCGGCCAGGCCGACGGCGCCGGCGGCGGACGGGTGAGGAGAGCCCGTCTGGCAAGGAGGAGTCGCCTCCCGGCTGAGGCTATACCACGGAAAGAGACCAACGGCAAGACGATAGAGCCGGACCGGGCCGAGCAGGCTAGGGCCCGTCGGTCTTGGGGGTGCCGGGCGCGCTGGGGAAATCCCAGGGGATCAGGATCTGGGAAAAGCCCTCGTTGCCGGCAGTATCGTGGGCGGTGATGGTGATCACGTTGTCGCCGACGTGAAGCTGAATGTTGGAGATGGACCAGGCGATGGTGCCCTGGGCGACACCCTGTCCGCCGAGGCTGTTGACCCAGGTTACCTCGGTGACGGCGATGTTGTCGGCGGCCGACCCGTAGCAGGAAACATAATGAGGCGCAGGCGTGCCCAGCGGCAGGGTAGGCGTGTCGATGGTGACCGTCGGCGGGACGCCGTCCGACGGAGGTTCAGAGGTGCCGCCGATGGTTACCGGGAAGCCGGGGGAGGCGACTCCGTCTCGATCGACGACGAAGAGGTAGGCCTCCTCATCCGGGCTGAAGCTCGGGCAATGCAAAACGAAATCGATCTCGCCCCCGCTCCAGTCCACGTGATACTGGATGTCCCTCTTGGTGCACTGGGAGAAGACCGGCTGGTCGCCCAGCTCGACCCGGGCCCGCGAGGTGGCCATGAACACGTCATCGTAATATGACCGGGCCACGCACGACTGGTAACCCTGGTGCATGTGACCGAGCCGGAGATCGGTCCACCAGGACTGATCCCCGCTCAGCGAGGTGGTGTTCAGTCCGCTCGCGTCGATCCTCTCCTCGAAGTCGATGGTGCACTCCACCTCGCCGTCATCGCTGTTCGGCGGCGAGCTTTCCTGCTTCTGGTAGATCTCCCATCTCTGCCAGATGAAGGTGCTGGCGGCATAGCTCAGCCCCTGGCCGGGCAAAAAATCGATGTTACCGTTGCGCCCCGGGATGCCGCTGGAGAAGTTCATTGCCCAGCCGCCGCAGTTGTCCAGGATGGCCATGGTCCGGAACATCTCCTGCGGGCTGCTATTGCTGTACCAGTAGAACAGCTTGAAGTTGAAACCGTCGGGGCAGCCCGTGTAGGGAGACCCGTCCGGATTCCGGGGATCGTGGTAGCGCAGGAACGACATGTAGAACTCGGGGAAAGGCCCTCGATTGGCCCAGCCCATCGCGAGCATCGAGTAACGCTTCCACCACACCCGGGCGCTCTGCAGGCCGGAATACGAGTTGACGTTGCTGTAGATGATGTCGTGCTCGGGGTCGTTGTCCCAGTGCCGCCAGAGGACTCCCCACTGGTAGCCGGCAACGGGATACTGATCGTCCAGGGGGGTGCCGACCGTGCCGGATTCGAAATCGTCCCAGGCGAGGATCGTCGACCCAGCCCCGAAATCGAGGCCGGTCAGCTGGAGGGTTTCCCCATGCTCGACGTTCCCGCCCACCCCGGAAATAACCGGTTGGGCGAGAATGGATTGCGGCCAGAAGGAGACGAGCAGAACCGTCGCCAAAAGAAGCTGGGCTGTCTTCCCCGTGCCGGACATGCAGTATTCCTCCAGTTGACGCAGAATATACAGATTCCCGGCCGCCAAATGCAAGAACAATGCCTTGGCCCGTTCCGGCCGGGCTGGGGACCCGCTGGCCACCCCATTGACAATAACTCGTTTTTCCACAATAAAATATGAGCTTGAGGCGTCCGGACCTCTCGCAGTGATGGCCCCTCACCGGGGCCGCCGGCCTCCTCCAGGACCGGGAAAATGCACTTCCCCGGCCCGCTTTTTCGCCTCGCAACACGATTGCTGGCGGATTCCAGCCCCCCTCATAACTCGATTTTTCTAGAAAAAAGTCTTTTTTTGATTAAATACTGTATTCTCGGGCGCCTGGCGTCGATCTCCCTGACCAGGGCCCGGGTTTGCTCGGTCCACCGCTGCCGTCCGGCCAGCGCCGGGCGCAGGCCGGCCAAGCCATGGCAGATCGCGCGCAGCCAGTGCCAGAAAAAACCGTCGCGCAACGAGTAGACCCCCATGGCCACCACACCTCGCAGGAGGTACTTCACGGCGTAGAAAAACGGCAGGTTACGGGCCGCTACCCAGAAGAGGTTCCGCGTGTCGTAGTAGTGCCGGCGCCAGCTCGCGCGACCGGCCCGTTCATGACGATGGCGAACCGTCACCGCGCTGTCGTACTCGACGACGTACCCTGCGTTCATGAGGCGGAAGGCCAGATCGACACCCTCGTGGCTGATGAAGAACTCGACCGGGTACAGCCCGGCCGCCGCCAGGGCCGCCCGGCGGAACGCCACCGCCCCCTCGGTTATCTCGTAGGTGAGGAAGCGGGAATCGGCGTCCTCTTCCGCCCGGCGATGGTGGCACCAGTTGCAGACCTCGCCGGTGGAAAAGTGAACCACCTTGAAGCATACGGCGCCGAGTTCGGGCCGGGCGAAGAGGTCACGCAAGACGGCCAGGTCCTGGTCCGCCAGGCCCAGCACATCGTCATCCAGGGTCACCACAATATCCCCCCGGGCCGCCTGGAGGCCCAGGTTCCGGCCGACAGCTCCCAGGTTCCGGTCGTTCCGCAGCAGCCGAACCGAGGGAAACTCGCGCGCGACCAGAGCCTGGGTCCCGTCCTCACTGCCGTTGTCCACGACGATGATTTCCAGGTCTTCGTCCTGCAGGTTCACCAGGGAGGCGAGGTTCAGCTCCAGGCAGGGTTTCCGGTTGTAGGTGAGGATGACAACGGACACCGAGGCAACGGACATGACTTCCCCCGTCAGCGGTCCAGGACGGCGGAGAGAGAGAAAGCGGGCGGGTTGGCGACATCACCCCGGTAGACGATATCGAACCAGAGAGCCACCACGACCAGGTTCATCACCTGGTTGATGCGACAGTCGAGGTAGGCTTCCCACCCGGCTCCCCGGTCGTAGAGTCTCTCGCACTCGGCAAACAGGCGCCGCAGGAACTTCGTCCGGAAGAAATGCCGCGTGCACTCGGAGCCCAGCACGTAGTCGTACAGGGCTCCTCGGCGCGTCGGGTCGGCGAGCAGGATCTTCATGGGGATGCACCCGCCCTGCTTCTTGCGCTCGAGGGTCTCCGGGGGCATCACTCCCTGCATGGTCAACCGGTGCAGGTACTTGGTGCTGCGGTTGCCGGTGAGGTAGTCCCTCAGCTTACCCTGGGCCTTGAGCTGCAGGTCGAGCGAAAGCACGAAATCGATCACCCTGTCGTCAAGGTACGGTTCCCGGACCCGGAGTCCGAACAGGTCGGCCATGCGAGACGACTTGACCAGGACGTTCTGGCCGGCGTAATGCTCCAGATCGTTCCGGATCGACGCGAACCGGTAATAACCGGCGAAGGAACGGTCCGGGCCGCTCACCTCGCCGGCGAAGCAGGCCAGATCCTCCCGGGTGAGATCGAACCGGCAGAGCTGCCGGAGTTCCCACAGGTCGAAACCCCAGTAGAACCAGTCGTTGAAGTCGACGACGCGATCGGTCAAGACCTTCAGCTTGAACAGGGGATTGTCCCGGTGGAAGAGCCCGGTGAACAGCTGCTGCCGGAGTCGATCCACCAGGGGGGTCAGGCGAGCCCTGTCCAGCAGCCAGCGCAGGGCGATGGGACGAGCCCCGGCGAAGCCCCCGGTACCGAAGATCTGGTCGGCCCCGTCTCCGGCCAGGACCGTCTCGACCCGGGAGGCCGCGGACTTGAAGGCGGCATAGGTAAGGAAGAGTCCGTTCTCCATGAACGGCTGATCGAGGAACCAGACCATGCGGGGTAGATCCTCGATCTCGGGGCCGGCGAACTCGTAGCCCGAGAACTCGGCGCCGAAGGTCTCGGCGACGAGCCGCGCGTGCGGTCTCTCGTCAACCTGCGGATCGCCGAAACCGATGCCGAAGGTCTGCAGGGGTGAAAAACCCAGCTCGGCCGCCAGGATCACGTTGGCGCTCGAGTCCAGGCCCCCGCTCAGGAAGAAACCCACCTTCTCGGGCGGCTGGCCATTGACCCGGCGGCGGACCGAGTCCTTGAGCAGACCCAGGTACTCCTCCACCTCTCCGCCCGGGTTGCGGGGATAAGCCGCCGCCAGGAAATCGTGATACCGAACCCGGCGCACCTCCGGCCCGGAACCGACCAGCGCCTCCCCCGGTCCCAGCTTCTGCACGCCCTTGAAAATCGTGGCGGGGGCCGGGATGTAGGAGTACTTCAAGAACTTGCCGAACGCCGCGGTGTCGATCTCCCAGTTCCGTCCGGGCACCCCGAGCAGGGTCTTGAGCTGGTTGCTGAACAGCAGCTCCTCGGCATCCCGGTGGTAGAAAACGGGGAAAGCGGAACCGAGCTTGTCGACCAGCAGGAGGAAGGAGTCCTCCTTCTCGTCCTCCAGGCAGAGCGAGAACATCCCGTTCAAGCGGGCGGCGAAATCCAGTCCGGAGCGGCGGAACAGGCGACAGCAGAGGGCGGCCGGATTCGGATCCGCCAGGAGATCCTCCCCGCCTGACTGGGAGCACAGCTCCACGAAATTGAACAGCTCGCCGACAAACACCGCCGCCGTCCCCTCCGCGGTCCGGTGGGCAAAACGGGGCAGTCCGGCCGGCGAGGGATAACCGCCGAAGGAGACCTGCAGTTTGCGGCCGGCCAAGTCGCAACGGTCGGGTGAAGCTGCGGTTTCGCCGGTGCCCGCCCCGGCCCCTTCCCGGCCGGCGAGAACGAACCGCCCCAGGAAGGTGGTGACCGAACGCTGTCCCGTGATCCGCGAATTCACTTCTCGCCTCTTACTTCCGTTTCTGTCCCGACGATCCAGCCGGGTCGGAAGTCTACGGCAGGCTCCAGGCGAGGGGAAACATTATTCACCTCCCCCCTGATCCAGCCGAAAAAAATAAGTGCGCGCGGCGGCGGCGAGTCCTAGGGTCTTGCGGACATTCAGCAGTTTGTCCAGGGGGAGAGCGGTCAAGATGAGTCAGGAAGCAGAAAAGGCCTTCTTCGACGACCAGGTTGGCATCTCCGCGAGGCAAGCCAGGATCGGGCAGTTCTACTCGATCATCCGGTCGCGCGTGCGGGACTTCGAGAACATCCTGCTGGCCGACTGCCGGGGCCGCACCGTGCTGGAATACGGCTGCGGCCGCGGATCCTACGCGTTCCAGCTCGCGGCGGCGGGAGCCGAGGTCACCGGCATCGACATCTCCCCGGAATCGATCGAGACCGCCAACGCCCAGGCTGCCGAAAAGAACCTCCAGGGCTGTAGCTTCCTGGCCATGGACGCCGAGGCCATGACCTTCCCCGACCACTCCTTCGACCTGGTCTGCGGTGTTGGCATCCTCCATCACCTGCAACTGGACCGCGCCTTGCCCGAGCTGGCGCGGGTGATGAAACCGTCAGGGAGGGCGGTCTTCATGGAGCCGCTCGGCTGCAATCCCCTCATCCAGCTGTTCCGCCGGCTCACGCCCGACATCAGGACCGAAAACGAGCACCCCCTCGTCCGCCGGGATCTGAAACTCCTGCGCCGGCACTTCCCGCGGAGCACCTTTCGCTTCTTTCTCCTGACTTCCTTCGGCGCCATGCCCTTCCTCAAGACCAGGCTCTTCTTCTCCCTGGTGAACCTGTTCGACCGGCTGGACCAGGGGCTGTTCCGCTTGGTCCCGCCGCTGGGCCCGCTTGGGTGGTACGCCGTGTTCCAGCTGGAGAATGCGGCGATTGACGGGGAGAGAGGACTCTCGGACGAGGGTTAAGCCGGTTCCGCGATCTGTTCCAGCAGGCGCCTGGTGTTCGCGCCGGTGGTCCCCGTGAGGTTGAGCAGGGTGATGGCCATCCCGGCCCCGAACCACCAGTACACCTCGTACAGGTCCATGCCGAAGAGCCCCAGCACCAGCCGCACGAAGATGAACCCGCTGCAGGCGACGCTCAGCGCGGCCAGGAAATCGAGATCCCTGGCCTGCTGGCGCAGGCTGCGGCGAACCGGGCCGGGAAGCGAGGCGCCGGCGACCGCCCGCGCAAGCTCCCGCCGCTGGCGCCGGAAGTGACCCCGGGCCACGTGGTAGGATTTCATCAGGTAGAACACCAGGACCAGAAAGACCACCAGCCCCTGGATTCCAAGGTTGGTGCCCACTTCCAGGTACAGGTTGTGGGTGTCCTGGGACCTGCCGAATCTCGCCATCCGCACCGCGGGAAAGGAGGCGATCCCCACGCCCAGGGGATGCTCGGCGAAGACGACGACCGCGTCCTCGAGAATCTCGATCCGTTTATCCTTGGAACGCCCTTCGGCCTCCTGCCCGCCGATACTCTCGAACCTCTCCTTGTACTGCTCGGGAATCACCGCCAGCGTGATCGCCCCGATCACCACCGCGACCCCCAGCCACTTCAGCTTGTTCGCCGACATGAGCCACCAGAAGAAGGCGAAGGCCAAGAAGGCGACGTAGGCCGTGCGGGAACCCGAGTAGAGGACGCAGGTCAGCGAGGTGGCCAGCAGGCCGAGCAGAAAGGCTCGTAGGTACCACTTGCGTACCAGGGGAAACAGGAAGACGACGAACGGCACCACCCCCATCGCCACCCCGCCCAGGCTGTTGGGATGACGGTAGATCGAGACCGCCCCGTGCAGGCGCATCACGCCCTGGTTCTGCCAGACCAGGCTGCCCGAGATCAGGCCCCGGACCGATTCCTGGGTGATGTAGAAGCAGGAGAAAAGGAACGCCGCCAGGAAAAACCACATGAAGCGGGGCGACTGGATCAGCACCACCATGAAGAAGGTCATCATGGCGAACTTGAGGACCCGGTCCATGAAGATGCTGTTGGCGGTGACCGGATCGGCGGCGAAAGGAAGCTGGACAACCATGGCGCCGAAGAGCGCCCCGATGGCGATCAACACCCGCTTGGCTGGCCGCAGGTTCACCGGCTGGCTCATCAGCAGGAAGATGGTCACCGCCAGGGTCAGCAGACCCAGGACGAACTCGATCCGGAGCGCCGCGAAGATGGCCCGCCGATCACCCCACTGCATGTAGCGGGCGACGACGAACACCAGGAAGAGCCCCATCGCCCAGAGGCTGTGTTCCCGGTAGAAAGGCAGGCGGGACCAGGCGGTTCGCCGGGGCGCGGCGGAATCTACCCCGCCGGCCGGCAGACCGCTCGACCCCGGCAATGCCTGACCCTCACCCGGCATTGTTCTCCCCTGCGACCGCGGCCTCGTAGAGCCGCCAGTAAGCATCGCCCATACCCTGCAGCGTGAAGCGGGCCCTCTGGTCCTGCCGGGCCGCCCGGCCGAGCGCCCGGCCCAGGTCAGCATCGGCGACCAGCCGGCCGACGGCCGCCCGGACAGCCCCGGGATCCCGGGGCGGAAACAGCAGGGCGGTCTTGCCGTCATGCAAGATCTCCGCCAGACCGCCCACCCGGGAGGCGAGAACGGGGGTGCCGAGAGACATGGCCTCGAGCAGGGTGTACGGCAGGCCCTCGTGCAGCGAGGGCATCAGCAGCGCATCACAGTGAGCCAGGTAGTCCAGGACGTTGCGCCGGAAACCCAGAAAACGCACGCGCTCGGCCAGCCCCAGCGCGGCCGCCTCCCGCTCCAGGGCTTCCTGCAGGGGACCGCTGCCGATCACGTGCAGGCGATGCCGCGCGGGTTCTGGCATCCCGGCCATCGCTTGCAAGGCGAAGGTGATACCCTTGACCTCGGTGACCCGCCCGACCAGGACCAGGTCGAAGGCATCGGTCGCGAATTCGGGCGGCGCACTGGTAGCGGCCCGGTCCAGCGGATCGATGCCGTTGTAGACGGTCTGCCGCCGCAGGCTGCCGTGTTCCCGCGCGAAGTGCTGACCCAGGTCCTCGGTCACGTAACATACGTCCGCATCGACCTGCCGGGTGGCCCAGGCTTCCAGGGCCGCGTAGAGTCTCGGTTTCAGGCCGCCGAACGGAAAAGAACGGCCCGGCTCGGTCCGGCCGTGCTCGGTCTTGATCACGGCGAAGCGGTGCCAGCGGCGAGCCAGGGCGCAGTTCACGGTCGCCCGGTAGCCATGGACGTGCACAACGTTGATACCCCGGTCCGCCAGCAACCGGCCGAGCCGGCGGGGCGCTCCGAGATCGAAGCTGTGACGGGCGGGGAGGAACAGGGGCTCCACCCCCAGCTCGCGTGCCCGGGCCGCGAGTTCCCCGTCGTGGAAGAGGATCAGGACCGGGTCCAGATCTCGCCGGCGCAGGTAGGTGCACAGCCCGAGCAGCTGCCGCTCCACGCCGCCGAACAGCTCCCCCACCGAGCAGAGTCCGAGCCGCAGGGCAGTGCGGGTCTTATCCGGCAAGACAGGCATCCTCTTCCTCAATCGGCCGGCGCGGCACCGGACCGGGCCTCCATCTCCCGGAGCGCTACGGTCAGGAACGGCACGAAGGCCTCGGCGGACTTCCGGTTCCCCTCGCAACTGGGATGACTGTCGGTGCCGCCCCCGGTCGGATAGGCGGACCAGTCGCCGGCGCCATTCCCGGTCAGGATGTCGTAGTAGTCGAAGACCACGACGTTCGGCAGCTCGTAGCCCGCCAACCAGCCGCGCTCCCGATCGGCCAGCCAGGTGTTGAATTGCCGCGCCCAGCGGCCCGCCTTCGGCTTGCCCCCGAACAGCGCCTTGAGCCTGGCCAGGATTCCCTGCGGCCTGGGCTCGGCGAGCGGAGGGGCGGTGAAGGCGACGAACAGCACCTCCGGCTGGTCGGCGAACAGCGGCAGCAGCGACCCGTAGGCAGCCCGGGCGTTGGCCACCGTGAGCTCGGGCGAGTCGGGGTCGCCCGGCTCGGTTCCCTCGCCCAGGAAACGGTTGTTCGGGTAGCAGGACTTGAAGGCGACGATCCGGTTCGAGCCGCCGACCTCGTAAAAGGTGTCGTTCCGATCACAGGCCAGGATGGCGCCCATCCGGTTGGCGAACTTCTGCCGCCAGTGGTGGATGTCGGTGTCCTCGCCGATCTGCGAGCCGTAGGAGGCTTCGTGCACCTCGAATCCGGCTTCCTCGAGCAGCTTCCGCAGCCCGCCGCCGTTGGGGTGGCTCTGGTAGATGCACCGCTGCCCGGAGTCCTTCTCGCCCCCCACCTGTTCACCCGCCTCGGCCAGCAGCTGTCCCCCGCACGAGTGGTGGATGAAGAGGAACCGTAACGGCTCTTCGGGCCTGCCGTTTTCCTTCATTGCGGATCCCTCCCCTGCCTGGATCACCTCGCCCTCCTGCGCTGCGAAAACCAGGGGCGCTGCCAGCCAGACCAGCCAGACGGCAAGCGCGCCCCCGATCAGGGCGGGGCGCCTCGTTATCAACTGCACCGCATACCTCCCGGTTCGACTGCTGCCCGGTCGTCACTCGCTCCGGGCCCGGGGCAAAGAGTTCCTTCTTTTCGGTTTACGTGCAAGGATTCAATCATATTATCGCTTGCGGGGGGGAACATTTGAGCCGGCGGTGAACCAGCGGCCGGCTCCTGTGACCAGCCGAGGAGTCGCCTTGCCCTTCACCATTAACTTCGGCCCCGTGAGATTGCAGTGGATCCTGGACGAGAGTGATCCTCGCTGGCGAGAGTTCCTGGACGCTTACCGGCCGCACAGCGACGCCCAGGAAGGCGAGCTGAAGATCGAGGCCGAGGTGGCGGACGTCTCCGCCGGCTCACCCCGGCCGCCCTTGCCCCGCTCCTTCATCCGCACCCGGGTCGTCACCGGCCGTGACTTCGAACTCGGTGAGGGGCTGGTCCGCGGCAGCCTCAGCGAGCCCGGGCGCCTCCGGTGCACCATTCACCCGGCCCTGCTCTCGGGGACGGGACTGCGGGTCTGCGAGCAGTTCTTTTACCTCCTGTTCCATCACGCCGCGCTGGCCGGGGCGCCGGCCGAGCGGGAGGCCCCCTTCCTGCTGCACAGCTCCGGCGTTCTGCACCGGGGCCGGGTCCACGCCTTCTGCGGTCCGGCCGGCAGCGGCAAGTCCACCGCGGCCGCCCTCTGTCCCGCCCGACCGCTGCTGAGCGACGAGACCCTCGTCTTCACCCGCGCCGGGGACGGGTTCCTGGTCGTGGGGTCGCCAATCAATCCCTTCTGCGGCGAGAAATCTCCGGGACAGGGACCACTGGAGCAGTTATACCTTATCGAGCACGGCCCGGAACACAGGCTGTTGCCGGTGCGAAGCGAGACGGTCGTTCCGCGCCTGACCGCAGAGGTGATCGTCCCCTTGGGGCTGTTCGAGGCGGACCTGCGCCTGGGCCTGGCCCGCTGCCTGGACCGGGCCTTGCTACTGCTCGACAGCGGTCGGGTGCGGCGACTGGCCTTCCGGCCCGATCCTGGATTCTGGAACCTGCTGGTCTGAGCGGACCTTCCCGGCCGCGCCGGCACCCCCGGCCGGCGGCCCGAGAGAGAGAACCGTGAGCGAACCCTCCCCCAAGCCGGACGATTCGCCCCGCCGCCTGACGGGCCTGAGCGCCCTGAAGCCCTATCTGCAGCTGTTGCGCGGGCACTGGCTGGACCTGGCCTGGGTGAACCTGCTGATGGTGGTGTCGACCGGCGTCAGCCTGGCCATCCCCGTCTACGCGGGACGGTTCGTCGACGCCCTGACCCGCACCGCGGAGGAGGGTGGTTCCAGTCCCCTGATCGGACTGCTGGGCGGGCTGCTCGTGGTGCAGCTGCTGACCACCTACCTCTACACCGTGATCTCCGCCCGCTTCGGCCTGGGTTACATAACCTCGCTGCGCAAGCGGTTGATGACCCACCTGCTGGAGCTGCCCAGCCTCTTCTTCACTCACCAGAAGGCGGGCGACCTCTCGGCGCGCATGACCTCGGACGTGGGCAGCATCCAGTACCTGATGACCTCGGGGCTGGTCTCGCTGGCCCGCGCCGGCATCACCCTGCTGGGAGCGGTGGTCCTGATGTTCCACCTGAACCAGCGCCTGACCCTCGTGATCCTGGCCCTGGTGCCGGCGACCATCCTGCTGGTGCGCCTGTTCGGGCAGCGGTTGCAACGCCTCTCGCGGAAGATGTACGACGAGCTGGGCAAGATCAGCAGCCACGTGCAAGTCGTGGCCGGGGCGATCCGGGTGATCAAGGTCTACAACAACCAGCAGCACGAGCGGGACCGGTTCGACCTGATGGTGGACCATTACTACCAGGCGGGGGTGCGCCGGGCCCGGCTCGCCGCCGGACTGGAATCGGGCAGTCAGATCCTGCTGTGGATCTGCCTGATCACGGTGGTCGTGTACGGGTTCTACCTGACGGCGCGTCAGGAGACCAGCTTCGGCGAGCTGGTCGCCTTCTTCCTGCTCGCCTACCGCGTGGCCTTCCCGATGAGCCTGCTGACCGGTCTGTTCGCCTCGGCCCAGGGCGCCATCGCCGCCGCCGACCGGCTGAGCGTCGTCTTCGCCAGCGAACCGGAGCGCCCCCTGCCCGCGGCGGCGGCGCCGGCCCCGGCCAACCCCTCGCCGCTGACCGACTGCCAGGGCGCCGTGGCGCTGGAGAACGTGACCTTCGCCTACGGGGACGAACCCGTCATCGAGGACCTCACCCTGAACATCAACCCCGGCGAGTGGGTCGGGATCGTCGGGCCCAGCGGGGCCGGGAAGACCACCGTGACCGGTCTGATCCTGCGCCTTTTCGATCCCCAGCGGGGCAGGTTGCTGCTCGACGGCAAGCCCTACCCCGACTTCGATCTGGCGGATCTGAGAGGCCAGATGGCCTTCGTCTCCCAGGAACCGGTCCTGTACGATGCGACAATCCGGGAGAACATCCAGTTCGGCCTGGGCCGGGCGAGCGAGGAACAGGTCCGGCAGGCCGCCCGCGAGGCCAGCGCCCTGGAGTTCATCGAGCGCCTGCCGCAGGGCTTCGACACCCTCTGCGGGGAACAGGGCGTGCGGCTGAGCGGCGGCGAGCGGCAGCGGATCACCCTCGCCCGGGCCTTCCTGCGCAACCCGCGGATCCTGGTCCTGGACGAGCCGACCTCGGCCCTGGACGCCAGATCCGAGGAGGACGTCCGGCACGCCCTGGCGGCGCTGATGCGTGGCCGGACCGCGATCGTCATCGCGCACCGGCTGTCGCTGGTCAGGGACCTGAACCGGATCTTCGTCCTCTCGGGCGGCCGCCTGGTGGAAGAGGGTAGCCACGCCGATCTGCTCGGCCGGCCCGGCCTGTACAGCAGCCTGTTTCACCTGCAACAAGGGAAGCGGGAGGACCACCGAGCTTGCGACTGAAGCGGATTGCACCCCTGGACCCGGTGGAAAATTTCTTCCTGGGATTGCTGCCCGACCCCGCCCGACTTGCCGCCCCCGGCGGGTTGGCAGCTACCCCAGGCCCCGGACCGCTCTCCCCGGCGCTCCCCGCCGACCGCTCACCACGATTCTGGGATCGGTTGCTCTCCCTGGCTGATAGTCACCGCCTGGCCGGCTACTTCTACTCGCGTCACCACCGACAGCGGTGGTGGCGCGAGTGTCCGCCGCCGGTGCAGGAGGCCCTGCGCGAATGGCACGTGCAGACCTCATTCCGCAACGAGTTCTTCACGCGAGACCTCAAAAAAGTGCTGCCGCGGCTGGCCGAGGCCGGGGTGGTCCCGATCCTCCTGAAGGGCCCGGCCCTGAACCTGACCGTCTTCGACGACCCCGGCGAGCGCTCCTACGCCGACATCGACCTGCTGATCAGACCAGCCGAACTCGAGACCGTGCACCGCATCCTGCGGGACCTCGGTTACCAGGTGGACGAGACCACCCAGAGCGAGGCCTTCTACCGCCGGCACCACTTCCACCTGATCTTCCGGCGGCCAGACCGCCCCTGGTGCTGCTTCGAGATCCACTGGGACCTGGCCATCCCCTTGATGGACACCCGGCTCCAGGCCGACGAGCTGCGTCGGCGCGCGACGACCACCAGCCTGGCCGGTTGCCCGGTACGCCTGCTGGCGCCGGAAGATCTCCTGCTGCACCTCTGCCTGCACACCAGCCTGAGCGCCTTCAGCGTGCTGGCCCAGATCCGGGACATCCACGCCGTGCTGGTCCATCCCGGCTGGCGGATCGGGCCGGAGGTGTTCTGGGACCGGGCCCAGCGGTACCGGATCCTCAACCCGGCCGCAGCCTGCCTGGAACTGGCTCGCCTGTTCGGACCCGTTCCCGCCCTGACCGAGGTCACCGCCGCGCGGCCGCCCTGGCGGGCCGGGGCGGCGGTGCTCTCGCTGTTGCGGCCGCAGACCGTCCTCCGCCAGCGGTTGCGCTCGTCGGCGGCGGGGGGGCGGGCGATCTCGCTGCGCCGCCGGGACCGCTGGCTGGATCACCTGGTTTATCTGGGGCGGCAGATCCTGCCCTCGCCGGCCGACCTGGGGCTGAACGGCCACCCCCTGGCGGCCGGCGCCCAGACCCGGAAACGCCGGTTCTCCCTGGCCGGTCTGCTGGTTTCGTTGCGCACCGTCGTGTACTTGCTGCTGGCTCGCCTCGGCTGGGAGGTCGAACCGGTTTTCCGGAATCGGGGCCCCCTGGTCCCGGGAAGCGAACCGAATCGAGGATGAAGACGAACGACAGTTATTCCGCGATCGCCCAGGATCTCTGGGTCGCCCGGCTGCGGAGCGGCCGACCGGGTCGGCTCGTCGTCCGCTCGGGAAGCATGCTGCCGCTGCTCCGGATCGGGGAGCAGATCTGCGTGGTTCCGGGCAGGGGCTGGTTGCTGCCAGGCGACCTGGTCGTCTTCCGGCAGGCCGGGAACCTGATCTGCCATCGCCTCCTGCTGCCCTGTGGCCCCGGTCGCTATTGGCAGAAGGGAGACCAGAACCGCGGCTGGGAACGGGTGAACAGCGCCGCCATCCTCGGCCGCCCCGATCGGATAATCGCCGGCGACCAGGCCTTCCGACTGACCGGTCCCCGGTTCCGCCTCTGCAACGCGTTGCTGTGGCTGCTGGTCCTCGCCCGCGATCTGGTGCGCCTGCCGGGGCGGGTGATCCGGCCTCTGGCCGGAGTGGGTGAAGTGTTGTTTTCCCGGCTGATTGCGGCTATCATCGGCCAAATTCGCAAACAGGAGGAAAGCCGTGAGCGAGTTGAACCCTGAGGCCGTCCCCACCAGAGACGGCGATACTATCTGGCGCGAGGTCGAGGAAGAAATCTTCATCTGCTCCGCTGACGGTGAGACCATGTTCACCCTCTCGGACGTCGCCGCCGACATCTGGCGCGTATGCGACGGAGAGCACACGGTCGCCGAGATCACCGAACTCATGCTCGCCGCCTACGAGGTGGACCGCGAGACCATGACCAGGGACCTGGCGGAATACCTGGCTGATCTGGAGGCGAAGGGTCTGGTTTTTTTCAATTGACGCTTGGGTTTACCTTGCCTAAGATGATTATGTCAGAAGAGGAATAGGACATCTGTTGGCCAATCCCTCGGTGGAAAGGCATTTTCAAGAAGATGGAGTACACCGACATGGAAAAGAAAAAGACCTACGCCAAGCCGGTCCTGAAGGAAAAGAAGCTCGAACTCGGAGTCTATGGCGACTACGACAAGAAAGTCGATCCGCCGCAGGACAGCTCGACAGACTCTCATCTATAGACCGGCACCCTTGTTTTCCGACTACCGGGAGATGGGATTGCGTACGCGTTCCGGGTCCGGGGCATCCAGCGGATGCCTCGGGCTTTTTCCTTTTCCCCGGTTAATCCAGGAATTGCCTGTTGTGATGCGAGGGGCTTGAGTTGGACCAGACCCGAGTCGTCGCCGCCGGCCTCACCGACCGGGGGCAGGTGCGCCCGAACAACGAGGACGCCTTCTTCATCTCCCCCGCCGACGATCTCTTCCTGGTCGCCGACGGCATGGGCGGTCATGCCGGCGGCGAGGTTGCTTCCGGCACCATCGTCCAGACGGTCACCGCGGCCGTGGCCGAGGGTCCGGTCGGGGACGATCCCGCCTCCGCCCTCACCGCCCTGCTCGAGCGGGCCGACGAGGCAGTGCGGCAGAAGGCGGTCGGCGACCTGGTGGGCATGGGCAGCACCGCCGTGACGCTCTTCCTGCGTCAGGACCGGTTCTGGATCGCCCACGCGGGCGACAGCCGGGCCTACCGCCTGCGCGGCGAAGACCTGCAGAGGTTGACCACCGATCACACCCCCGAGGCCGAGGGCGGCGGCCCACCGGGGTCCTTCCGCTCCGGCATGATCACCCGCGCCGTCGGCATCGGTCCGCGGACCTCGTTCGACATCACCGAGGGGTCGGCCGCTGCCGGCGACCGCTTCCTGCTCTGCAGTGACGGGCTGACCGACGCCGTCGCCGACCCGGTCATCGCCCGGGAACTGCAGGCCGCCCCGGACCCCGAGACCGCTGCGGCGCAGCTAGTGGCCACCGCCAACGCCGCCGGCGGACCGGACAACGTCACCGTGGTCGTGGTTTGGGTGGGGTGAGGGAAACAGCCCCTGCCGTCTATTTTGCCCCTCCCGAGTTGAAGTTGTGTTAGACTGAGAGCGTTAATCCATAATTGTGTATGATCACCTTCTCCGATGTCCGACGGTCTCGCCCGAACCGGTTCCTGGAGAACCATTCCCGGGGAGGCATCCCATGAAATCATTACTGCTTTTTGTCTTGGCACCATTCCTTCTCTGCGGCGAGGCTTTCGCCAGCACGATCATCGTCGATCCCGGTGGCGGTGGCGACGCAACCACCATCCAGGGCGGCCTCGATCTGGCCAGCGCCGGGGACATGGTGCAGGTCTTGCCCGGCACCTACGTCGAGAATCTGGTCATGGTAAGCGGCGTCTGGCTCTGCAGCGCCTCGGGTCCGGAAACCGCCATCATCGATGGCAGCGGCGGCGACTGCTGTATTCGTTGCAACCAGTGCGCTCCCGGGACCCGCATCGATGGGTTCACCATCACCAACGGCGGCGGTTACTGTGC
>CAZAHC010000013.1:0-26522 GCA_964484595.1 uncultured Fibrobacteraceae bacterium | reverse complement strand
CTCCCGGGACCCGCATCGATGGGTTCACCATCACCAACGGCGGCGGTTACTGTGCCGGCGGCATCCTGATCTTCGACAACTCACACGTGGAGGTGCTGAAGAACATCATCCGCAACAACCACACCTCCTACGAAGGTGCCGGGGTTCAGGTGCAGAGGTACTCGTACGGGTATATCCACGACAACCAGTTCCTCGACAATCTTACCTATCACTCCTGCGCCATCTCGGTGATCGTCTACTCCCAGGCCACCATCGAGAATAACCTCTTCAAGAACAACGTGAGTGAATTCCTCTCGGGGGGAATCGGTCTCAACGAGGCCAGCGTGGAGATCGCGGGTAACGTTTTCCTGTACAACAAATCGGTCAATGGTGCCGCCATTCACGCCGTCCATCCCGGCACCAGCGCCAACATCCACCACAACACCTTCCTGTTCAATAGGGGAACCGGGGGCGGCGGCACGGGCATCCTCGTTTATGACGGCGCCACGATGTTTGCCAGCAACAACCTCTTCGGCTGGAACCACGGTACGCCGGCGGTCATTAGCGACAGCTACTCCAATCTTGTTCTGGGCTGCAACGATGTCTGGGAGAACGACATAGACTATTTCGGCATTCCCGATCCGACCGGTACCAACGGCAATGTGCGGATCGACCCTCTCGTGTGCGCGCCCCTTTCCGACGAAGCGGCCCTTTCTCACTACTCGCCCCTGCTGGCCGGGCCGTGTGGGTACATCGGGGCCAACCCGGTACCGGCCTGCTGGGACCAGGTGCCCATCGAGGACCTTTCCTGGGGCCAGGTCAAGGCTCTCTACCGGTGAACTGCCGAGCCCCCGGTCTCCCTCTGGCGGCCGGGGGTTCCCTCTGTTACCATCCGCGCCGTGCCCGAGAATCCCCCCTGAACCCGGAGTCTGCCCTTGCGCTGCAATCTCTGTCAGCACGATCGGTTCCTGGAACTGCCGTTCTTCTATGAGTGGGATGGGAAGCGGTTTCAGGGGCTGCGCTGCCGGAACTGTCGCCTGGTCACCCTGGATCCCTTGCCGACGAAGGAGGAACTGACCAGGCTTTACGGCGAGGAGTACTTCGACTCGGGCCTGCACGGCTTGCAGCAGGCGGGGGTCGATTACGAGACCCTCGCCGACCGGCGACAGGACGACGCCCGCCGCTTCATCCGCGAGGTCATCCGCAAGCGCCACCCGTCGGCCCGGACCCTGTGCGAGATCGGCGCCGCCATGGGCCACTTCCTGCTCGCCGCCCGCGAGGAGGGATTCACCTGTGCCGGCGTGGAATTTTCAGAAGCCGCCGTGGCCCGGGCCACCGAGAAGTTCGGCCTGGATCTTGTCTGCGGGAACATCGAGGAACTGGAACTTCCCGACTGGCACGGGAAGTGGGACGTGATCTACGCCGGCGATCTCCTGGAACACCTGCGGGACCCGGCGGGAATGGTCGCGAAGGCGGCGCGCTTGCTGGCACCCGGGGGTCTGTGCGTGATGCGAGTGCCGGGGACGTTCAACCTGCTTTCCACCCGGCTGGCGATTCCCTTGCTGCGCCTGCTGGGCCGGCAGAAGAAACTGCCCGACAAGCCCTACCACCTCTACGAGTTCACCACCGGCACTGTGCGGCGCCTTTTCCGTCCCCACTTTGCCCGCCTCGAGATCCTGAACGAGGCCACCCCTCCGCGGGTCCTCAACCTTAAGACCCGGTCGGCGGATTACCTGGCCAAGTCGATGCTGCAGGTCTTTAACTACCCACTGACCAGGTTGACGAACCGCTTCGGGGATCGGATGACGGTTTTTGCTTGGAAAACGTAGTGAACCGCAGGTTACGCACTCCCCTGACCGATCTCCTCCCCCACCCCCTCCGCCAGCAAATCGATGTCCGCCTCGGTCATCGCGGCATTGAGGAAGCCGACCTCGTAGCCGGACGGGGCCAGGTACACGCCCCGGTCGAGCAGGGCGGCGTGAAAATCGGCGTAGCGCT
The DNA here is from genome assembly GCA_964484595.1 of uncultured Fibrobacteraceae bacterium. Lineage (GTDB taxonomy): Bacteria > Krumholzibacteriota > Krumholzibacteriia > LZORAL124-64-63 > LZORAL124-64-63 > CAZAHC01. The sequence goes on along the minus strand of CAZAHC010000013.1, from coordinate 24,545 downwards.
CGATGCCGGCGGGGGCGATCGCCTCGACCGTCCGCGGCGCCTCGGCCTGGAAAACCAGCCAGAAGATCGAACCGACCCGGACGAAGCTGGCGCCGGCGGAGGCGGCCGGCCCGGCAACCTTACGTTCCAGCCGGTCGCCCAGCCGTTCTAGCAGGGCGTGGACCTGCTGCTCGCGCAGAACACGCAGGGTGGCCGCGCCGGCGGCCATGGCCACCGGGTTGCCCGACAGGGTGCCCGCCTGGTAGACGTCTCCCAGGGGCGCGATCCGTTCCATGATCTGCCGGCGGCCAGCGAAGGCGCCGACCGGCATCCCGCCACCGATCACCTTGCCGAAGGTCGCCAGGTCGGGCTCAAGCCCGTACAGCTCGGCGGCGCCTCCCATCCCGACCCGGAAGCCGCTGATCACCTCGTCGAGGATCAGCAGGGCGCCGTGGCGCCGGGTGATCTCGCGCAGGAAGCTCAGGAACTCGGGGCGCTGCCGCAGCAGGCCCGCGTTGGCGGGGAGCGGCTCGATCAAAACGGCCGCGATGTCGTCACCTCGCTGCGCGAAGAGGTCGGCGACGATCTGCTCGTCGTCGAGGGGCAGGACGCAGGTGTCGGCGACCGCGCCCGCCGGCACTCCTGCCGATGACGAGGTGCCGAAGGTGGCGAGCCCGCTGCCGCCGGCGACGAGCAGGGCGTCGCTGTGGCCGTGGTAGCACCCGGAGAATTTCACCACCACGGACCGCCCCGTGAAGCCGCGCGCCAGCCGCACCGCCGACATCACCGCCTCGGTGCCGCTGCTGGTGAAGCGAACCAGCTCGGCCGCCGGGTAGGCCTCGGTCACCGCCTCGGCCAGCGCGATCTCCCCCTCGTGAGGCGCCCCGTACGTCAGCCCCGCCCTGCAGGCGGCCTCGACCGCCGCGAGCACCTCGGGATGACCGTGGCCCAGGATCAGCGGGCCCCAGGAACCGCAGCAGTCGAGGTAGCGGTTGCCGTCCACGTCCTCCAGGTACTGGCCCACCGCCCGGCGCACGAACACGGGATCGCCGTGCACCGAGCCGAAAGCCCGCACCGGCGAGTTCACCCCGGCCGGCAGCGACCGGCAGGCGCGGCGGTACAGCTCGCTGGACCGGGGACGGTCGCGGCGACTCATCGCAGCCACCCTTCCCGGAGCAGGTCGCGGCCATGATAGGTTATCAGGAGGTCCGCGCCGGCCCGCCGCATGGCCCAGAGGTTCTCCAGGACGATCTTGCTCTCGTCGATCAGCCCCGCCGCGGCCGCGGCCTTGACCATCGAGTACTCCCCGCTGACGTTGTAGCAGGCCACCGGCAGCAGGGTCCGCTCGCGCACTCGCCTGATCACGTCGAGGTAGGCGAGCGCCGGCTTGACCATCACGATGTCCGCCCCCTCCTCGATGTCCAGCTGCACCTCCTTGACCGCCTCGCGGGCGTTGCGCGGATCCATCTGGTAACTGCGGCGGTCGCCGAAGGCGGGAGCGCTGTCGGCGGCCTCCCGGAAGGGCCCGTAGTAGGCCGAGGCGTATTTGGCCGCGTAGGACATGATGGCCGTGTCGGTGAAACCGTGCTGGTCCAGGCCGACCCGGATCGCCGCGACGCGGCCGTCCATCATGTCGCTGGGCGCGACCACGTCGGCTCCGGCGAGGGCGCAGGCGAACGCCATGCCGGCGATCAGGGAAAGGGTCTCGTCGTTGTCCACCTCGCCGTCCTGGATGACGCCGCAGTGCCCGTGATCGGTGTAGGCGCAGACGCAGATGTCGGCGCTGACCAGCAGGTCGTCGCCGAACTCCTGCTTGAGCAGCCGGATCGCGGCGGGCACCACGCCGTCCGGGTCGAGGGCGCTCTCGGCGGTGGGCGACTTCTCCTCCGGCAGGCCGAACAGCAGGACGTGGCGCAGGCCCAGCTCCAGGTCCGCGGCCGCGGTCCGCAGCAGCCGATCGCCGCTCTCCCGCGCGATGCCGGGCATGGCTCCGATCTCCTCCCGCCGGTCCTTGCCGGGCAGGACGAAGTGGGGCTGGACGAGCAGGTCCGGATGCAACCTCGTCTCGGCGACGGCGTCGCGCAGCACCTCCGAGCGTCGCAGCCGGCGGGGACGCACCAAGCCGGGACCGGGGATCTCCACGCCGTTCTCGTTCTCTGCGCTCATCTACCTTCCTCCTTCGTGACCATCTGCCGCCACCGGGCGGGGGCGGAATCCTACCCCGTCACTGGACCAGGGCAGCGTGGCCGGCCTCGGCGACCGCGGCCGGATTATCGCCGTGAACCTCGCAGCGGAGCAGCTCGAACTCGCCGGCCTGCAGGTTCGCCGCCACCCCGGAACGATCCACCCCCAGGACCGCCACCAGCTTGATCAGGTTTCCCTCGGCGGTGGCGTAAGCGCCCAGGGGCAAGTTACAGCCGCCCTCGATCGCGGCGAGCAGCAGTCGCTCAGCCGCCACGAGCCGGGCGGTCGGTTCGTGGTGCATCTGCCCGAGCGCGGCCGCGAGTTCCTCGTCGCCGGGCCGACCCCGTTCCCCGGCCCGCATCTGCACCGCGAGGGCGCCCTGGGCCGGCGCCGGGACGAATCCGTCGGCCTGGTAGCGGAGAACCCGCAGCGGGGCGGGGTCGAGGCCGAGTCGCTGCAACCCCGCCTCGGCCAGCACGATCGCATCGTAACGGTGCTCGGTCACCCGGGCGACCCGCGTGGGCACGTTGCCGCGCAGCTCGCGGATCTCGAGATCGGGACGCGCCGCCAGCAGCTGCGCCCGGCGGCGGGCCGACCCGGTCCCCACCGTCGCTCCCCGGCGGAGCGGAACCACCAGCGAACCGTGACCGGCCGAGCCCTCGGCATCCAGGCCGGACCCGTCTGCCGGCATCGTCTCCGCACAGGTCGGGTCCCAGGCTTCCGGATGGACCAGCAGGCACTCCGTGGCGGGTCCCCGCTCGGGGATGGCCGCCAGGACCAGGCCGGGCGGCGATTCGGTCGGCAAGTCCTTGTGGGAATGGACCGCCAGGTCGATCTCGCCCCGCAGCAGGGCTTCCTCGATCTCCCGGGTGAAAAACCCCTTGCCGGGAACCGCGGCGAGGCTGGCCTCCGGCGAACGGTCGCCGGTGGTGCGAATCACCTCGATCTCGACTTTCAGCCCGGCTTCCCGGCGCAGCAACCCCTGGACGTGCCGGGCCTGCCACAGGGCCAGGTCGCTACCACGGGTGCCAAGGACGGTCATGCGTTACCTCTGCCGTCATGCCCAGGTCGGGTCGTCCTGGGCAGGACAATAACCGCCGGCAAGGTCGTTCGCCAGGAATATGCCTCCGCGACGGGCCGGGTATTAATTGCCGGTGCGCCAAAAAAATGACCGGTCCGGTGGCACCGGCTGACCTCGACCGACCCGGCATCTTTTCCGATCGCTCATCCCGGCTCCGAAGTGCCGGGGTGGATTATGGGGTTTTCTGAGGTTTTTTGATGAAAATCGGGTGGCGCCTCGGCCACGACCAACCAGGCACGGTTCACCGCCAAGTGGCAACCAACTTGCTATCTCCAGGCCAGCGACCAGCCCGGAGCGAATCGCCGCGAGCAGCGATTTGCCCGGGGGCTCCCGGTTCCGGGCCTTCTTCCTGAACGAGGAAAAATGCACAAATCCCCTCCCCTCTGCATCGCCGGCATGCACCGCTCGGGAACCTCTCTCGTGACCCGGCTCCTGCACGAATGCGGGCTGTACCTGGGCCCGGAAGGCAAGCTGATGAAGCCGCAGCCGGACAACTCCGCCGGCTTCTGGGAGAACCTCCCGCTGGTCGATCTCAACGACGAGATCCTGGCCCACCTGGGCGCCGGGTGGGACTTCCCCCCGCCCGCGCCGGCGACAGGCGAACCGGCGGGCCGGCAGTTCGGGGACCTGGACCCGGACCTGCGGCGCCGGGCCCTGGCCGCGATCGAGGCCATCCGCCGCCCGCCCCGCTGGGGCTGGAAGGACCCCCGCAACTGCCTGACCTTGCCGTTCTGGCTGGAGATGGTCCCTGATCTCCGAGTACTGATCTGCCTGCGGAACCCGGTCGAGGTGGTCCGGTCCCTGCACCGGCGCAACACCAGCTCCGATTCGTTCGGCTACAACCTCTGGCTCCGCTATCACGAGGCCCTGCTCCGGTCGGCGCCCCCGGAACGGACCCTGGTCACGCACTACGACTCCTTCTTTTTCGACCTCGGCGCCGAGCTGCGGCGGATCCTCGCCTGGCTGGGCTGGGAGGTCCCGGCGGCCAGACTCGAGGCCGCCGGCCGGATCCTCCGCCCGGGTCTGCGGCACAACCTCTCCGAGCGGTCGGACCTGGCGCAGGCCTGCGCCCCGGCCGGCGTCCGGCAAACCTACACCGCCCTCTGCGAGCAGGCCGGACCGGTCTTCGCCGCCGGCGGGGAAAACGGCCCGGCGGCGCCCGGCCGGAGGCTCGTTTTCCTGCACATCCCCAAGACCGCCGGCTCCACCCTGCGCCGCATCATCGAGCGCCAGTACGACCCCGACCTGATCTTCACCCTGGAAGGATGGCGGGTGCGGGAAAAGGATTTCCGCGACCTGCCGGCGGACGATCGGGCCCGGATCCAGGTCCTGGCCGGCCACCAGTTCTTCGGTCTGCACGAGCTGCTGCCGGAGCCCTCTTCCTACGTGACGATGCTGCGCGACCCGGTCGAACGCCTCATCTCTCAGTACTATCACATCCTGCGCAGCCCAGAGCACTACCTGCACCGGCAGGTGACCGAGGACCGGCTGAGCCTCGCCGAGTTCGCCGCCGCCGACCTCGCGCCCGAGCTGGACAACGGTCAGGTCCGCTATCTCGCCGGTCTGAAGGACCAGGGCCGCCGCTGCACGGCTGAGCACCTGGAGATCGCCAAGCGCCACCTGGCGGAGCGGTTCCTCGTGGCCGGCCTGGCCGAGCGGTTCGATGAATCGGTACTGCTGATGAAACACCTGCTCGGCTGGCGTCTGCCCGTCTACACCAGGACCAACGTCGCTCGCAACCGACCGCCGCGCTCGACCATACCTGCCCCCACGATCGAGGCGCTGCGGCGGGCGTGTTCCCTCGATCGGGAGCTCTACAGCCACGCCAGCCGGCTTCTGGACCGGCAGGTCGCTGAGCAGGGCGAGCTGTTCCAGCGGGAGCTGACCGCTTTCCAGACCCTCAACACCCTGTCCAAGACGGCCAGGTACCTCGAACACCTCGGCCGTGACCTCGCCCGGAAGCTGAACCAGACCGGGCAGCGACACCTCCAGGCGGGCGCCGAAACCTGGGCCTTGCAGGCCTTCCTGAAGGCGGCCGAGATCTGGCCCCGCAACCTGCCGGCCCATCTCCAGCTGGCCAGGATCTTCCTGGCGCGGGGCGAAGTCGGCCTGGCCCGGCCCCCGGTGGAGGCGGCCCTGAACCTGGATCCGGTCAACCAGGAGGCGCGCGACCTCAGGCTGGCTCTCCAGGGCGAAACGAGCCCGGAGCGGATCACCGTGCCGGCGAAGGAGCTGGGATGACAGCAGGTGCCCCGGATTTCGGCCAGATCGCGGCGGAGGTGCGCCGGCTCAGCGACCGCCTCGCAGCCGGCCCCGACGACGCCACCCAGACCGCCCTGCAGGCCTGCGGCACGGAGCTGGGCCTCGCGGAAACCGCCCCGCCGCAAGAAAGGGCGCGCGTGTCCATCATCCTGCTCTGTCGCGACCAGCTGGACTACACCCGGCGCTGCCTGCGCGCCTTGCGGCGGACCCTGCCGCCGGGCCTGGCGGAGATCCTGCTGGTGGACAACGGCTCCCGGGACGGAACCCTGGCCTGGGCCGAGGCTCAACCGGACCTGCGGGTGATCCACAACGACGAGAATCGCGGCTTCGGCCCCGCCAACAACCAGGCGGCCGCCCAGGCCCGCGGCGAGTTCCTGCTGTTCCTGAACAACGATACCGAGCCCCAGGTCGGCTGGCTGGAACGGATGGTCGCCCTGGCGGACGCCGATCCCGGAACCGCTGCCGTCGGCGCGCGGATCGTCACCGCGGACGGCACCCTGCTCGAGGCCGGGGCGGTGATCAACCGCGACGCCACCTGCACCAACCGCGGCCGCGAGATCAACGCCGGGGCCGCTCCCTACGCCTCGCCCGCGGCAGTCGACTACGCGTCGGCCTGCTGCCTGCTTGTGCGCGCCGACGCCTTCGCCGAGGTGGGCGGTTTCGATCCCCTCTACGCCCCCGCCTACTACGAGGACGTCGACCTGTGCGTGAGCCTGCGCCGGGCCGGCTACGAGGTAAAGATCGAACCGAAGGCCTGGATCGTGCACGCCGAGAGCGTCACGGCCAAGGCGGTCACCGGCTCGGAGAGCAAGCGGGTCGAGCTGCAGCAGTCCGCCCGCCGCAAGTTCCAGCAGAAGTGGCGGGAGGGCCTGCCCGACCCGACCGACGATCCGCTGGCCCGGGTCCGCCGGCCGATCCTGCCCGCACCGATCCGGATGGCCATCCTGACGCCCCACAACGGGCCCGATTGCCTGTGGGGCGAGGCGATGATCAGCGACAACTTGCGCGAGGCGCTGGAGTGGCGGCCGGACGTGAGCGAGGTCAGGATCTTCAGCTACGCCACCGCCGATCAGCTGGCCGCCTTTCGACCCGACCTCACGTTCTCCTTCACTGCCTGGCGGTACCCCCTGCGTCCTGAACACGGGGTGACTCTTTTTTACCTGGTCAACTACACCCACGAGTTCATGCCGGCTGGACAGGTCCAAACCATCGACGATGCGCTGCATCTGGAGGCCGACCTCTACGCGGCGAACAGTCCGGAGGCGGTGCGGCGCTGCAGCGAGTACAAGCCGGCAGCGCTGCTGCACATGGCGGCCAACCCTCGCCTCCACCGGCCCCGGGCGGCGCTGCCCGAATACCGCAGCCAGGTGGCCTACCTCGGCTCCTACAACCCTACGACCAAGGGTCACGAGGTATTCGACCGCTACGTCCTGCCGGCGACCGAGTTCGACCTCGCCCTCTGGGGAGAGATGTGGGAGCGCAGCCCCGCCGCGCTGCGCCGCTTTTGGCGCGGGGTCCTGCCGATCGGCGACATCGCCCGGCTCTACTCCTCGGTGGACGTCGCCCTGGGTTTCGCAGCCCGGAGCCAGGCCGAGGCCGGCATGGTCAACAACCGGGTCTTCGAGGTGCTCGCCTGCGGGGCGCTGCTCCTGTCGGACCGGGTGCCGGCGATCGAGGAGATGTTCCGCGACGCCGCCGTCTTCAGCGATGGCTTCGCCGACACCCGGGAGAAGCTGGCGCACTTCCTCGCCAACCCCGCCGAACGGCAGGAGATCACGGCCCGGGCACGGCGGTTGATCCTGGCCGAACACACCTACGACCACCGGGCCCGGCAGATCATCCAGATGTACGCCGAGCACGAGCGAGCGAGAGGGCGGATATGAGACGCAACTTGCTGGTCCTTCATCCCGGCTGGCCGCGCCCGGACCGTTGCTCCGGCGATTACCAGCTTCACCAGCTGATCCGCCTGCTGCGCCAGACGGGGCACGCCGTCACCGTCGTGGGTCTCTACCGGCTCGAACCCGAGGAGCGGGACCGCTACCGGAGCGCCCTGCTGGAGATGGGTTGCGATCTGGGCGAGATCTTCCCTTCCCCGGACTTCCACCGGCCCTGGTCGCAGGATCACGGTCTGGCCAGGCTGCGCGCCATCGTCGAGCGCAACCGGTTCGACGCGGCCCTGGTCTCCTTCTGGAACCTGGCCGGCGAGTTCGTCCCCTTCCTGCGCCAAGTGGCTCCCCGCCTGCGGATCGCGGTCCACTCCTGGGACGTCTGGTACCTGCGGGAGATGCGTGGGGCCGCCCTGGCGGGCCACCTGCCGCTGCTGGCCAGGATCGCCCGGCGCCGGCACGAGGAGCTGGCCGCCTACGCCTTGGCGGACACGGCCCTGGCCGTTACCGATGCCGACGCGGCCGTGATCGCGGCCGGGATGCAGGCCGCCTGGCAGCAGAACCGGCTGCTGGCCACCGTTTCCCAGCCGCCGCCGGTGCTGACGGTGCCGCACGTCCATCCCGTTACCATCAACCCGCCACCCTTCGCCGACCGCCGCGACCTGGTCTTCGTGGGTTACTTCGGCCACCAGCCCAACGTCGATGCGGCCCTGCTGCTGGGCCAGGAGATCTGGCCCCTGGTCGCCGCCCGGCTTCCCGAGGCGAAGCTGAAGATCGTCGGCGCCGACCCGCCGGCGGCGGTGCAGGCGCTAGCCTCGGACCGGGTGGAGGTCACGGGCTTCGTGCCGGACCTGGAATCCCTGCTGGACCGGACCAGGATCTCGGTCTCGCCCCTGCGGTTCGGGGCCGGTCTGAAGGGCAAGGTCACCCAGGCGCTGGCCGCCGGTCTGCCGGTCGTGACCACCCCCACCGGCGCCGAGGGCATGTTGCTGGTCCCGGGCGTGCACGCACTGGTCGCTACCGAACCCAGGGACCTCGCGGCCGAAATCGTCACCCTGTACGGGGACGAGGCGGCCTGGACCCGTCTCAGCCGGGCCGGCCAGGCGCTGGTGACGGCCCGCTACAGCGAAGTGCCGGTCGCGGCCCAGCTTTTCTGGGCCCTGTTCGGCGAGCCGGCCGATCTGGAATCCCGGCCGGAACTGCCGGTCGAGGTCAAGGCGCTGAACGAACTCGCCGCGGGACTGGACGCCGCCCACGAGCGCCACTGTCCCCCCCAGGCGCTGGCCAGCTTCGCCGAGGCCGCCCGGCTGGATCCCGACCTCGCCTGCGCCCACCTGGCGACCGCGGCGCTGGAACTCGAACTCGGCTGGCCCGTCCGGGCGGCCAGGGCCCTGCAGGCGGCCAGCCGCCTGGCCCCCGGAGCACTCGGCACGATCGTTCTCGGGGCGGAGCTGCTGGCGCAGCAGGGCAAACAGGAGGAAGCGCAGCGGCTGGTCGACCGGGCGCTCGCCCTCGACCCCTCCCACCCGGAGGCGATGCGCCTGCAGGGAGAGCTCGCTCTGCGGGCAGGGGATACCCGGCGCGCGGCCGACCTGCTCAAGACCGCCCACCAGAAACACCCGGAGGACCTGAAGATCCGGCAGGCCTACACCCGGCTCGCCGCGGCCGCCGGCCGCACCGACCTGGTCTTCAACCTGCTCGGCCACCAGCTCACCCACGCCAAGCAGACCGGCCACGACCTGGCCGGGGAGCACACGCGCCAGCACCTGGCCAGGCTCCTCGACTCGGTCGCCGGGCCGGAGGATTTTCCCCCGGCCGAGGCCGCCAAGCCCGCGGCCAATCACGTCGCCGGGGAAGATGTCGCCGTCTCGATCGTCATCCCGGTCTTCAACAAGCTGGACCTGACCCGCCAGTGCCTGGCCGCCCTCGCGACCAACACCGCCGGCGCCGGGTACGAGATCATCGTCATCGACAACGGCTCGAGCGACGGGACCCGGGCCTTCCTGCGCCAGCAAGAGCACGGCGGCGGGCTGCGAGCCATCTTCAACCAGGAGAACCTGGGCTTCGCGGCGGCCTGCAACCAAGGCGCCGCGGCGGCGCGGGGGAAGTACCTGCTCTTCCTGAACAACGACACCGAGGTCCAGCCGGGCTGGCTGGCGCCCCTGGTCGAGGTGCTGCGAGACGATCCCCGCGTGGCCGCGGTCGGCAGCAAGCTCCTGTTTCCGGACGGGACGATTCAGCACGCCGGCGTCGTCGTGGTGAACGACCAGAAGCTGCCCGACCCCCTGGTGGCCCGGCACATCCACTACCGAGCGGCGGCCGACCTGCCGGACGCGAACCGGCCCCGCATATACCAGGCCCTCACCGCGGCCTGCTTCCTGATCCGCCGGCGCTGCTTCACGGCCGCAGGCGGGTTCGACGAGGGATACCGCAACGGCTACGAGGACATCGACCTCTGCTTCCGACTGCAGCAGATCGGCTGGCTGCTGGTCTATCAACCCGCCAGTCTCGTGATTCACCACGAGTCGGCGAGCGGGCCGGCGCGCTTCACCCACGTGGCAGAGAACATCAACCGCCTGCACGAGAGGTGGCTGGGCGAGATCCAGCCCGACCTCCTGATCGACCCCGACGGTACCCCCCGTCCGACCCGCAACGGCCTGGTCCGGTCCTACGCGCCGGCAGCGGCCGCGGACCCGCCGGCGCGACGCGGCCTGGTCTCGATCGTCGTCCTGACCTACAACGCCCTGGCCTGCACCCGGCAGTGCCTCGCCGCGCTGCTCGCGCACACCAGCGGCGATTTCGAGATCATCCTGGTCGACAACGGCAGCGAGGACGGAACGGTCGCCTACCTCGCCGAGATGGCCGCTGCCCACGAGAACTGCCGCCTGATCGCCAACGAGGAGAACCTCGGCTTCGCCGCGGGCAACAACCGCGGCCTCGCCGCCGCACGGGGTGAGTACATCGTCCTGCTGAACAACGACGTCGTCGTCACGCCGGGCTGGCTCGAGCGGCTCGCCCGGCCGCTGGCGAAAGAGCCCCAGGTCGGCCTCAGCGGGCCGATGACCAACAACATCTCCGGCCCCCAGCAACTGCCCGAAGTTGATTACGACCAGAACACCCTGGCCGGCCTGTCCGACTTCGCCGCCCGATTCGCCGCCGAGCGAGCCGGCGCTTGCCGTCCCTGCTGGCGAGCGGTCGGTTTCTGTCTGCTGATCAGGCGAGAAGTGATCGAGAGGATCGGCGGCCTGGACGAACGGTTCGGGCGCGGCAACTTCGAGGACGACGATTTCTGCCTGCGCGCACTGCTGACCGGGTTCCAGACCCGGCTCGCCGGCGACTGTTTCGTCCACCACTTCGGCAGCCAGAGCTTCCTGGCCGCCGGGATCGACTACCGCCAGAGCCTGCACGACAACTGGGAGATCTTCAAACGGAAGTGGGGAATGCCGGCCGACCTGCCGTACGGCGCCGACTACGACTTCACCCCTCACCTGGCCGGAGGCTTCGACCCCAACCGGCACCACGTCCGGTTGCCGGCCGAGGAGCTGACGGCCGCCCCGGGAAAGGGAGGATCGTGAACACGGAACTCGTCTGCCGACCGGAGCCCAGGACCGTCGCCGATACGCGGCCCGGGCCGACCGCCAAGCGTCTGCTGGTGGCCTGGTTCCGGTACAGCGTGAACGGGGGCATCGGCCGCTTCCTGAACGTGGCGCGCGTGCTGAACGGGTTCGGCCATGACGTCGCCTTCACCTCGTTGACCGACGAGACGGAACCCGACTGGCCGGACTTCCCGGGGCCGGTGCTGACCTTCGCGGAGGCGCAGGCCCGCACCTGGGACGCGGTGATGGTGCCGGGGGCGGGAGCGACGGACCAGCAGCTCGCCCTGCTGGCCCGGCTGCGCGCCGACTCGTTCGGGGTTCGCATCCAGCACATCCTGAACGACCCGAGCCTGCGCGAGCGCTTCGCGGTCGCCAACTCCGCCCTGGCCCCCGACGTGGTGATCTTCAACAACAGCCACTGGCGAGATCGGGATTACCGCCAGATGGCCGCCGCCGCCTTCCACGTCCTGCCCGGCGCGGTCGATACCGATCTGTTTTTCCCTGCCCCCCTCAAGGACGCCCCCTGCCGGCCACCCCGCTGGGCGGTGGGAGGGTTCGCCACCAAGAACCCGCAACCGCTGCTCGCGGCGGCCGAGCTCTTCCCCGCCGATCACGTGCTCCATCTGTACGGCGTCCTGCCGGCCGAGGCGCGACCACAGGCGGAGGCCCTGGCCAGGACCGGCCGCCTGGTGAATCACGGCCCCCTGTTCGGCGCCGACCTGGCTGCCTTCTACCACGGCCTGGACCTCGTCGTTACCTGCGAAACCCGGGCCGGCTGGTGCAACACCGCGGCCGAGGCCATGGCCTGCGGTCTGCCGTGCGTGGTCACGCCGCCGGGCACGGTCGACTTCGCCCGGGACGGGGAAACCGCCCTGGTCCTGGACCGCTGCGACGCCGAGAGAATCGCCGGGGCGGTCGGGCGGCTGGTGGACGATCCCGGGCTGCGGCGCGACCTGGCTCGCAGCGGGGCCCGGACGATGCGGGACTTCTCCTGGCCGGCCTACTGTCAGAAGCTGCTGACCCTTGTCGAGCCGCCCGAGATCAACTCGTACTATCGTCTGCCGGAGCTCGGGCTGTTCGGGAAATGGGACCCCACGGTCCGGGTGAACGGCCTGGATTCACTCCTGGCCCGCTGCGAGGGCGCGTCCGTGCTGGACCTGGGAGCCGCCGAGGGAGTCGTCGGTCTCGAGTTCGCCAGCCGGGGAGCAGGACCGATTCACGGCTTCGAGCTCGATCCGGACCGGGTCTCCTTCGCCCGGAGCCTCTTCGTCCGGGCCGGCCTGGACCGAGCCAGCTTCCGGACGGCCGACCTGGCGGACTGGCCCGAGTTCGTGCGCCGGAACGCCGACCTCCTGCAGGACGACTACGACATCGTGCTGTTTCTCGGCCTTTATCACCACCTTCCCGCGACCACCCGCCGGCAGAGCCTGGCGGCCGCCCTGCAGCGGGCACGCCGCTGGTTCGTCATCCGCACCCCGGAAACGCTGCGGCGGACCGAGAACGTGGTCGGCACCATCACCGCCCACGGCTTCACCCTGATCGAGGAGCACCGGGCCTCGGAGGCGGAGAATGCCGGCTGGCTCGGCCTGTTCCGGCGGGAGGGCGCGGCGTGAAGAACATCCTGTTGATCGTGGTCGATTGCGCCCGGACCGAGAAGACCCTGCTCGATCTGCCGGGTGGCACGGCCGGCACGCGCCGCAGTGCCCGCCTGCCCTTCCTGGACCGGTTGCGCGCCCGGGGAACGACCTGGACCGGTTTCAACGCCGTTTCGAGCACCACCACCCCCAATTTCGCCTCCATGTTCACCGGCTTGCTGCCCACCGAGCACGGCATCTGCGAGCACTCCCGCTTTAGCCTGAGGCCGGGATTGGCCACCGTGGCCGGCATCCTGCGGGACCAGGGTTATCACACCTACGCCGAGTGCACCGGACCCCTGATCACCGAGGCCGGGCTCGATCGCGGCTTCGACCACTACCGGTACCGAGACCGGAGCGAGTACCTCCATACCGGCTTCCGCAGATACCTGCAGGATCTGCTCCCCACCTTGCGCCGGCCGTGGTTCCTGTGCCTGCACCTCTGGGAAGCTCACCAGCCGTACCAGAACCCGCCGCCCTTCACGGCCGAGTTCTGCGGGCGAACTCCCCACGACCGCGCCCTGTCGCTGGTCGACGCCCAGCTCGACGAGCTGTTCGGCGGCTGGGACCCCGACCGGGCCGCCATCGTCTACACTAGCGATCACGGCGAACGGCTGGCCGAGGACTACGCCCTGAACCAGGCGCTGGGGGGACGGGAAAAGCCGGTGCTCGATGCCTACCAGCACTTCCTGGCCACCCAGCGGGAGGGATTCGATTTCGACGCCTGGTTCACCGTCCTGCGCGGGAAGCTGGGCGAGAACACCGCCCGCATCTACGCCCACAACGTGCTGGGCCACGGGTTCCACCTGACCGAGGACCTGATCAGGGTGCCCCTGGTCATCTGCGACGGCGACCGCTGTTCCCCCGGGGAGACCCGGGAGGGCCTGCGTTCCCAGGTCGATCTCGGGGCCACCCTGCTTGACCTGGCCGGCCTGCCGACCTCCGAGCTGGCCGGGGGCCGGTCCCTGCTGGTCGGGCCGGATCCGGAAATGGTCTACACCGAGGCCAACGGCAGCGGCGGCAAGCAATACGCCACCCGCTGTTACCTGCGCGGCGCCCGCAGCCACCGCTGGAAGTACTGGCGCCAGGAGGTTCCCGGGAACGCCCAACCCGTCCGACGTGTGCTCTGGGATCTCCGAGCGGATCCGCGCGAGACGACCGACGTGGCCGGGGAGTTACCCGAACGGGTGGCCGAGCTGGACCGCTTCGTCGACCGCAGCCTGGCAGTGGGAACGGCAGGTTCGCCTGGGGCCGCCGGCATTGCGCGCGATCCGGCTCGGGGTCAGGAACCGGATGAGATCAAGGCACAACGGATCGAGGAGAAACTCCGCGAGCTGGGTTACCTGTAACTTTACTTCAGAAGGGTGATCTTCCGGGTCGCCCGGTACTCCCCCGCCTGCAGCGAGAGCAGGTAGATCCCCGCCCCGACCGCTTCCCCTGCCCGGTCGCGACCGTCCCAGACGACGCTGTGCCGGCCGGCGGGCCACGGTTCGGCGCAGAGCTCGCGCACGAGGCGTCCGGTCAGATCGTACCCGCCGATTTTCACCTGACACTGCCGGGCCAGCTCGAAGGTCACCCGCGTGGACGGGTTGAACGGGTTGGGATGAATCCCCGCCAGACCGGTCCGCCAGGGGGTCCGCTTGCCGGGAGGAGGGGTCGCCTTGATGATGGTCAGGTAATCGTCGCTCAGATCCGAACCGGTATTCCCGAACTCGTCCCGGACCTGGACCTGGAAGAGAGCCTCGGAGGAAGGCGGGGCGGTGACCACCCAATCAATCTCTTCCCGGAATTCATCCTGCCAGAGCAGGGTGTCGGCCCAGGATTCGCCGCCGTCGCGGGAAAGCAAAACGCTGCAGTCCAGGAGATCGCTTTCATCAATGGCCTGCCAGCGAATCGTGACCTCCGTGCCGACGAACAGGGGATTCCCCGGTCGGGGGGCGGTGATCAAAACCGTGGGAGGCTCCTCGTCGACGTAGGCGCAGCCGAAGATGGTGAACTCGTCAATGAGCGCCTCGACCAAGGCCGGCGGCATCGGATCCTGGATGACGAACTTGAAACGGGTTTCGTCGGTCAGCGGCGCCTCGACGCCCAGGGACACCGAGTACAGCTGCCAGCCGCCTTGACGGATCGCGGAGAAGATCTCGAACCAGCTCTCGCCGCTGTCGGGCGAGACCGAAAGACTGAGGGGTTCGGGGTCGGGGGTGTTAAACCCGCTGAAGATCCAGGCCTGGAAGGCCACCGAGGCCGTTTCGAGACCGGACAGGTCGTACGCGGGGCTCACCAGGGAGGTGGTGCCTCCGTCAACGTCGTACGAGCCGGGACCGCTGCCGGCGGCGGCGCCGGTAACGAAGCAGAGGTGGCCCGGGTCGGGGGTGTAGTCGTCCCCGGGCTGGCTGATCAGGCCGGAACCGTCGACCAGGTCAGGATCCGCCCACTCCCAGACGCCGCTGTAGGCGTCGTCGCCGGGCCAGCCGACAGTCCACCCGGTGTCCATTTCGAAATCCTCGAACACGACCAGAGTATTGCCCAGAACGTGGAAGCAGTACGGGGCAATCGGTCCCTCGGGGGGCAGGGTGACCGTGTGGCCGGCCACGTCCGAGGCAGCGAGGTAGTAGCAGGCGCTGCCGGAGCAGAGGGTGGCGGGGATCTCGCCCGAATACAGATCATCACCCTGGCTGGCCAGCGGCACGGAGAACCAGCGGCTGCCCATGCTGAAGATCAGCCGGACCGAGTTGGGCAGCAGGGGTTCGCGGCTGCTGGTCACCGTGGCCGTCACCGCGAAGGCGCCGTCGACCGGGATGCCGTCCGAGATCGGCTCGTGCACGATCTCGATCCCGTAGTTGATCGGAGGCGGTTCGAATCCGTGAGCGGTGGCGGCCGCGGCCAGGATCTGCCAGTGAGGCGTGCCGTCGGTGAGGTCGCCGTTGTCGTCGTCGACCACGAACAGCCAGGCCACCGATTCGGGCATGTCCATCGGCTGCCCCAGCACCCGCGAGCCGTGCCAGAGGGAACAGATCAGGTCGAGGGCCTCCTCGGGGGGCAGCTCGTCGGCCAGGCCCTGCCAGGCGTCCCAGAAGACTCCCGCCAGGATCTGCCCGCTCTCGTGATTGTGACCGGTCCAGTCGTCGGGATAGACGAGGTTATTGTCCGAGTTGCGCACGCCGGTCCCGCAGGCGCCCTGCCAGTAGCCGCGGGCGATCACGGAATCGCCCGTCAGCAGATTGGCGTAGAAATCGCTGCTGGCCTCGTCGACGTCCACCGGCGGGTCGTAGTAACCGTAGATCTTGTCCGTGACCGCGTGGCAGTACTCGTGATAGACGATGCTGCCGATCGTGGCGGTGTTGGCGAAGGGGGTGTCCCCGTCGCAGAAGTTCAGGGTACCGAAATCGTACCAGGCGTTTCCGGGGCAGTAGGAATCGGTGCGCCCGACGTAGGTGGTGATGGCGAAGTCCATGTCGGTGAGCTCGGGATCGATGGCCAGGATGACATCGTGGGCGCGGTTGACATGGGTCCAGGCGTCACGCTCGTCCTGACGGGAGTTGCCATCGTTCCACTGGAAGAAGTCCCAGCCGCCGGGAGTCATCACGCCGCTCAGGAAGGCGTCCTCCTCCGAAGCGTGCAGGTCGATCAGGGCGAAGGGACCCGCGAGCTGGGCCGAGACGGTGACCTGGAACGCCCCGTCATAGGGGAGGCTGAAGGACCCATCGGCTCCGGTCAGGAGGGTGGTGTCGGTCAGGGCATGAACGGTGACATACTGGTGCTGCGAGGACAGCTCCTGCACCCCGTCGCAGTAGCTGAAGTCATCGGCAAGGGTCCGCACCGTGCCGGTCAGGCGGTGATGCCGGATCCGATCGCGGGACCGCAGCACCTCGCCGCCAGCGGCCACGGTGACCACCCAGCGCCCGAACGGCTCATCGCAGCGAATCTCGACCTGGCGGGCCGGCGCGAGAACAGGCGCCTCCTGCCCCGTCAGGGGACAGAGCACCCGGCCCAGATCCCGTTCCTCCCGGATTTCCCGGGCGTCCAGGAAGGCGCGGGCAACCAGCAAGGCGGTCCCGAAATCGGGGGCCAGACCGCTTTTGACGTTGCCGTCGGCGATTCGCACCGAGACGGCGTTCGGCCGCCCGTCGGCTCCCAGCGCCGCAACGATCCGGTCACCGAGGACCGGGATCCCGGCGACCGTGCGCCGGAAAGTGGCCGAGCGGCGACCTTGCCAGGACCTCACTGCGACCAGGTCCAGACCCTCGGCTCCCCCCAGGGGCCGAGGCAGCCAGTTCGCCAGCCAGCCGGATACCTCCCGACCGACTGCGCCCGGGGAGGCCTCGCCCGCAGCGGCAACCAGCGGCCGATCGCCGCGCCCCAGCGCCAGGAAACCTGTCCGACCATCCGGCAGGACGGTCCAGTTTCCGGGAGGCAGGCTCCGCCGGAACCCGGCCGCCGCGGCTGGCACCCAGGAGGGGCTTCGTGTTTCCTCGCCCGTTCCCTCCCGCGCAACGAGACCCGGGACCTGGACAGGCAGGCCGACGCCGGAAGTTTCCGGGGCTTTCAGGGCCAAGGAAGCGGTGGCAAGAAGGACAAGTGGAATCAGACAACAGCAAGATACAAGGCGAGAACTTGCACGCATATTTACGCCAACCTTGCGAGCAGATCAGGCTAAGTTTCGATGCGGGAATAAACCCCGATGTCGAAAACAAGAATGAGTTGGCGCGAGTATAACACAAGTAGAATTTGATTAACTACATCAAAATCACGTTAAATTCAGTTTTTCCGCCCCTCGACAAAAAATAATACAATATTCCTCCGGTTTTTTTCGAGAACCGTATTTTTGCTCACCTAACGCCCTGGCTATTTAGGTGGTTGCCGGGCAAAGCGGTTGGCGAGACCGTCAGGCGTGTCCCTCTTGCTGGCGGAGCGGCTCCGCCTCCGGAGACACCTGGAGCGCCCGTTCGAGGAGCAGCCGATGATGGCGGCGGTGCTTGAGCGGAACCTGGAAATCCTGGCGCTGCTTGGCACTGAGATCGGGCCAGCGAATGCGCAGGAAACCTACGAGTTCGCGGGTGGCCTGGTGGTAGAGCTCGATCACCTCTTCGAAAGGCAGGGCTCGCACCCGCTCCAGCTCTTCGCGGCTGAGTTTCTCGAAATTGACCGGAGGTCGGGGATTGGCCAGGGAATCGTCGAGTTTGCAGGTGAAGAAGCGGACGGCGAAGTTGTCCCAGAACGCCAGATGACCCAGTGTTTCCTTGAAGCTCAGCGAGCCTCCCTCACCGCGCCGTTCCCTCAGTTCCTCCGGGCAACCGGCTAGTCGCGCTCGCAAAACCCGATCCTCTTCGACGATCGCGGCAATGAGATCATCCGGTCTGTCCATGTTCTCTCCCTTTGAACTGAACCTCCTGTCAGCCGGGTGAGTGGGGTTGGGTCAGGTTGCGGCGAGAAACTCTGGGGCGCTGTAGTCCTCTTTTCACCAGTAGCTGACTAACTGAAGATAACCCCGACCGTCAACCGGTGGCAAGAGTCGCTTGACCGAACTTGCAAAATCCGGAAACAGGGCCTAGGATCCGGACCAGAAAGTCACCAGGGAACGATTTCGCACGGCCCTGGAACGGGAAGTATGCTGCCGGAACCCTGTCTCGGGAGGATGTTCATGCCTCGGTACCTGCTTTTATGCGGCCTGGTTATTCTGGGTCTGCCCGTGGCTGCCGCGCAAGCCGGCGACGTGTCGGACAAGTGGGGCCTCGGGATCGAGGCCGGGATGATGAAACTCGTCGGCGGCAACAACGATCTCAGCAACGTGCATCCCAACTTCTCCTTCCACCTGCGGCGGGGCCTCTCCCCGCGCTGGACTCTCGATCTGTCCTGGAAGTACGGCTGGGTCAGGCCGGGGGCCCTGGCCGGAGAGCGGGCCGGCGCCTCAACGGCGGCCAAGGAAGACTTTTACACGGTTATCTCCCAGCCCGAGCTTGGCCTCCTCTTCCGGCAATCCCCCCAGCGGAAGGTGTGTCCCTTCATCGGCCTCTCGCTAGGCATCACCTCCTGGTCGGTCAGGGACCTGAGAGACGGCGGCAGCGTCGGCCTCTCCCCCGACGGTCCGGTGCTCGAGGCCGAAAACGCTTCCGGACAGCTGGAATCCCTGCAGCAGAGAAACCTCACCGGAGCGATCACCCTCGGTCTGGAGACCTTCCCGGCGAACTCGGTTTCGTTGAGCCTGGGACTGCGGTATCATCGTCTGCTCGGGGTGGATCGCGACAACATCGGCATCGGCCTGCTCGTTCTCGAGGATTACGGTGCCCGGTACGCGGACGAGAACAACGGCCTGGCCGAAGGTTTCCTCGGCCTGACCTTCTTTTTCGGCTCGAGCGATCAAGACGGCGACAGGATCAAGGACAAGGTCGACGCCTGCCCCCACAGCGCCGAGGACTTCGACGGGTTCGAGGACACCGACGGTTGTCCCGACCGGGACAACGACGGAGACGGCATCCTGGACAACGTCGAAGACTGACCCAACCAGCCGGAAGACCGCGACGGCTACCGCGACACCGACGGTTGCCCGGACCCCGACAACGACGAGGACCAGATTCCCGATCCGGCGGACAACTGCCCCGAGCTGGCCGAGGACCTCGACGGTTTCGAGGACGCCGACGGCTGTCCCGATCCCGACAATGACGGCGACGGCGTCCTGGACGAGAACGACGAATGCCCGGACACTCCCGAGGATGTGCCGGTTGATGGTCGCGGCTGTCCGGTGGTCGAGGAGATCAGGGAGAGCCTGACCCTGCTCGGCGTGAACTTCATGAGCGGCAGCGCCCAGCTCCTGCCCATCTCCCTGGCGGTTCTGGAGGAGGTCGCCCGCTCGCTGGAGGCCTACCCGAACGTGCTGATCGAGGTCCGGGGTCACACCGACAGCGTCGGCCCCGCCGAATCCAACCGGGACCTCTCGCACCGGCGAGCCATGGCCGTCCGGGACGCCTTGATCCAGCTGGGAGTCAACCCGTCGCGCATCACCGCGGTCGGGTACGGCGAGGATTATCCGATCGCCACCAACAGCACGGCCGAAGGCCGGACCGCCAACCGGCGGGTGGAAATCCATCGCCTGGAATAGTGAGACGACCAGCGCCGGTGCTGCCGGCTACTGGATCAGAATGTGGTGGTGCCGCTTCTTGCCCACCTGCAGGGCGATCCGGCCCTCGTGAACGTCGTCCTCGCCGAGGCGCATCATCTCGTCGCTGACCACCTCTCCGTTCACTCGCACTCCCTGCTGGCGAACCAGGCGGCGCGCGTCTCCCTTGCTCCGGCACAGACCGGCCGCCACCAGGGCGTCGGCTATCCAGAGTCCGTCGCCGGCGAGATCACCGGCGGGCCGCTGGCTGGACGGGATGGCTCCCTCCTCGGCGGCGCCGCCGAACAGGGCCGCCGCCGCCTTCTCGGCCTCACGCGCGTCCTCCTCGCCGTGAACGAGCTTGGTTACCTCGAAGGCCAGGACCCGCTTGGCCTCGCGGATGTCCGCCCCGGTCAGGGCCGACAGGCGCTCCACCTCCTCGCGCGGCAGCAAGGTGAAGAGCCTCAGGTAAGGTGCCACGTACTCGTCGACGGCGTTCACCCAGGACTGGAAGAAGTCGAAGGGGCTGGTCCGCCGGGCATCCAGCCAGACCGCGCCAGCCGCCGACTTGCCCATCTTGCTCCCGCTCGGGGTCGAGATGAGCGGAAAGGTCAGGCCGAAGACCTCCTGCTGGTTCAGCCGCCGGGTCAGATCGATGCCGGCGCAGATGTTGCCCCACTGGTCGCTGCCGCCCATCTGCAGGCGGCAGCCGTGATCCCGGTTCAGGACCATGAAGTCGAACGCCTGCAGCAACATGTAGTTGAATTCGATGAACGAAAGACCTGTCTCCAGACGCGACTTGACCGACTCCATCGCCAGCATGCGATTCACGCTGAAATTGCGCCCGACATCCCGCAGGAAGTCGATGTAATTGTAGTCCTTCAGCCAGTCGGCGTTGTTGACCATGAGGCCGTCCGCGGGGCCATCGCCGAACCTGATGAACCGGGCCAGCTGGCTCTTGATACCCTCGAGGTTCTGCTCGATCTGTTCCAGGGAAAGCATCTGGCGCAATTCGGTCCTGCCGCTGGGATCGCCGACCATGGCGGTGGCCCCGCCGACGATGGCGATCGGCCGGTGCCCGTGGCGCTGCAGGTGAACCAGGCCCATGATGGGAACCATGCTCCCGATGTGCAGGCTTTCGGCGGTGGGATCGAAACCGATGTAGGCGGTGACGGTTTCCCGGGCGAGCAGCTCGGCCAGGCGGTCAGGGTCTGTACATTGCTCGCTGAAACCCCGCCACTCCATCTCGGCCAGGAAATCTTCCCGCGGCAGCAATTCGTCCATCATGGTCACTCCCGTTCGTACGCTTCGCCCTCGAACCAGGCCGGAAAACTCAAGCTGGATATTGAATCGCGGAAGGATATCACCGCCCCTGGAGGGCGTCAAATGGGTGTTCCCTGGCGGGGCGACAGGGCTCAGAGAGGGGGCAGGATAGGGTCGTCGGCGTCGCCGGCCCCGGCCATCCGCGATGATCCTGGCAGGTGGCCGCAATTCCTTTGCTTCATCCTTGGTTCCTCCGCGCCAGTGGGGATCGCCGACCTCGGTTCCGGTAACAGGTGGGACCCGGCGGGGGACGCCGACGACAGACTTCTCATACGCCGCAGCGGGGCCGGGGTTTCAAGTCTAGCCTGTCGGCTTGTCTCCCTCGACGAGATCCGGTAACTTGCCATCCTCATGACGAACTGCCGCCATCCGACCCCGCCGCAAGGCCCCACCCCCACCCCCCGTCCGTTCACCGGACGCTGGGGACGACTGCCGATCCGCCACCTGGGAGAGATCCTCGGCCTGGCCACGCCCACGGTCCTGGCCATGCTGTCCCAGACCCTGATGTGGACGGTGGACACTGCCCTGCTGGGCCGGGTATCCAGCGTGGCCCTGGCTGCGGCCGGCCTCGGCGGCATGATGACCTGGGCCGTCTACAGCCTCTTCAACAGCCTCAACCGGATCAACCAGACCTTCGTCGCCCAGGCGCACGGCAAGGGGGACGATCAGGCGGTCGGCGACTACACCTGGCAAGGCATCTACTTCGCCGTCGGCACCGGGCTGATCCTGCAGATCCTCGGGTTCTTCAGTTACCTGGTCCTGCCCTGGACCCAGAATCCGCCCGAGGTGCAAACCCTCACCTATAGCTACATCAAGTGGCGGACCCTGAGCGCGGTGTTCACCCAGCTCGCTTTCTGCCTGATGGGGTTCTTCCACGGCCGCCGTGACGTGAAGGTGCC
Organism: uncultured Fibrobacteraceae bacterium; assembly: GCA_964484595.1. Lineage (GTDB taxonomy): Bacteria > Krumholzibacteriota > Krumholzibacteriia > LZORAL124-64-63 > LZORAL124-64-63 > CAZAHC01. Next base: position 2,608 of record CAZAHC010000013.1, on the reverse strand, counting down.
GATGTGGGCCGGCATCATCGCCAACCTCACCAACCTGGTGCTGGACATCTGGCTCATCTACGGCTGGTCCGGCCTGGCGATCGGCGGGGCCCGGCTGCTGGCGGTTCCGCCCCTGGGGGTCAAGGGAGCGGCCATCGCCACCAGCGTCGGCCAGCTCGTCAACGTCGCGATCCTGGCGGGCACGATGCTGCGCGGTCGTTTCCGCCGGCGTTACCGCATTCACCTGCCTCGCCTGCCGGTCTGGCGCAAGATGAAGGACATCGTCCGGATCGGTTACCCCGCCGCCTGGGAAAGCTTCATCGACATGGCGGCCTTCACCTTCTTCAGCGTGTTCATCGGGCGCACCGGCGCCGTGGCGCTGGCCTCCAGTCAGATCACCATCCACCTGCTGGCCTTCAGCTTCATGCCGATGTGGGGAATCACAACCGCCGGGTCGGTCCTGACCGGAAACTGGATCGGGGCGGGACGCCCGGACATCGCCGAGGATTACGGGCGACAGGTCTACAAGCTGGGCCTCTACTACAGCCTGCTGCTGGCGGTGGTCTTCGTCCTGCTGCGCCACCATATCTTCGCTGTCTTCTCGAACGACCCGGCGGTACTGGCCTTCGGCGCCGGGCTCGCGGTCACCGCGGCGATCTTCCAGATCGGCGACGGCCTGCGCATGATCGCCGTGGGCATCCTGCAGGGGGCGGGCGACACCCGGTTCCCGATGTTCACCAGCCTCGCCATCCTGTGGGGCCTCTTCGTGCCGGCGACGTACCTGCTCGTGGTCGAGGGGGGCTTCAGCGTGGCCGAGGCCTGGCAGGCCGGAACGATCTGCTACCTGTTGCAGGCGCTGTTCCTGTATTTCCGGTTCCGGTCGGGAAAGTGGAAGACGATCAGGATCTTCTCCGACCCGGACCATTCCTGAAAGGCCACCTGCGGCCGATTAACATCCCTCGAAAACCGTCAGGAGGGGGTCAGGGGCGTTGAGGGGCTACGACCTCACCGGTACAGCGTCTTGACGTTGCCCCAGGTGAAGGCCTCGCCGTCCACCAGGCCGCCGACGCAGGTGAAGGTGCCCTCGTAAGCCCCGCAGAGCTGGGAGTCGGTCCAGGCGTCGATGACCAGGAACACCACCTGCTGGGCGCCGGTGTCGTTCTGGTAGGCGATGAACTCGGAGCCGCCGGCCAGCGTGTCATCGACGTAGGCCAGGCAGTCGTACTCGGGCTCACAGTTGCCCATGACCAGCAGGACACAGTCCCCGTCCGGAAAGACGATCTCGGCGGAGAAGTGACCGCCCGGATCGAGGGTGACCGCGAACCAGTGCTCGTACCCACCGTGGGCGTAGGTGGCGCAGGGCAGACCGTCGACGTAGTTGTCTGTATCACAGGTGTCGCCGAGGAGCAGACCGTCCTCGCAGCTTCGCGGCAGAACCGCCTCGCAGGCAGCCGGCTGAGGCGCCATCTCGTTCACGCAGATCAGGAAATCGCACTCGGCCCCGCCGTAGCCGTCCACGACGAGGAAGAAATCACCCTCCACCGGCACGGGGGTGTAGACCCGATCATCGCCGAGGGCCAGGCAACCCAGGTCTTCCTCGCACTGATCCAGGGCCACCAGGTCGAGATCGCAATCGATGGGAGTCAGGGTTGCTTCCCAGAGGGTGGGCGTCGCCAGGTACAGGTGGAAGACGACCTCGCCGCCCGACTCGTCCCAGCTGCTGCAGCCATAGAGGGAGACGTTGTTGGGAGCGCCGACGTTGCTGCCCAGGAGGCAATCGCCGAGACCGATCTCGACGGCACCGGAGCAGTCCAGCTCGCCACGCCCGGGCGGGGGATTGCCCGGCTCCTTGTCACCCTTGTCGCCGGGTCGGCAGACCGAACCTGCCGCGGGCCCCGCAATCAGGCACAAGGACACGGCGACGACCGCAGGTTTCAACCAACCAGTCATGGATTCCTCCAGCGTGATTCCGGATTACATGATATCACATTTGCCGGCGAAATCCCATTGCCTAACTCGCTCACTTCCGGCGGGGCTGGGGTTTGTCGTGCCAGACGCGGCTGGCCAGGACCAGCCCCAGCAGGGAAATCGGCACCATGGCGATCGGCCACGGCAACCAGTTGGCCGGGTCGGTGGCAGGGCCTACGATGTGGCCGGCCGCATCCAGCTGCTCCCGCGGCAGGATGTTGCCGTAGAGGATGGCCATGAAGGCGGTGCCCAGGTAGACGAACCCGTCGATGATGCCGACGGCGATGCCGGCGTTCTTGCGCCCGCCGAAGTCCATGCTCGCGGTGCCCGAGAGCATGCCGTGCACCCCGATGACCGCCAGGGACATCAGAGCCACCAGCCAGCCCACGAACGGGTGCTGGTAGACGAAGATCAGGAGGATCGCCCCGATCAGCATCACCCCGTAGAGGATGCTGGCCACCGGCCCGCGCCGGGACTGGAAGACGCGGTCGGAGATCACGCCGGCGATGACGCCGCCGGTGATGCCGGCGCAGCACAGCAGCATGCCCCAGTTGTCGTAGACGAAGCTATCCATCAGGCCCAGCACGCCGTCGGTCTGCTTGGCGAAGGTGCGAAACCACTGCATGATGGCCTGCCGCAGGAAGCCGCTGCAGAACTCGAT
>CAZAHC010000012.1:0-26711 GCA_964484595.1 uncultured Fibrobacteraceae bacterium | reverse complement strand
ACCGTTCAGCTGGATGTTCCCATGGGGGGCGATCCCGGTTTCGCAGGCGAGGTGCTCCTCACGCTGTACGACCTGCGGGGCAGACAGATCAAGCGCATCTTCGGTGGTTCCAGTTCCCTGGGGCGAGTTTCGGTCGAGTGGGACGGACGGGACGAAAGCGGAAACCCGGTGGCCTCGGGTCAGTATCTCTACCGCATATCCCTGGGAGGCCTGCACGGCCGGGGCAAGATCCTGCTCGTCCGGTAACGGGGTCGGGTGGGGATCACTTCACGAGGGCGATCTTGCCGCTGCCGGCTCTCTGTCCAGCCAGAAGAATGCTGTAGAGGTAGGTTCCGGCGGAGACCCCCTGACCGTCCCGGTCGCAGCCACGCCAGCTCACCGCGTGGGGGCCGGGTGGGAACTCGGCTTCGCTGGAGTGCCAGACGATCCGTCCCCTCAGATCGTGGATCTGGACCTGAACCCGGCTCGAGCCGGTGAGGGAGAAGTGGATCCGGGTCGCGGGGTTGCAGGGGTTGGGGCGGCAACCGTGCGGACCAAGAAGCGAGGAAACGGGAGCGGGAACGGCCCCGAGCGGATCGATCACCTCTTCGATCTCGTCGACGTTGATGTGGCCAAAGTTGCCTTCTTCCAGATCGACAATCTGCAGATTGACCAGACGGCCGATGAACGGCCTGGTGAACATCCTGCGGAAGGTCATGGTCTCGCTATTGTTGCCCGTCTCCCGGACGAGGATGGTATCGGTCTCGGCATCGACCAGGGCGATGTAACACGTTTCGGGGTAGTAACCGCCGCCGACGCGCATGTTGATGAAATCGCCTTCGAGGATGAAGGGATGGCTGGTCAACCTGCCGGTGGCAACGTCGCCCAGCTTGGTGCCGGGAGAACCGTAACCGGACAGTGGGCCCATGAAATATTCCTGGCTACCGAACCAGCCGTTGCCGACGAGTCCGCAGGACTCTTCCCCTCTCAGGAGCGGGTTGTCTCCAAAGGTTGGATTGCCGAGCGTCGAGGCTCCCTCGCGGGAGGCCCAGGCGGCGTCCAGGGGATGTGGCTTGAGCACCACCGGGGTCCGGCCGCCGTCGTCGTAAGTGAGGGTGTCGAACCGCACCACGTAGGTGAGCAATCCGGACTGAGGGTCCAGGAGGGGGGCCATGCGGGAGAAGATGTCTACCCCGGGGTCGAACTGGTCGATCTCGGCGGCGGCACCCCAATCGATGATCTCGCGGTCGCTCATGTCCCAGCCGCCGACGGTCTGGGTCGAAACGTGGCTGATCCCCTGGACGTCGTACTCGCCGAAGTAGAGATGGTACCAGAAGCCCCGCTGGTGATACTGGCTGCTCTCCATGACGTGGGAGGGATGGTCACCGTTGTTGAGCCAGAAGACGCCGGCGTCCCACCAGTTGACGAGATCGTTCGAGACGGAGCGCTGGAGGATGCCGTGGGGATAACCTGGATAACCACCCACCCGCAGGGCGGCGGTGGTGTGCAGGTTCCAGCGGCCGTTCTCGAAATAGACGAAGGGATCCCGGAAATCGCTCCACTCGGTGGTCGGACTCCAGAAGTAGACCGTGCTGTCCGGGACCACAACCGGATTGGCCGGGTCCTGGGTGAAGTTGTAAAGGTCGGTGGACCAGGCCAGGCAGATGCGCTGGACGCGGAGCATGTCAACCCCGGTGTAGAACATGGCCCAGCGTTGTGAGGCGGGATCCCAGACCACGTCCGGCGCCCAGACTTCCCGCTCTTCCCAGTAGTCAGAGCTGGCGTACAGGGCGGGATCCTCTTGGTTCCATTGGATGAAGTTGGTCGACGTGGCGTGATTGACCTCACGGATCGGCGGGCTGCTGGACCCGTTGGGTACCGAGTGGTAGAAGATATGATAGAGGCCCTCGTGACGGACGAGGCAGAAGTCCCACACCTGGTGGCCGGGATGGACGTAGTACTTCTGTTCGAAGTCGAACTTGATCAGCCCCAGAGCCGGAAGCGAAGAGAGGCAACACAGAAGAAAGGCCGCCAGCAGAGCCGGGCACAGAAAAACCAGGCACCGTAAACATCCACGGTGCCGCCAGCCAGTCCGTTGGCGCCATAAAATCGGTTTGAACTGCATGGTCCCTTCCTGCAATCGGGAACAATCATACCATAATTCAGAAAATCAAGTCAATAACGGTCACCCTAGAGCCTCAAAATGGGCCTGTCTCCCTCGCTTTCCGGGTGGTAGTATGAGCCCCCGCGCCGGTGTCGGGCGGGCCGGGAAGGGTTCCAGGAAAGGACGGGCGCTTTGTTTTTTTCCGGGCAGAAGATCCAGGTTGGGCTGGTCCTGGCCGTCGCCGTGGCCCTCTTTGCGGGGCACACAAGCCTTTACTGGCAATGGGCCGAGGACGACGCCTTCATCACCTTCCGTTACGCGGAGAACCTGGTGGCCGGGCAAGGCCTCGTGTTCAACCCCGGGCAGAAAGTTGAAGGGTACTCCAACTTCGCGTGGGTGCTGACCTCCGCCGGCGCCACCGCTCTGGGACTCGATCCCCTGCTGGCGGCACGGGTCCTGGCCATGCTCGCCGGAGCGCTCTGCCTGCCGGTGGCGTGGTTGCTGGCCCGGCGGATGATGGATCCTGCCTCCCCGGCCTGCGCGCTGTTCGCGCCGCTGGCGGTGGCGGTGGCCCCGGTCCTGACCCGGCATGCAACTTCCGGCCTGGAAACCGATCTTTTCGCGCTGCTCCTGCTGCTGGGAGTATACCTGAGCGGCCGGCGAGCAGCTGGTGGCGGCAGAGTCGCCCTGCTCGTCGTCCTGCTGCTGCTGGCCGTGACCAGGCCGGAAGGGCCGGTGCTGGCGGTGGTGATTCTCCTGCTCCGGTTTTTCCCCTCCCTGAGCCGAGGGGACCTTGCCGGCGCCGCGGGCCGCCGCCGCAGCTGGCAGGACCTGGCCGTTTTCCTGGTTGTTTTCGGGGCCTATTACGCCTGGCGCTGGTCCTATTTCGGGGAACCGGTCACCAACACCTACCACATGAAGATGACCGGCCAGCTGACCGGGATCGTGGACGGGATCCAGTACGCGGCCGATTTCCTGCGGGAGGGTGGGGGCCTGCTGCTGCTCGGGCTTGCCCTGGTGCCACTGCTCGGGGTCAAGCTGCAGCCGGCCTACCTGAGGGCGCTCGTGATCCTGGCCTGTTACTTTGCCTTCATCGTGGTGGCCGGCGGGGACTGGATGTTTCACTTCCGCTTCTTTGCCCATTGCCTGCCGGTTCTGGCCGCCGCGGCCGCCGCTGGACTGGGATCGCTGTTCACGCTGGCCGGTCCTGACCAGGGGCTCCGGAGGCGTCTGCGCTGGGTTTGCGCCGTACTGTTCCTGGCGACCACTCTCGCGACGGCCAATGCGGAGCTGAAGGTATCGCGGGAGATTATGCCCGCCGTTGCATCCAAAACGTACTTGGCGGACAAGTATGCCGCCCTTGGGCGCTGGTTCCGGCAGAACAGCTCCCCAGAGGCGGTCGTGGCCATCAGCGACGTTGGGGCGGTGGGGTTCTACTCCGGGCGGACGATCCTGGACATGTTCGGACTCCTGACTCCCCACATCGCCCGTCAGCCCGGGAAGCTGCACCACAAGGCCGATCCCCGGTACGTCCTGGCGCAGCGGCCAGATTACGTCGTCCTGGTCCAGAACAACCGGCAAGGTACCGGCGATTTCCTGCGCGTTCCCGACTCCAAGCTGAACCGCCTCCCGGAATTCCACGACAGCTACTCCCTGCTCTGGCAAGACGAGGGGATGATCGACGCGGAAACTTTGCTGGTCTTCCAACGGCGGGAATGACCCGGGATGGGCTCGTTATTGATCCGGGCGGTGCTGCTGGCAAGCGGGCTGGTTTTGCTGGGGCCAGGGGACAACCTGGCGGGCCCCGGCGCCGCCCCGCCGAGCGAGGTGCGGGCAGTTGCCACCCTCGACAGCCTCTACGCCCTCGAGAAGTACGCGGAGGTCGTTTCCCGCGCGCGGAGGTTGCTGGCCACAGGCCAGGTCGGGCCGGCCCGGGAGTGGCAAGTTCTGGAAAGGCTCGGCTTGTCCCTGCACCGGCTCGGCCGCTCGGCAGAGGCGATTCCCTTCCTGGAACGGGCGGTCCGGCTGGCCCCGGCGGCCTCCTCGGTGCACTTGAATCTGGGCACGGCGCTGATGGCACTGGGTCACCGGGGCCGCGCTTTTTCCGAGTTCCAGGAAGCAGTCGACCTCGAGCCGCAGAACTGGCGGGCGCGGCTGGACTTCGGCCTGGCCCTGCTACTGTTCGATCTGACGGATCTCGCCCGGACCCACCTGGAAACCGCCAACCTGCTGTGCAGCGGCTGCCTCGAGGTGGCCCGGGCTCTGGCCAGGTTGTATCTGCAAGAAGAAGATTTCGCGCGGGCCGTGGCACCTCTGGCGCGTCTGTACGAGGTCGATCCCACGGCCGAGGTCCGGCAGAACCTTGCCCTGGCTTATTTCCAGTGCGATGAGTACGAGCGCGTGCACCAGCTCCTGTTGCCCGGCTGGTACGCGGAACTGTCCGGCCAGGAGAGGTTACTGGTGCTGGAGGCCGACCGGGTGCTCCGGGCTCCGGACAGGGCCCGCGAGCTCGCCCGCTCACTTCCCGACGGGTATGGCGAGCAGCGGGATCCTCTGTTCTGGGGGCTGGTCTCGTTGATCTGCCTGGAGGCCGATCTTTGCGAGGAGGGGCTCGCGGCGGTCGACCTGGCGATTTACCTGGCCCCGGAAAACGCCACCTTCCGGAACAACCGGGTGGTTCTGCTGACCCGCCTGAACCGTCACGAGGAGGCCCAGCAGGAGTGGGAGCGGGTGCTCGAGCTGGAGCCAGGTCTCGCCGAAAACGAGCATTGACACGATTGCTGCTGGGACCCGCATCGGGCCCGGACAACCCGTTACGGAGAGGTTCCGGTTCATGAGGAAGAAAAACCGCAGGCGGCAGGAGACCGGTCTCGGGGTCCCGCTGGCGATCGGAGCCTGGCTGGCGGCGGGCGGGTGTGCGCCGGGCCCTGAGCCAGGTCCGGGCCAGGCAGGGTTCGTCCAGATGGCCGAGCTGCCCGTGCCGGACGGTCCCTGGCGTTCCCATCTGCTCAGCCGGTGCCGGGACGAGAGTGAACGCTTGCCGACTGCCTCGGAGAAAGCCCTTGCCACCTGCGCGGAGCTGTTTCGGTTGCGCGAGGGTTCCGATGCGATCATGACCCTGGAGCTTTCCCTGGTCGAGGATTCCCGGGCGGGCCTGGTGTTGCTCACCCTGGCCCAGCTTTACCTGATGGCAGGCCAGGGGGAGCCGGAACTCCTGCCCAGCGAGGGTCCCGCCGCCGACGTGGGTCACTGGGAGCGCAACCAGGACCGTCTGCTGAAACGGGCGGACGAATTGCTCCACGAGGCCGCGGGCCTGCGGCCCGACGACGGCGTCATCGATTTCCTGCTGGCCGACGTGGCCCGCGCCAGAGGTGACACCACGACCGCCTGGCGGGCCTTTCGCGCGGGCCGGGGGAAATGTTCCCTGAGTCGCAGTATCGAGATCTTGCGGGAGTACCAGGACCTGCGGTTGCGCGCCGCCAGGGTGGTCGAACCGGTGGCCCCGGAGTACCCCGCCGAGGCGGTGAGGCGCCGGGTAACCGGGGAGGTCGAGCTCGATCTGCTGATCGATCCCGCCGGCCGGGTCGTGCAGGTGGTGGAGGTCGTCGATCCCGATCCGGACCTGACGGCCGCGGCGGCGGCAGCCTTGCGTCGGTCGGTCTTCGAACCCGCCCGGGTGGGCAAGTATCCGATCTGGTCCTGGTTGAGAGTGCCCACCCGTTTCTCCTTGACCGAATGAGCTCTTCGCCGCCCCGGGACAACTCGCGGTTGATTTTGCCATTCACTTGGCCTTATTTTACAACTGTGCCTTTGGTCTTCTGGCTGGAGGAGTTGCCCCACCCTATTCCCATCTCCCGCGGGCCGGCGTGGCCGGGCGGATCGTTTTCCCCGGAACTGGAGGTCCCTGTTTTGATCAAGGGGTTCACAAAGGGTATCGTCTGTGGTGCGTACTTTGGTCTCCTGCTGGTGGCCCTCGTGGCTGGCTGCACGACACGCGAGGAACCCAGCGAGCAGCTAGACCTGTGCGGGAACCATTCCTGCGGCCATCTGATCATGGTGACCACGGACACCTCCAGCAAGGGGTACCAGTATCTGGACCCCGCCATGTCACCGGACGGGAACCGTATCGTTTTCACGGCCGACTGGGAGGCACTGCCGTCGACTGACCGTCCTCCCGACCCCATTCCCAGCGTCAGGCAGTTCGTGGTGGTCGATGTCCAGGAGAGGTACGGGCCGGCGGCCACCCTCCGGGAGCTTGGCGCCCAGCTGGTGAGGTTCGACCGGACCGAGGCCATCAACTTCGACGAGAGGCAGAAGGGGGATCCCATCTGGTTCGATGACGACAACCTCGTCTTCTGGCTGGAAACCGATCGCGGCACCCGCCTCTTCCGGTCGGACTACCAGGGAACGCCGGTTTCCTATGAACCCATCTTCGAGGTGGCAGAGGATCAGGATGAAGCCGGCCGGTACTTCCAGTACACTGAACCGGCGCTTTCCCCTATCGACTCCACGTTCACTCCGCCTCAACCTCGCTTCCTGGCCTTCACGGTGTTTGCCTGCGTTTCGGTGAACCCCGATTCGTTCAATACCTGTACTGGACGCGCCATCCAGGTCTATGACTTCCTGGACGGTTCCCTCTACACTCTCACCACCGAAGTCGCCCAGTGCGGCGCCCCCGCCTGGTCCACGCGGGGTGACCGCCTGGCCTTCTACGCCAGCCTGGACATCGTGGGTGATTACGGGACCACCGGGACCGAGATCTTCTCCCTCGACTTCGATCCGACAGGGCTGGCCCCGGCCACGCCCCCGGCCCTGAATCGTGGCCTGAGGCGGTTGACCTACACGGAGATCCTGCCCGGCGATCCCCTGACCGGCATCAAGAACACCGATCCGAAATTCTCACCCGACCTGGAGTCCGCCGAGATCTTCTTCGTCTCCACGCGCCGGGCGCCTTCACTCACGTACCACGACCGGAACATCTGGCGGATGCCCTCGGACGGGTCGCTGGATCCGGAGATCGTCTTCTTCACCCGGGAGGACGATGTCGATCCCTCCTTCTCGACCATCCAGCCCCGGGAGATTGTATTCAGCAGTTCCTTCGGTTTTCCCACCTACATGCTCGACCAGCTCGAGCAGGACGCCCGGGAGAGAATCCAGGACCTGTATCCGGCCCTGTCGCAGACGGAGATCGACGAGCTGGCCGCCGAGGAGCGGGACGAGCTGGAGTTCTTCTCCGGGGTCATGTCCCACATCTACATCTTCTCGAACTGGTAAACCGCGGGAGGGCCATGGCCGGGGCAGCTACCGTGCGTTCGGAGTTGATTCGCATCGGGCGGCTGCTCTACGACCGCCAGCTGGTGGTCGCCGCGGAGGGGAACCTCTCGGTTCGCCTCGGCGGGGATCGGTTCCTGGTCACCGCCGCCGGCACTTCCCTGGGATTTCTTGCGGACCACGATCTGGTGACGGTGAACCGCGAGGGGCGGGCCGTCTCGCCCGAGGCGCGCGGCCCGGGTGCGGAGGACCCCGCGGCTGCCAGCTCGGAGTGGCCCCTCCACCGGGAAATCTACGCCCGGCGCCCTGATGTCCAGGCGGTCTGCCACGCTCATCCGCCCTGGGCCACGGCCTTCGCCGCGGCGGGCCTGCCGCTGGAAGGTTGTCTGCTGCCGGAGATCGTGGCCACCCTGGGCAGCGTGCCCCTGGCGGCGTACGGGACGCCGGGCACGGAAGAGGTGCCCGCCTCGGTGCGCGACCTGGTCGCCGGCCACGACGCGTTGCTCCTGGCCAACCACGGGGTGGTTACCCTGGGAGCGGACCTCGCCGGGGTGTTCGGCAAGCTGGAGAGCGTCGAGAGGTTGGCCCAGGTGACCCTGCTGGCCCGCCTGGCCGGGGGAGAGCAAAGGCTTTCGCGGCCGGCGGTCGCCGCCCTGCAGGAAACCCGGGACCGATCCCGGCCGCCCTGCCTGGCCCGGGGCGAGGAACGAGCACCGGCTCCGGCTGATTCCGAGCGACAGCTCGAGGCGGCCGCCGGCCGGTTGGCTCGCGAGATCCTGGCCGAACTGGCCGGAGAAGACTAGAAGCTGACCGAGGCTCCCAGCCAGCCGAACCAAGTGGGATCCCACTTCTGGTCGGCCTCGCCTTCCGGGTCCTTGAAGTAATCGCCGTAATTGAAGACGCTCAAACCCGCCTCGAGGTCGACGCCCTGGTCGATCTCGAGGTCACAGAAGATGTCGATCTCCGTGCCGACGGACCTGTCGAAGCTGGCCGGCGCGCCCGGGTCGCTGCGGTCGAACCCGGGAAGGGGCAAGGCGCCCGCCAGGCCTGCCGGATTGCCGTAAGCGGTGTCCTCGGCCGAGGCCAGCCTGAAGATCCAGTAGGCTGCTCGGAGGTCCATACCCGCCAGGGGGGTCAGGCCGCCGGCGATGCGGAAGCTCTGGGTGTTGGACCAGCCGACCATGTCCATCGCCCCCATGTAGTTGCTGGCGCTGCCGAACTGGCTGACGAAGGTCTTGTCCCGGTCGTCGTTGGCCCGGCTCCCGCTGGCGTAGTTGAACTCGACACCCAGGAAGGGGGCCAGGTCGTGGTCCAGCTCGTAGAAAAGGCCGGCGTAGAACGCGGCCGCCGAGGTCTTGACCTTCTGCTGGGACCAGACCCCTAGGGTGTCCTGGACGGCGCGGTGGCCGGTGCCGCTGATGAGAACCCCCTCCGCGAAGAAGTGCAGACCGCTCCCGCTCAGGTAGTCGAAGAGACAGCCCGCGAGGAAGCGGCTGTCGTTGTCAAGGTCGACGATGGTGCTGTCCGAGTCGATCGGCATGCCTGCCTGGTGTGTCTTCCGGCCCCGGGCGGTGGTCTGGTAGAGGGCGTACGGTTCGCAAAAGAAGTTATCGCTCCAGTCGTAGTGGAAGACGAAGCCGCGCAGGTCGATGTCCCCGTATGCGTCCTCGTTCAGGGTGACGGGAACGGTCGTGTCGGTGCCGGCGAAACCGAGGGAATAACTGACAACGTTCTTCTGGTTCTCGACCTCGGCGAGCTTGAGGCAGAGCAGGTCGAGCCGGTAGCTCTCCCCGGCGTAACGGCCCTGGAAGCCGTCGAAGCGGAACTCGCTGTAGTTGGGCCAGTCCTGCGTGCCGATGATACGCTCGCGACCGTAAGCCAGGCTGAACCGGCCGCCGTAGGCGTGGAAGCCTTCCAGGAAGAGATCCCGGATCCCCAGGTGCGCCTCGTGCAAGTAAATGTGGTCGTTGTAGGTGGAGAGGGAGTGATCGGCGTCGGTCATGACACCCAGGGTGCCGAGCGGCACCGTCTCCGGACCCCCGAGCACCCGTACGTTCTCGACCGTCACCAGGAAAGACCCTCGTTCGGAGACGTCCGTCCGGTAACCCAGGCGAGTGCGAAGGTAGTTGGCTCCCCAGTTGTCCTCGCTCCCGCTGTCGGCGTCGATATCCTGGTAGCCCTCCCAGCGCCAGCGCATCTCGCCGAAAATACCCTCTGGTCCCGCCAGGGCGGCGGTGGTCACCAGACCCATGCCGACGAGCAGGGCCAGCGAGAAGATCAGGATGAGCAGTCGCTTAACCATTTTGATCGCTCCTTGGGACGGGTGACCACCGTTCAGTCTCCCTGGTAGATACGAGTAAGCCTCCGGGCGATGGAGGCCCAGCTGAAGCGTTCCTCGATGATCCGGCGGGCCCGCTCGGCTCGGCGCCGGCATTCCGCCGGGGTCTGCAGGGCCTCGATGACCGTCGCGGCGAAGGTCGCTTCAGGGGTGATGAAGACCGCCTCCTCGGCCGCGCCGACTATGCCCTCGACGCCGATGGGGGTGCTCACGACGGGTATGCCCCGCGCCATCGCTTCAAGGACCTTGATCTTGATCCCGCCGCCCTCGGTCAGGGGCGCCACGAACAGGCGACACTCGCGGTAGAGAGCGGTCAGGTCCGCCACGAAACCGACGGCGGAAACCCGCTCGGGCGGCGCCGCGAGCGCCCCAAGAAAAGTCCTGGATCCCCGGCCCGCAAGTACGAGCTGCCCGTCGGGGAGGGATTCGGCCACCTCGGGCCAGACCTGCTCCACCAGGAAGCGGGCCGCGACCCGGTTGGGCCGGTGGCCAAAGCTGCCCACGAAGAGAAGCCTGTCCGGCGGTTCGGGATCCCAGACGGGCTGGATCGCCTCGGTATTGACGCCCAGCGGCACGGTGCGACACCGGATTCCCCCCTGCTGCTCGAGCAGACGCTGGTCCTGGTCGGTGACGCAAAGAGTGGTGTCGGCCCAGGTGGTGGCGTCCTTCTGTAGCCTTTCCCACGCTTCGGCGGCCAGTCGGTGACAAGTTCGGCCCAGGAAGGCCCTGGAGGCTGCCGCCCGCCGCCGCCGGGGCAGGGAGCCGAGTTCGTGGCTGTTCAGGACCAGGTGAGGCCGGCTCGCCCGGCCTTCCGGTCCGCGGCGACTCTCACGCCAGCGGCGCAGATCACGGCAGAGCAAGGACAGCTGGAAGTACTCGATCTGGATGGCGTCGGGCCGTCTCTGCTCGACGACGGCGATCAGACGGCGTGACAGATCCGCCGACCAATACTTCTGGACGTACAGGGGATAGCCGGAATCAGCGCTCCGCGCCAGGGCCAGGGCGCGCTTGCCGACGAGCTGCCACCTGTTGCGCCCGCGGGCCCGGCGATCCAGGAAGGGCAGGCCGACGGGCTGGACACCCAGGGCCGCGGTCTCCGGCAGGAGGTCTTCCTCGCCCGGCCGCACCAGGCTGACCAGCGTGACCTCGTGGAGGCGAGCGAGGGATCGCAGGAGTTCGCGGACAGCCATGCCACCGCCGTGGCCGACCCGTTCGTGGGGGAGGTAGGGTGAAAGCACCAGGATCCTCACGCTGCTTTCACTCCGGGCGATGGTTCACCGGATGACGTAACCCTTGGTGATCGCCAGGTCGTCCTTGACCTTTTCCAGGGCGATCTCCCATTCCGGTGAACCGTCTTGCAGGTGTGCCCGGTGCTTGCGCAACCAGGCGGCGGCTTCCTCGTCGATCTGGTCTTCGGTCTGCAGATCCTGCAGGATCAGGCTCTCGACCAGGAAGAGGAACCGTTCCTCGTCAATCTCGAGATCGATGAGTTCCTCGTCCAGGAGGGTGTCACAGATCCCACGGGCCAGCACCGAGACGCGTTCTTCGGACAGTCTCATCGTGGAAAGAGAACCTCCGGCGGTTACCGCAGGCGCCGGCCGTCAAAGGACGAAGCCCCGCTTTTTGGCTACCTCGCGCTTGATCTTGGCCCTGAGCATGCCCAGGTCCATTTCCATGGCCTCGATTTCACCCCGATGATGCCCAAGCAGGATCTCGACCTCTTCCTCGATCTCCTCCTCGGCTTGCATGTTGGCGTAGATGACATCGGCCACTGATCGGAAAACCAGGTCGGGATTCGAGGTGATGTGAATCCGCCGGTTGTCCTGGATCAGCTTGAGGATCTTGGTGCCGAGGTATTCGATTTTTGCGGGCGACAGCCTCAAGGCCCTTTCCGCCTCCTGCAGGTGTGTCGGGCTCGGCGGCCGGAACGGGCCGCGGATGCCCGGTCATTGAAAGTCTTTTGGTTACCCTTGGCAAGACATTTTCCCCGCACTAGATTGGAGGTCCCCCGCCGGCGAGGCGCGTGTGACCGCGACCTGTCTGAAAGGGTCGGCGGGCCGGGAACCCCGCCGCGGGCAGGGTGTACCAGGAGCCTGTTTTTCCCCCGCGGGTTCGCTTTGACGACGGAAGGATGTCATGACGCAGTTTGAGGCACTCGCCAAGGACCGCGCCGAGGATTACGCCCGGCGCATGGAAGAGGTCATCCAGGAGGTCAGCCAGGTCATCGTCGGGCAGCGCTCGATGCTGGAGGGCCTGGTGCTGGGGCTGGTGACCGACGGTCACATCTTGCTCGAGGGCGTGCCGGGTCTGGCCAAGACCCTGGCCGTCAGCACGCTGGCCCAGGTCGTGCGCACCGGGTTCCAGCGCATCCAGTTCACGCCCGACCTGTTGCCGGCCGATATCATCGGCACCACGATATACCGACGTGAGACCGGCGAGTTCACGGTCAAGAAGGGCCCCGTCTTCAACAACATCATCCTGGCCGACGAGGTGAACCGGGCCCCGGCCAAGGTCCAGAGCGCCCTGCTCGAGGCGATGCAGGAGCGACAGGTCACCATCGGCAACGAGACCTTCCCGCTGGCCAGGCCGTTCCTGGTCCTGGCCACCCAGAACCCCATCGAACAGGAAGGCACCTACCCGTTGCCCGAGGCCCAGGTCGACCGCTTCCTGCTGAAGCTGCGCATCGACTACCCCGATCGTGACGAGGAAAGGCAGATCCTCGAAAGGATGGCCGGCCGGCAACCGCCGGCGATCCAACCGGTGATCGGGCCGGAGGAGATCGCCGAGATCCAGGGGGCCGTGAACGCGGTGTTCGTGGACGAGAAGATCAAGGACTATATCCTGGACGTGGTCTTCGCCTCCCGCGACCCGGCCCGCTTCGGCCTGGATTTGGCGCCCCTGATCGCGTACGGAGCTTCTCCCCGGGCGACCCTGGCCCTGACGCAGATGGCCCGGGCCCGGGCGCTACTGGCCGGCCGGGCGTACGTGATTCCGGAGGACGTCAAGGCGGTCGGCCGGGACGTCCTGCGCCACCGGATTCTGGTCACCTACGAGGCCGAGGCCGAGCAGCTGACCAGCGACGACATCGTCACCTCGCTCTTCGCAAACATCGAGGTGCCCTAGCTCCTGGCCAGCTGGCCCGAAGGAACCGAGGGAGGCAGTCCCAGGTGCGGCATTCCGCCCCCGCAGAAGAGAAGACCTCAGTTATCCCGGCCGAGATTTTCGAGGCGGTCCGGCGTATCGAGATTCGCACCCGCCGGCTCGTCGACGAGATGTTCTCGGGCGAGTACCACTCCGTGTTCAAGGGGCGGGGCATGGAATTCCGTGAGGTGCGGGAGTACGTGCCCGGGGACGACATTCGGAACATCGACTGGAACGTCACCGCCCGCACCGACAGCCCCTTCGTCAAGCTCTTCGACGAGGAACGAGAGCTGACGGTGATGCTGGTCGCGGACGTCAGCCGGTCCGGCCGCTTCGGCTCGGGACGTCGCAACAAGACCGAGGTCGCCGCGGAGCTCTGCGGCGTGCTTGCCTTCGCCGCCATCAGCAACAAGGACAAGGTCGGGCTGGTGCTCTTCAGCGACCGGGTCGAGAAGTACATCCCCCCGGCCAAGGGCAAGACTCACGTCCTGCGCCTGATCCGCGAGCTGCTGACCTTCGTGCCGACCGGCCATCGGACCGACTTGAACGCTCCCCTGCAGTTGCTGGGCTCGGTGCTCAAGCGCAAGGCGACCATCTTCCTGGTCTCGGATTTCTGGGCCGGGGAATTCGACACCTCCCTGCGGATCGTCAACCGGCGACACGATTGCGTGGCGGTGCGGATCCGGGATCCGCGCGAGAGCGAGATCCCCGCCGCCGGCCTGGTGCGCTGGGTAGATGCCGAGACGGGGCGGTTTCATCTCGTCGACACTTCCTCCGCCCGGACGCGAGAGGTGGTCGGCGAGCGGGCGCGCCGCCACGACCGGGCCCTGGAGCGAATGCTGCGCAGCCTGCGGGTGGACCTGGTCGACATCGACGCCACCCGTTCCTACGTCGAGCCGCTGCAGCAGTTCTTCAGCCAGCGCACCGAGAGCCGCCGGAGACACCGGTGAGCGGGCGCGCGCTTTGGCGCACCGCGGCGCTCGGGATGTTCGGCGGGATCCTGCTGGTGACCGGCGCTGTCGCTCAGCCGCACGGCTCGGCCAGCCAGACCCTGCCCGCCGGGCCGCCGCCAGCCGCGGCCGCGGTGGTTGACACCGCCCTGGCCTTGATCGAGGGTCCTCCCGGCTGGCCTACCCCGACCGCGGTTGCGATTCAGCCGGATTCGGTCCGGTTCGGGGGGCAGGCCTACCTGGTTATCGACTTCCCGCCCGCCGCCGAGGTGAGCCCCGATTCGCTGGTCTGTCGGGCCGACTGGCTGGTCTTCGCCGACGAGTTCGCGGCCGCCGAACCCTCCGGAATCAAGGGATTCCTGGCTCGCCTCCGGGGCCGGCCCCCCGCCGGCGAACCCCCGCCGTTGCCGGCGAGCGAGGGGACCCGGATCAGCCGGCGAGTCCGTCTCTTCCGGCCGGGGCCGATCCAGGTGGGCTGGGGCGAGGGCGGGGAGCCGGTGTCCTCGGTCTACCTCGTCAGGAGTGGACTGGAGTCCGGGTTCAACCCCGCCGGGATCCGGGCGCCTCGTTCCCTGGGTTGGAACTGGTGGTTGCTGGCCGGGTGCGGGGTGGTTGCGCTGCTTCTCGTCCTGCTCGCCTGGTACCTGTGGCGGCGGCGGTCTCGACCGTCGGCCGGGCCGGCCCACCGGTCCCTGGCGCCGCCGGCGTACCTGGACGCCGCGGTGGCACTGTGGGATCTGCACGCCGCCGAACTGCTCGCCAGGGGGGAGGGCCGCCGGTTCCTGGACCGTCTGGCTTCCATCCTGCGCCATTACCTAACCGGCCGTTTCGGGATCCGGGCCGGGGAGATGACCGGGCCCGAGGTTGCTGCCGCCCTGTTGCAAAGGGGGCATCGCCGGCCGGAAGGGGCGGAGTTCGCCCGCCTGCTGGCCAGGTCGGATGACCAGCGGTACGCGCCCGGAGCCCCGGTCCAGGCTGCCTGTCTGGAGCTGTTCGGCTCCGGGGTTCAGCTGGTGGACCAGGTCCGGATCGAGGCTCGTTACGCGCCGGTGCCGCCGGACCTGGCGATCAGGGGACAGAAGAGCTGGGCCCGCCTGCAGGAACTTGTCCGCGCGCCGGGATTCCCGGGGGCCCGGTCGTCCGGGGAGGGGAGGTGATGGTGGGTGATTGAGTTCGCGCGACCCTACTTCCTGTTGCTGGCCGTGCCGGTCCTCGTGGCCGTCTGGTTGCGTCGCCGTCACGAGGCCGATCCGACGGCCCTGCGTTTTTCCCGGCTGGCCCTCTTCCCCGCCGGTGTGGTCGGCGGGCGGGTGCGGCTGAGCCTGCTGCTGCCGTGGTTGTCCGTCCTGGCCTTGCTGCTGCTGGTCGTCGCCCTGGCCCAGCCCCGGGTGACGTACCTCAACGAGGAGGTGCAGGGGGAGGGCATCGACATCGTCGTCTCCCTGGACATCAGCGGCAGCATGCGGGCGCTCGACTTTCAGCCCCAGGATCGCCTGGCGGTGGCCAAGCAAGTGATTCGCGATTTCATCGACGGTCGTCCTCACGATCAGATCGGCCTGGTCCTGTTCGCCTCGAAGGCTTTCACCCAGTGTCCCCTGACCCTGGACCGGTCGGTTCTGAAGGGATTCCTGGACGAGGTCGAGGTCGGCCTGATCGAGGACGGTACCGCCATCGGCCTCGGCCTGGCCACCGGGGTCAACCGGCTCAAGCACTCCACGGCCGAGAGCAAGACCGTCATCCTGTTGACGGACGGCCTGAACAACGTGCCCACTCTCGAGCCGGAAACCGCGGCCGAGCTGGCCGCGGCCCTGGGCATCAGGGTCTACACCGTGGGCGTGGGCAAGCAGGGATACGCTCCGTATCCGGTGGACGACCCGATCTTCGGGCGGCGCACCCGGCAGATCGAGTCGCGCATCGACAAGGAACTGCTGACCGAGGTGGCGGAGCTCACCGGGGGCAGCATGTTCCTGGCCGAGGATCCGGAGGCTCTCGCCTCGATCTTCGCAACCATCGATCGCCTGGAGACGACGCGTTACGAGACGACCGTCAGTACCTATCATCGCGAGCTGATGGCCTGGTTCGCCTCACCGGCTCTGGTCCTGCTCGCGCTCGGGGCCGTGCTGGGAGCAACCTGGCTACGCCGCGTTCCGTAGGCCCGAGGGTCACCAGGAGGATTTCGAGGTGAGGTTCGCCGCCGACATGTGGCTGTTGCTGCTGCTGGGCTTGCCGGCCCTGGTGGGGATCCTTCGCTGGGGCGACCGGCGCGCGCGGGCCCGCCTGGAAACGCTGCTCGGCGCCCGGGCCGGCGAGCATGTCGAAGGAGCGAACCCCCGCCTGCACCAGTGGCGCCGGTTCCTGCTGATCTGTTGCCTCTTCTGGCTGATCGTGGCGATCGCGCGGCCCCAGTGGGGAGCCAACGAGGTCGTGGTCAAGCAGAAGGGGACGGACATCGTGATCGCCCTGGACATCTCCAACTCGATGCTGGCCGAGGACGTGCCTCCCAGCCGTATCGAAAGGGCCAAGGCGGAGTTGGCCGATTTCCTCGGGCGGCTGCCTCGGGGCCGGATCGGGCTGGTGCTGTTCGCCGGGTCTGCCTTCGTCCAGTGCCCCCTGACCCTCGATTACGGCACCGCTCAGATCTTCTTGCGCATGGCGGCGCCGGACATGCTCTCGGAGCAGGGAACCGCTATCGGCTCCGCCCTGGCCGCCGCCCGGGAGCTGCTCCAGCAGGGAGGGGAACGCCAGACCGCCGACGCCTTCCGGGCCATCGTGCTCGTCACCGACGGCGAGGACCTGGAGGGCGAGTGGGAGAAGGAGGTCAGCGCCTGTCGCGACGAGGGCATTGTCGTCCTGCCGGTCGGGGTGGGGCTGGAAACCGGCGGCCTGATTCCGGTCCTGGACGACAAGGGGCGCCCCGCCGGCTTCATGAAGGATCAGGAGGGAAACGTGGTCTTGACCCGCCTCGACCTGGCCTCCCTGGAAAAGATCGCCGGTCTGAGCGGGGGCACCACCTTCCGCCTCGGGGCCGACGGTCTGGCGGGGCAGCGGCTGCATTCCATCCTGACGGGCCTGGGCGAGCGGGAGCTGGAGGAGAGGCGCATCTCCGCCTTCGAGGAACGGTTCTTCTGGCCGCTGATCCTGGCCTTCGGCTGTCTGCTGGCCCGGCTGTTGCTGCGACCGCGACGCCGCGCCGCGCCGCGAACGGCCGCGCTGCCGGCAGCGCTGATCGGCTTCTGGCTGGCTCTGGGTTCGCCGCTCTTGACCTCCGACGCGGCGGCGGGCCTGCCGGTCCGGCCGCCGGGCGCCGGGGAGGCCGACGAGGGGCGCCGGCTCTTCACCGCCGAGCAGTACGAGGAGGCCCTGCGGGTCTTCGAGACCGCGCGGGCCAACAACCCCGACGATCCTCGTTTGAGCCTGGCGGTCGGGGAGGCGCTGTTCCGCCTCGGGCGCTTCGAGGAGGCCGACACCGAGTTCCAGCGGGCCCTAACCTTGTCCAGGTCGGCGGACCTGCGGGCCGAGAGCCTGTACAACGGGGGCACCAGCCGGCTGGCGCAGGGTGATCCGGGCGGGGCGGCCGAGCTGTTGATGCAGTCGTTGCGGCTGGGGCCGGATCAGCTCGATGCCCGGCACAACCTGGAACTGGCCCTCCAGCAGGTTCAGCAACAGCAGCAACAACAGCAGCAGGAACAGCAGGATCAGAACGAGTGCCAGAAGCCGGACCAGAACCAGGAGCAGCAGGGCAAGCAGTCCGAGTCGGAACAGCAGGAGGACTCGCAGCCGCAGGAATCACCGGCCGGCCAGGATCAGCCGGAGCAGGAACCTCCCGGCCAGGAATCGCCCCCGCCGGAGCCGGAGGAGCCCCAGCCGGCCCAGGAAGACGAGGAACAATCCAGCTCGCAGGAGGAAAAATCGGAGGAGGAGATGTCCACCGAACGAGCCCTGGCCATCCTCAGGGCCCTGGACCGTGACGAGGAGGAGCTCAAGCGGTCGGTGGAGAAACGGCTCAAGGGTGGCCGGGCCAAGAGCGGCAAGCGATGGTGACGAGAACCTGCCAGACACACCGACCGTCCGCTTCCTCCGCCCGCAGTGGCGGCCCGGCCACCGTGTTCCTGGCTGGCCTGGTCCTGCTGGCCCTGACCGTACCTGGGGTGGGCTTCGGGGTGACCTTCACCGCCGAGGTGGACCGGAGCCGGGTGGCGGTCGGCGAACAGGTCACCCTCACCGTCACGGTGGAGGGCCCCTTTCAAACCCTGCCGCCGATTGAACTGCCGCCCCTCGACGGGGTGGACGCCTTCTCCGGCGGCACGAGCCAGAGTTTCCGGTTCGTCAACGGCAAGACCAGCGCCTCGGTCACCTCGACCTTCTTCCTGCAGGTGCGCCGGGTCGGGTCGCTGACTATCCCGGCGCTGGAGATCGAGATCCAGGGGCGGACCTACCGGACCCAGCCCATCCCGGTGACGGTTATGGCGGCCGCGGACCAGGGCGGGCCGGCCGGAGCGGATCGAACCTCACCCGGAGGTGCGGACCGGACCGGCGGTGAGGTGAGCACCGGTTCCGGCGGCGGCGGGCGGCTGGGTGACGAGGTCTTCATCACCCTGGATACCGACGCCACCAGCGCCTTCGTCGGCGAGCAGATCGTCCTCACGTTCCGTTACTACCGCCGGGTGCAGCTCTGGGAAAGTCCCCAGTACAAGGCTCCCAAGGCCGAGGGGTTCTGGCGGGAAGACCTGCCGCCGGAGCGGAACTACATCCAGACCATCGCCAGTTACCGGTACCACGTCACCGAGCTCCGTTACGCACTGTTTCCCACCCGGCCCGGCAGCTTGACCATCGAGCCCGCCGAGGTGACGATCCCCGTCGACATCTTCGATCGTTTCTTTTCCTCCCGGCGGAGCAGCCGCAACCGGCCTCAGCGACTGCGTACCGATCCGATAATCGTCGAGGTCTCGCCGCTGCCCTCGCCGCGGCCGACTGATTTTTGCGGCGTCGTCGCCCGGCAGCTGACCCTGACCGCCGAGGTCGATCGGGACACCGTGCCGCGGGGTGAGCCGGTGGGCCTCACCGTCGAGCTCGTCGCCGACGGTTTCCTCAAAGGGCTTGACCGCTTGCCTTTGCCTGAACCCGCGGGCGCCCGGATGCACGATGCCCGCGAGGACCTGAACGTCGACAAGAGCGGCGAGCGCCTTTTGAGTCGCTACACGGTGGAAAAGGTGGTCGTGCCCGCCGAGGAGGGGTTCCTGGAGCTGGATCCGATCCGGGTCGTGTACTTCAACCCCGGTCGGGCGCGCTACGAGACCGCCCGCAAGGCGGGCCTGCGGGTGCTGGTCACCCCCAGCGACCTGCCGGTGGCCGGGGATGCCCCTTCCGGTTTTCTGCGCAGCGGTATCGAGCGACTCGGGCGCGACCTAGCCTTCATCCATCCGGTCGAGGGCAAGTTGAGCACCCGGCTGGCTCCTTTTCCCGCCACCGTAGCCTGGTGGGCCGCCCTGCTGGCCCCTTTGGTCGGGCTGGCCGTCCTGCGGTGGCGGCTGGATCGGCTGGAACGGTTGCGGCGCGATCCCGCCGGCTGGCGCCGCCGCCGCGCCCTGCGACAGGCTCGCCGCCTGCTGCAAGAAGCGGGTCGGGCCCGGGAGGCCTCCGCGGGGTTTTCCCTGCTCGCCCGGGCGATCTTCCGCTTTGTGGCCGACAAGACCGGTGAACAGGCCGCCGCGCTCGAGTCGGTCGCCGTGCGCCGGTACACCGACCGGTTGAATCGCTCCCGGGTGGGCAAACGGCTGGGCGCGATACTCGCGGTCTGTGACGGCTACCGTTATGGCGGCGGCCGCAGCGAGGAGCCCGAGCCGGGTGAACGCAGCGAGGCAGCCGGCCAGGTCGTCTCCCTGCTGCGGGAGACCGACACGCTGCTGGCCGAGCTGGAGAGAGCGGAGAAACGGCGCTCGCGGTCGCCGGGAGCCGGCGCCCGCACCTTGCTGACAGGGATCGGACTGCTGGTCGTCGCCGCCGGAGCGGCCGCCCAGGAATCGCCCCGGGGTGGGCCGGGAGCCGGGCGCGGCCCCGATCCCGCCCGCTTGCTGGCCGAGGGGAACCAGGCCTACACGGCCGGGGATATCGATACCGCTCTGCTCCGGTACCAGGCCGTGCTGGATCGCGGCGTCAACGAGGCGGATCTCCATTACAACCTGGGAAACGCTTTTGCCCGGCGCGGCGAGCTGGGGCGGGCGATCTTGAGTTACCTGCGGGCCGAGAGGCTGGCCCCGCGCGACCGGGACGTGCGGGGCAACCTGACCTGGGTTCGCACCCACATCCGGGATCTCGAGCTGGAGACCGGAGACATGCCGGCGGTGATAGGCCACCTGGTGCGCGTGGTGCGGGCGCTGTCCCTGGACGAGTTGAGCCTGGCGCTGGTCGTCGTCGTCTGGATCGTCTGCGGTCTGGTCGCGGTGGCCTGGATCCGGGGTGCGGTCTCGGACGGACTGCGCCGCCTCCTGCTGACGGGCGCGGCGGTGCTGGTCATTTTGCTGGCGGTGACGGGCTGGCGCTGGTACGAGGAACGGATCCGCGACTTGGCGGTCGTGGTGGTCGAGGAGGTGGAGGTCAGAAGTGGTCCCGCCGCCTCGTTCCCCGTCGTCTTCCGGATCCACGACGGTCTGACCCTCACCATCCGCGGCCGGCGCGAGGGGTGGACCCGCATAGGTCTGGGTGGGGAGTGGATCGGCTGGGTCCCCGACGCGAGCGTGGAGCCCGTGCGCCTGGATCGTGGCTGACCTTACGAGCGGTGAGGGAAGATGAGAAACCGGACCTGGCTGCTTTTCTCGGTGGTGACGCTCGCTGCCTTCGCCGTGCGAGCGATCCACGTGTGGTTGATGTCCGACCCGCAGGTGAACCCCCTCATCCTGCGGCCAATCATGGACGCGGCCATGCACGACCTGTGGGCCCGGGGCATCCTCGCCGGAACCTGGCCCGCGGCTGAACCATTCTTCCGGGCTCCTCTCTACCCCTATTTTCTGGCCGGCCTGTACGCCTTGTTCGGGGCTGACCAGCGGCTGGCGGTGCAGCTTGTCCACGTGGCGATCTCGGCCGCCGGGGCGGGACTGGCCGCCCTCTGTGCCGCCCGCCTCTTCGGCCGGCTCGCCGGCTGGCTGGCCGGGCTGCTGTTCTGCCTCGCCTGGACCAGCATCTACTTCGCGGGCGAGCTGCTTATCGTCACCGTCGCGGTGACTCTCGACCTGCTGCTGGTCTGGATGCTGCTGCGCGGGGACGGCGAGGAGCGGGACCCGTCCGCCCGCCGCTGGCTGCTGCTGATCGGCCTGGTGTGGGGACTGTCGGCCGTGGCCCGGCCCAACATCCTGATCCTGGCGCCGGTTTTCCTGTGGTACCTGCACCGGTACAGGGGAGTGGCGGTGCGCTCGAGCCGCTGGCTGGTGCTGGCGGCGGGGTTGCTCCTGCCGATCCTGCCCGTGGCCGCCCACAACTTCCTGCGAGGAAACGACACGGTGTTGATCGCGTCGCAGGGCGGGGTCAACTTCTTCATCGGCAACAACCACTTCTCGGACGGCCGCACGGCCTGGGTACCCGGCACCCGCCCCACCTGGCAGGGGGGATACGACGACGTCATCGCCAGGGCCAAGGAAGAGTCCCGTCGCGATCTCAAGCCGTCGGAGGTTGATCGCTTCTACGTGCGGAAGGGTCTGACCTTCTGGCTGGACGAACCCGGCACTGCGCTCGGCCTGTACGCTCACAAGATCCGGATGCTGTTCGGGGCCGGGGAGCGGTCAAACAACAAGAACATCTACTTCTGGCGGAGCCGCTCCCCCCTGCTGCGCTGGCCGGTGTGGCTGGGCTGGACGCCCATCCTGGTGCTCGGCGTGGTCGGCCTCTGCCGCCGGGATCTCACCTCGTCGCGGCGTTTCCTGCTGCTGGGGGCGATCGCCGCCTACTCCTTTTCCGTGCTGCTGTTCTTCATCAACGCCCGCTTCCGGCTGCCCGTCCTGGCGTTGCTGACGATTCCGGCGGGCGGCGGCCTGGCCAGGCTGGTCTGGGCGGCGGCCAGGGGTAGCTGGCCCGACCGGCGGCGAGGTCTCGTGGTGGCCGCGGGGGTGCTGGCCTTATCGCTGGTGCCGGACCTGCTCACCTTCCGGGAGAACCGGATCGATGCCGATCCCTTCAGCTGGCACACTCTCGGTTCCGCGTACGTGGCCGCCGGCAGGCTGGAGAAGGGTCGGCGGGCCTTCGAGCGCGCCGTCTTCATCAACGAGGAATACCCGCAGCGGCACTTCCGGTGGATCGAGGAGAGCCTCTACAGCCAGCTCGCCACGGTGCTGACCAAGCTGGGCCGGCCGGATGAGGCCATCGGGGTTTACCAGGATCTGATCCGGCGCAGTCCCACTACCGTGGAGCCGAGAGTGCACCTGGGAGACCTGCTGCTGCAGGCCGGCAGGACGGACGCCGCCGCCGCCCAGTTCGAGATCGTCCTGCGCAGCGACCCCGACAATTACCAGGCCCAGTTCGGGCACGCCTGGGTCTTGCTTGCCAACGGCGATGCCGGGGCGGCGCTGCGGAGATTCCAGGCCCTCCATCGCCGCCGTCCCAACGCCCAGGCCCTGTTCGGGGTGGGCAGGTGCCAGATCGAGCTGCAGCAGTACGGCCCCGCGGAGAAGACCTTCCTGGAAGTTCTCCAGCGGGAGCCGAATTACTGGCAGGCCCTCGGCAACCTGGCTGGTCTTTACGACCAGACGGGCCGGATCGACGAGGCCTGGTCCGCCTATCAGAAGCTGCTGGCCATCAATCCGCAGGATGAGCGCGCGCGTCAGTGGATCAAGGAACACTCGGAGTGATATCCCGGGGCCGGCCCCGGGATCAGGGGCGGTAGGTCGCGGCCGTGTGGGGGGTTTCCTGGACCGTGACCTCGGCCAACAGAGGCAAGGCCGTTTTGAGTTCGGCGAAGATCCAGCGGGCCACGACTTCGGCGGTGGGGTTCTCTAGCCCCTCGATCTCGTTCAGGCAGGCGTGGTCGAGCTTCTCCAGGAGCGGGGCGAAGGCAGCCTTGATCTCCGCGTAATCCATCACCCAGTCGAAATCCGGTGCGAGTTCGCCGGCCAGGGTCAGCACGACCTGGTAGGTGTGACCGTGCAGGTGGCGACACTTGTGGTCGGCAGGGACTCGCGGTAGCCAGTGGGCGGCGTCGAAGGTGAAGGATTTGGTGATCTGCCAGCTCATCTGTCCTCCCGAACGCTCGGGTGGGCGGGCGGAAGTGGTCGGCGGTGCTCCCCCAAGTTTAGCGCCCAGAACGGCGAGCGCCAGGGGAACTGGCGCCCCGGGGGTCAAAAAGAACTCAAAAACCCGTCCGCCTCTGCCGAATGAGCAGAAGAACGGCCAGCCGACCCGGTGGTTCCGCAGAACGTCCGGGTCGAGCTCCGGGCGCGGTTATCCCTGGCTGGTTGTGGGCGCCGGGAACCGGGCCCGCGGCCACCATACGAGGATTGGTGACTTGGGCGGAACCGGCAACGAGCTCGATCAGATCCAGGCGGTTCTCAATACGCTGCAAAAGCGCGTGGCGGAGCTGGAAGCCGAGGGCCGTGACGGAACGGACCGGAAGGCCAAGAAACCCGGCCCTGCCCCCGAATCACGGCCCGTTCCGGAACCGACGTCCCGCTCGCAGCAGCCGGAAAGCCCGTCCCCCGAACCCGCGCCTGAACCGCCGGCTGCCGGCCCGGGCCCCGCCGAGGCCGGGCCGGACCTGGACCTGCTGACCAGCCTGCGGAAAGGGCTGGCGGAGCTGGCCGCGGCCAAGCAGGTCAAGGACATACCCCATATCTTCACGGGGCTGGCTTCCCGGTACAACCTGCGGCTGGTGGTCTTGAAGCGGTGGCGCTCAGGACTCCAGGCTTACCATCAGGAGGGAATCACGCTGCCGGCTGAGGCCACCCAGAAACGTCCGGACGGACGGGCGCCGATCCCCAGCGAGGAAGACGATATCTTTGCGATCACCGGCCAGGAACGCTGCCTGTACGCCGGCCCCGTGCCCGCCAAGTACTTCCCCCTCGACCTGACCTTGATGCTGGGCAGGGGGAGCCGGGATCGGCAGATCGTTCTCTTGCCCCAGCCGGTGAGCGACCGCTGGAATACCTACCTCTACCTTGATGCCGATCGCGCCACCGCCGCCTCCCTGGCCGCGGCCGAGATCCTGGCCCAGTACGCCCTAGCCCGGATGTGCCTGCTGACCAACAAGCAACCAGGGTCCGGCGAGAAGGTGGCTGCCATCCTGGCCGCGGAAAAGGCGCGCCGCCGCGAGCACGCGGCCCGTCGCCGGCAAGGCCCGGCTCCGGCCCCCTCTGCCGCCGAGCCGGTGGCGGCCCCGGAAGCCGCGGCGCCGGCGGAAGCTGTGCTGCCGCCTGCCGCCAGTCCTGGCGGAACTGAAGGTCCGGACCAGGCCGGGCCCGCCGCTGTTGACGATCAACCGTCGAGCGCGGAGACCGGCCGGGACGCCGGGGTAGTCCCTCTCACGCCGGAGGGTATCCTGCGCCAGAGCGGTGAGCTGCCGGCGCTCCCGCGAGCCGCCTGCCACATCATGGCCGTCATCGAGGATCCGCGGACCACGGCGACCAAGCTGGAGAAGGCCATCGCTCTTGACCAAGCCCTGACCGCCAAGGTTCTGCGGGTGGCCAATTCCCCCTTCTACGGTGCGGTGCGTGACATCGACACGGTCAGCGAGGCCATCGTCCGGCTCGGCTTCGTCACCATTCGCAACTGGACCCTGGTCATGGCCACCAAGTCGGTATTCCTGACCCCGGGCGCGGGCATGCTGTTCAAGAAGATCTGGCGGCAGTCGGTGCTGTCGGCCCTCGCTTGCCAGCTGGTTTCCCAGGTGCTTGGGCTCGGTGATCCGGAGCGGGGGTTCCTCGGCGGTCTGATGCAGAACATCGGCCAGCTGGTGCTGGCTCGCGCCGAGCCGGTCTTGTTCCATCAGATCCTGGAGGAAGCTGCCGAGAGTGGCCGGCCCTACCACGAGGTCGAGCGCGAGCTGCTGGGCTTCGACCACGGCGAGCTGGGAGCCCTCCTGATCAAGGAGTGGAATCTCAGCCGGGAGCTGGAGGAGGCGGTGCACCATCACCACAACCTGCAGGATGTGGCACCGGCCAACCACCTGCCCGCCTTGATTGCGCTGGGAGAGGAGGTTGCCGTCTGCAGTGGCGAGGGTGTCCAGGAGGCGGAGGAGAGCTGGCAAAAGAGCTCGGCCGCCAGTTTCCTCAGCGTCGGGCTCGACGTCTACGCAGACCTGAAGGCCAGAGCCCAGCAACTGAGCGCCGACCCTCAGTTCTTTTCCTAGGTCGGATTCAGCGTTCTTCCGGATCGCCGGCGGTTGTGAGGTCGAGGTCCTCCTGGGCTGCGGCGGGTTCCTCGCCGGGTGGTTCGAAGCAGCGCCGGCACCTGGCCTCGTAGGTGCCCTGAGCCCCGACCACGATCTGGTCACGACTCTCGGTCAACCGCTGGTTGAAGTTGGCCGGATCGCCGCATTGCATGCAGATCGCCAGCTGCTTGGTGACGTACTCGGCGGCGGCCATCAGATTGGGCATGGGGCCGAAGGGCAGGCCGCGGTAGTCGGTGTCCAGACCCGCCACGATAACTCTCTTGCCGAGGTTGGCCAGCCGGTTGCACGCCTCCACCAGGTCGGCGTCGAAGAACTGGCCCTCGTCGATGGCCACCACCTCGGTCCGGTCATCGACCTGGGCGACGATCTCGGCGCTGGTCTGCACGGCGACGCTGGGCAGGCTCTGGTGGTTATGGGAGACGATCGAGGCGCCGTCGTAGCGAGCGTCAATGGCGTGCTTGAAGATCTGGACCCGCTGACGAGCGATCTCGGCACGCCGGATGCGCCGGATCAGCTCCTCGCTCTTGCCGCTGAACATGGGCCCACAGATGATCTCGATCCAACCGGTCTTGCCCAGGACGATCTGCATCAGTACCTCCTGTGGCGGCGGGGCCGAGCCCCGGGCGAGCTCCAAGCAGCCGCCCGTGAAGGTTCCCGATCCCCGTCTTGCTGGGGGGGAATTTTAACCCACGGCGCCGCGCCGGTCGAGGCAGAAACCGCCCCCGCGCCGTCGAATTGCACTGCGGGGTTTCCGTGCGGCCGGTCCGGGGCTATAATGCCTCGCTATGTGGAACCGTGAGGACTTCGCCGCCCTGGTCAACCCCCCGGTGATCGGGATGATCCACCTGCAGCCCCTGCCGGGTTCACCCCGCTGGGCCGGAGACTTCGCTGCCGTGGCAGAGGCCGCCCGGACCGACGCCGCCGCCCTGGCGACGGGCGGGATCGGCGCCATCATGGTCGAGAACTTCCACGACGTTCCCTTTTACCCGGGGCGGGTACCGGCGGTCACGGTGGCCGCCATGACCGCCCTGGTTTCCGCCCTGCGGGCGGATTTTCCCAGCCTGCCGCTCGGGGTCAACGTCCTGCGCAACGACGCCGAATCCGCGCTGGCCGTGGCGGCGGCCGGCGGCGCCGCCTTCGTCCGGGTCAACGTTCACGCCGGGGCCGCCGGCACCGATCAGGGGCTGATCCAGGGCCGGGCTCACCGGACGCTGCGCCTGCGCCGCGAGCTGGGGGTGGCAGTGGGAATCCTGGCCGATGTCCGGGTCAAGCACGCCCGCCCCCTGGTTGCCCGGCCGATCGCCGAGGAAGCCACCGACCTGCGGCAACGGGCCCTGGCCGACGGCCTGATCCTGACCGGCCCGGCCACCGGTGCCGCCGCCCGGCGGGTGTATTTGCAGGTGGTGCGCTTGGCCGCGCCCGGGTGTCCGGTGCTGGTGGGCAGTGGCCTCGCGGCAGGGAACCTGGAACAATTCGTCGGCCTGGCCGACGGGTTCATCGTGGGAACGTCTCTCAAGAGCCGCCCGAACGATCCGGCAGCGCCGATCGCCAGGGAAAAGG
>CAZAHC010000011.1:0-26727 GCA_964484595.1 uncultured Fibrobacteraceae bacterium | reverse complement strand
CCGCGACAATCTGGCCCCGGACGATTTCACCAAGGACCAGCAGCCCGGCTCCGGTTCGGGTTACGCCTTCGCGGTCGACTTCGGCGCCCTCTGGAAGGTGCCCCATCTGCGGTCCAACTTCGCCCTGGCCATCTGCAATCTGGGTCAGAACATCACCCATGCCGACGCCGCCCAGGCCGATCCGATGCCCCGCAAGGTGACGGCCGGCGTGGCCTTCAGCCTGCACGATTCGGAAAGCGCCTCCATGCTTTTCGTCTTCGACTACCTGGTGCCGATGCTCAAGTGGAACGGTCGGGGTTACGGCTGGGGTCTGGAGTGGGACGAGAACGAATGGGGCGTGGGCGGCGAGTGGTCCTACGTGCATTCGCTCTTCTTCCGGGTCGGTTACAAGAGCGCCGAGGCGGGAGACATCGGCGATTACACCTGGGGTTTCGGGCTCGACCTGCAGCAGTGGGTCAACCAGGGTATCGCCTTCGATTTCGCCCAGGTGCCCCAGGCCAGGGGCCTGGACGACGTCAAGCGGTTCTCCATCGCCTTCCGGTTCTAGTCCGCGGGCGTGACGCCGATTGTCGAGCGCGTATTACTCCTGGGGAGGCAACTTCTTGAAAAGGCCGGTTTGCCTGCGGTCGTTCCCGCTGGTTTTGCTCCTGCAATTGCTGGTGTTTTTCGCGATCGCGGGCCGCGGCCCGGCGATGGCCGCGGCCGCCGCCGGCAGCAGCGACGTCCACCCGGTGAGCAGGCTGTCGCCGGTCACGCGCGACCTGCCGGGCGACCCCGGCCGGGAGCAGGCCCTGCGCGAGCGCCAGGTGGAATTCCAACGGCGCTGGGATCAGGTTCATCGCCTGCTCGGTGAGCGAAGCGTCTCGCGGCGCAGCCACGCCCTCTTGCGGCAGCGCGGTCTGGGGCCGGCCCTGGTTGCCGATCCCGGCGCCGCCTCGCTGCGGGTCACCAACGACGTGCACGACGTTCTGCGGGTGTTGCTGGTGCGGATCTCCTTCGCCAGCGATCGCAGCGGTGATCTGACCAGTGTGACCACCGACGGCGACTTCACCCTCCGCCCGCCGCTGCCGGACGAGCACATCGATCACCCGCCACGCAATGCCACCTTCTTCCGCGCCCACCTGGAAGGCCTGGCGGAGTACTACCGGCTGCAATCCGGCGGCCGGCTGGAGATCGATTACCAGGTTTTGCCGCCGGGTGAGGAGGACAGCTACCAGCTTTCCGACATCGCCGACTACGGGCCGGGGGAGGGCAACTTCTGGGAACTGCTGTCGCTGGAACGGCTGGTGCTGGATATGATCGCGGTGACCGACTCCACCCTCGCCGCCGACGGACCGGTCAGGCTCGACGACTACGACGATGACGATCCTTTCACCTACGTCATCTTTGTTCATTCCGGCTCGGACTGGCAGAGCGACGTCAACAACGATTCACCCAACGACATCCCCACCTTCTTCGTGAGCTTCGGGATTCCTGCCAAGCTGCCCTGGACCGGAGGGCAGCTCTCGGAGTGCTCGGTCATCCCCGAGACCACCAACCAGGACGGCTGGGCCGGCAGCATCGCCGCCGGCCTGTATCACGAGTTCGGGCACGCGCTGGGGCTGGTCGATCTCTACAGCACCCAAAGCGGGTATCCCCAGGTGGGCGTCTGGAGCCTGATGGATTCGGGCACCAACCTGGCCGGGGCGGTGGTGATCGACACCTCCGATCCTCCCGACGGCGTGGGAGACGTCGTGCTGGACGTGATGGGCGTCCTGCCACCCTCGCTCTGCGCCTGGGACAAGTGGTTCCTCGGCTGGCTCGAGACCACTCCGGTTTTCGCCGGAGGGGAAGCCTGGCGGCTGCCGGCGGTGCAGGTGCCGCGGACGGTCCCGGAGTACGCTCGCTACCAGGCCCACGGTTTCGATCTCGCCCAGCCGCAGGCCCTCAGCGGCGGGATTTCGCCGCGGGAGTTCTTCCTGATCGAGAATCGCTGGGTCCCTTACAGCGCGGCCGACGTGCCCGATACCGGCCTCTACTTCATCAGCGACCACGAGACCGACGTCATTCTCTACCTGGGCGGGGATCAGGATCCCGGCGAACCACGCCCGCGCAACACCGGTCTGTACGACTTCTTCCTGCCCACGATCGATCCCGTGACCCTGAACGACCACTCCGGCCTGCTGGTGTGGCACGTGAACATGGACCGGATCGAGGCGGGACTGGCGACCAACGAGATCAATATCCACGGGGACGGACTGCGGCTGGTGGAGGCCGACGGCATTCAGGACATCGGCGTCGCCGACGCCTACGTGCTTGGTTTCTTCGGCTCCCATCGCGATCCCTTCAACGAGCTCGGGGGCGACGCCCTGTACCAGGAAGGCGCTCCCTCCAGCCGGTGCTTTGATTATTCCTGGACCGGCCTCGAGCTGCAGGGCATCTGCGGCTCGGAAGTCGGTCTGCGTTCCCTGATGAGATTCACCGCCACGATCGCCTCGCTGGGTGAAGGGGCGTTGCTTAACCTGGCTCCGCTCGACTCGGCCGAGGCGGTCGCGCTGGGGGACACCGTCCCCGGACCGCGCGCCCTCGATCCGCAGTCGGTCACCCCGTTGCTCATGCCGGGCGCGACCGGCCCGTTCGACGCGGTCGTTTTCACGGATGCTCCGGCGGCCACCTTCGGGGGTGAGGCCTACGCTCCGAAGCTCTTCGCCTTCGGCGCGGACGGCGACCCCCTGCTGACCGAGCCTCCCGATCCCACCTGGCCCGCCGGCGCAGCGCTGCAGCTCACCGCCCCGCTGGCCGGACCGCCGGTGGTGGCGAGCCTGGAGCTTTTCCCCATGCCGCCGCTGCCGCCCCCGCCGTTCCTGGTGGGCACGACCGACGGAGTGGTCCGGGCCCTCGAGTTCGAAGCCGCCACGGGGCAGCTGCAGGATCTGTGGGGCGGGATCGCGGTCGGCACCAGCCTTAGCTGTGGGCCGGTGCCGGCGCCGACCTTGTTTCCGCGTTTCCTCTGCTGCGTCGGGAGCGACAGCCTGGTGATACTGATCGCCAGCGGTGCCCGTTTCGGGGCCCCGCTGGTCCTGACCGGGCCGGGGGGTGAGCCCCTGGGTGGCTTCGTGGCCAGGCCGGTCGGGGTCCGCTTCGCCGACGAGACCGTCAGCGTCCCCGGCGGCTGGGCCGTGTTTTCGACCGCGGGCTGGCACCTGGTGAAGCTGGGCGAGGACGGGCTGGCACCAGATCCCGATTTCCTGCCCTACTTCGCGGCCCCGCTGACGGCGACGCTGCACCGGGCTGCCATTCCCTCCCCGGAAGGGACCACCCTGCTTGTCTTCGCCGACCAGGGCTGCATCGGGTCGTGGCACATCGACGGTACCGGCACGGCCGCTGCGATTGCCTGGCCCGGTCCGGTGCGCAGTGGACCCCTGTCGGAGCCGGCCGTGGCCGACCTCGACGCCGACGGCCGGAACGATCTGGTGCTGCTGACCGCCACCCACGTGCACGCCTTCCGGGAGGATGGCCTTCCGGTCGCGGGCTTCCCCGTGCGTCTGCTGGAGCTGTTTCCCCTGTCCGACTCGACGCTGGTTGCGGGGTCGGCGGTGATCTGCGACGCCACCGGCGACGGGGTCAACGAGATCTTCTTCTCCACCGACCAGGGTCAGCTGATGGGGCTCGATGCCCGGGGCCGTCGACTCCACCGCACGCCGTTCTTCTGGGCCGCTTCCGGCGACGTTTCCCTGACGGTCGCCACCTCGGTCGCGGGCGAGCGGCTGCTCTGGCTCGCCGAGGCCGGCGGCCGGAAGGCGCCGCCCTGGGGAAGACGATGGCTCAACGGGCATCTGGCCGGGTACCGGCTGGGAAGCGGCGGCGCGGTGGCGGGCACCAGCGAGTGGCTGGGACCGGCAGGAGGAGGGGAACGGCTGGGTCCGGTTGGGGAACCGGCCCGTCTGGCGGGGGCAACCCCGTGGGCGGCGGAAGTCGACCGGGTCGTCTTCTATCCCAACCCCCTCGACATTCCCGAGCTGACCGTGCGCTTTTACAGCCACACCAACCGGGAGGCCCGCCTCGTGCTGTTCAACCTGGAGGGCGAGATCGTGACCCGGGTGGGGATCCCCGTCCAGAACCCGGGCGGGGTGAACGAGTACGAGTTGGCCTTGCCCGACCTCGCCTCGGGCCTTTACGTCTGTCAGCTCGAACGAGATACGACTGCCGGCGTCCAGAAAAGCTTGACCACCCTGGCGGTGGAGAGATAGGCGTCCCGGCGCCCGCCCCGCCGACCGGCACCAGGAGGAGAGAAGAAATGAAGCTGATTATTCTGGTAGGGGTTGTCCTGGGGGCTGCGTTCCTGCCGATCGTGACCGTGGCTCAGTCCGAGGACCCGGCCGATGAGCGGGCCAGCTGGCTGCGGCAACGGGCCGGTCTGGGTTCCGCCGACCAGATCGGCGGCCCCCTTCCCCAGGGTGAGATCGGCGGCGTGGCCGGGCCGCGGGAGGACTCCGCCGGGGAGGAAGACTCGGGCCGGGGTGTGGTGCTGCCGATCCTGATGTCCGCCATCCTGCCCGGAGCCGGCGAGGCCTATCTCGGTCACGTGCGAGGTTATCCCATGATGGCCCTGGACATCGGCGTCTGGCTTGGGGTCAAGCACTACCACGACCTGGGCTACGAGTGGGAAGAGAAGTTCATGGCCTTCGCCGACGAGCACTGGAGCGAGGAGAGGCTCAGCTGGGCCTACATGTCGGACGACGAGTTCGCCGACGAGTACTGGCTGGGTGAGGGGCGGAAGTACTTCGACGTCCCCGACAACCCCACCGGCTACCTGCACCTGCCGCTCTGGGTCTCCCGCCAGGCGGACGAACGCGAGTACTTCGAGAACCTGGGCAAGTGGGATCAGTTCGTCTTCGGCTGGGACGACTTCACCCGGCCGCAGGAGCTTGATGGTTACATAGAAAGCGATCCCCTGCCCCTGTCGAACCTGTCCCTGCGCGGCATCTCGGACAACCGAGACAAGTACGTGGCCATGCGCATCAAGTCCAACGACCAGTTTACAAACCGGGACCGGCTCGTTTATCTTAACCTCGCCATGCGGGTGTTCAGCATTTTCCAGGTGGCCTACCTGGAAGGTCTGCTCGGGGGCGGGCCGAAGCCGGACACCGAGGTCGCCGGTAATTCCGTCAGTTTTTTCGCCGACACCCACGGCCTGACCTCCACCCGGATCGGTCTGACCGTGAGCTACTGACCCCCCTGGCTAGGAGTGCGAAGTTGTCGATTTGGAAGGAATTAACCCGCTCGGCGAGCGTCTTGCTGGTTGTCTGGCTGGCCGGCTTGGTCCTGGCCCCGGCCGGCGCCCAGGGCGGAGAGGATGCCGCGGCGGCCGGGCCGGCGGATCCGGCCCTCACCTCGTTCGCCGCCACCGAGTTCGCAGTCTTTGGCCTGGAGGCGTCGCTGCGCTGGGCTGGAACCTCCTCGGAGGGAAAGGCCATCGGCGGCGTGACGAAGGAGCCGGCGGGCGGGACCGGCGGCGATTTCGGTTGCAAGCTGAAGGCGGGTTTGCTGTCACTGGTGGTGCCCGGCGCCGGTCAGTTTTACAACGGCGATCGCACCAAGGCCTACGTCTTCGGGGCGGCCGAGGTTGGCGTCTGGACCTCGATCGTGGTCTTTCACATCCAGGCCAAGAACCGGGAGGAGACCTACCAGGATTTCGCCCGTCTGTTCGCCGGGGTGGATGGTAAACACGACGAGGCGTACTGGCTGGCCGTCCAGGGGTACATGAATACCGACCGCTACAACGAAGCGGTGGCCCGGGAAGCGCGAACGCTGGGCGAGGAACCGGTCGGGCTGATCGGCCCGGAGCATGCCTGGCAGTGGTCCACCTGGGATCACTTCTACGAGTTCAACGACCTGCGGGCCGACGCCCGCCGGAACTACGACCACCGCAATTTCATGACCTTGTTCCTGATCCTCAATCGCGCGGTCGCGGTGTACGACGCGGTTCGCAACGCCCACCGCGAGGAACCGGCCCCGGATCACGAACTCCTAGGCTTCAACGTTTCGTTGGCCGTATCCGCGGCGGCGAACGACCCGCGCGCCGAGTGTGTCTTCCGGCGCAGTTTCTGATGCGTCCGCTGCCGGCAGCTGCCTGGAATCACCGGCCCGCCACGGCCTGGCTGCTGGGGCTGGGGCGGGTGGCCGGCTGCGCCGGCCCCCAGGGTCCCGCCCGGCATCGGGCCGGGACCGAGACAACGGCCCCACCTCCTCCTGCCGCGGCGCTGGCCCCGGGCTCCTTGCCGGTGGCTCTCGAATTCCTCTACGTCTTCGAGAACGTACGCCAGGCGCCCTACTTCCCGATCGAGGGGATCGGCGGTGTCGCCTACGGTCTCGACGGGTCGCTGCTTTTCTGCGATGAGAAGGGCGGCCGCGTCCACGGCCTCGACCCTGCCACCGACCAGTGGTTCATGTTCGACGACGCTCCCTCCCGGCCCTACCGGCCGATCGACGTACGGGTGGACGGTTTCTCCGTGCTGGTCCTCGATCTGGGAGCCCGCCTGCTCCTGCGCTTCGAGTCGAGCGGGGCCTACCAGGATCGGCTGCTCAGCTTCAGCCACCTCGATCCGGTGGCCGAGTTCCTGCCCACCGCCTTCGACGTGGATCGGGACGGTCGGGTGGTGGCCACCGACGCGGGCGAGCAACAGGTTCTGCTGCTCGATTCATTCCTGACCCTGACCCAGACGGTCGGAGAGCCGGGCCCGCACCGCGAGCAGTTCGACGACCCGAGCGGGGTGGTTTTCCTGCCCGATGGCGGCTTCGTGGTGGCCGACCGGGGCAATCGCCGCCTGCAGCGGTTCAACCGGCTCGGTTTCTACGAGAGCATGGCCGGGGGGGAGTTCGATCTGCACAACCCGCTGGTCACGCCCCAGGGCGTTGATTGCGATCAGCACGGGAACGTCTTCGTGGCCGATCCCGCCAACAGCGCGGTCCACGTTTTCTCCCGGTCGCTGCGTTTTCTCTTCTCCGTAGGTTCGGAGCTGGGCCTGGTCGCGGCGCCCGAGATGCCGCTGGACGTCGCCGTGGGCCCGCAGGAACGGCTGGCCGTCTCCGACCGTGGCCGCCAGGCGGTTCTGGTCTACAAGATTGTGTACGAGTGACCCGTCGGGGAGGTCCGGTTTGGGGAAGTCATTTCCTCCCGCACCCCCTGACCGCCGGGTTCTTCCCGGCTCACCGCTGCGGCGAGGCGTCCTGCTGGCGCTGGCGGCCTGCCTGGCGCTTTGCTTGCCTAGCCCACCGGCTACGGGCCAGACGGCTCGGCCCGACAGCGCCGCCGCCGATTCGACCGGCTTCCGGCGCGAAACCGAATTTTTCCTGGTCTCGCCGCAGACGGCCGAGATCCGGCTCGCGCATCCCTTCGTGCAGGCGGCCTCGGTGCAGGCGATCGTCGACGGTCGACCGTGGCTGGCCGGGGCGGACTTCCGGCTGCGGGCCAAGGACGGGGTCTGGATCCCGTTGCGGCCGCTCTGCCCGGCCGACGGTCCCCAGGCCCTGGTCGTTCTGACCTATCGCTTCTGCCCGGTTCCGGTTTTTCCGCGCCGCGACCTGCACCCCTTCCGGAGCGGTCCGCCGGACCGGGCCGCGGCAATCCCCGGCACCCCCGCCCTGCCCGTCGGGGGCGCGGCGGAGGAGGCCGCCGGCCGCCTCAATGTGCACGGCAGCAAGTCGGTGCGAGTCTCCTCGGGTAACCGGCGCGAGCTCACCGTCGACCAGACCTTGCGCCTGTCGATCTCCGGCAAGCTGACCCGGGACATCTCGGTTCAGGCCACCTTGTCGGACGATAACCTCCCGGTGGTTCCGGAGGGGAACACCGAGGAGCTGCGCGACGTGGACAAGATCCTGATCGAGCTGCGCGCGCCGACCTGGCAGGCCACCCTCGGGGACTTCGTGGCCGAACGTTCCGGCACGGTTTTCGGGGATTACCGGCGGAAGCTGCAGGGCGTTTCCTTCGTGGTCGAGCCCGGAACGGTGGGGGCGGAGGCGCTGGCCGGATCTCCCCGCGGCGTCTACCGGACCCTGCAGATCAGGGGGGAGGAGGCCAACCAGGGGCCGTATCGTCTCGGGGCAGGGGACGTCGGCAGCAACTTGTTCATCGTGGCCGGATCGGAGAAGGTGACCCTGGACGGTGAGTCCTTGACCAGGGGCGCGGATCGCGACTACGTGATCGACTACGTGCGGGGGACCGTCACCTTCACCTACCGGCGACTGATCACCGCGGAGTCCACCATCGTGGTCGAGATCGAGGCGGGGGAGGGGCCCTATGCCAGGACGGTTGTCGGCGGGGGCGGTCGGGTGAGCGGAGACCTCCCGTTCGGCCTGGGCCTGCCCGCGGAGCTTGCCTGCCGGCTGGTCCGGGAGAAGGACGATCCGGACCGCCTGCGCACCGGTTCGCTCGCCGAGGAGGATCGGGCGATCCTGGCCGCCGCCGGCGACGACGCCGGCGCTGCTCTGGACCGGACCGTGGTCGCCGTGGCCGACGACCAGGGTAACTACGACCTCGCCGTCGTGGATGGCGACACCATCTACGTCTTTGCGCCGGAAGGGGGGGACTTCGATGTCTCCTTCTTTTACGTCGGTCCCGGCGATGGTGATTACGCCCTCGAATCGTTGACCGAGACCGGCGAGCGGATCTTCGCCTACCAGGGCCCCGGCGGCGGCAGCTACCTGATCGGTCGACCACTACCCCTGCCCGAGAGCCACAGCCTGGTAACCATGGTGGCCAGGCTCGGGGACGCAGAGCAGCCGCGCCTGCGGGCGGAGGTGAACTTCAGCCGGCGGGATCTGAACCAGCTTTCCGGCCTCGACGACGACGACAACGCCGGCACCGCCTGGGTGCTCTCCGGCGACACCGGCGAAGGCGAGCTTGCCCCGGGCGGCCGCTCGCTCGGCCGGTTCGCACTCCAGGGGCGCCACGAGGCGCGGGACGGCAGGTTCCGGGCCTTCCTGCTGCGCAAGGATCTCTTCACGTACGATCGCTGGGGGCTGGCGGGACGCGCCCAGCGCGAGAACTTCCTCGAGGAGCGAGACCTGGAAACCCAGCTGGCCGGCAGGTGGCAAGCCGGCGCCAAGGGGCGGCGGCTGGGTCTGCGGGGAGAGTGGGGACGACTGGAGCACGGTCAGGCCCTGACCGCCAGCCGCTGGGCCGCCGTCTCCTCCTGGCAGCTGGGCGGTGGCGAGGGAGAATCCCGCTGGGAGGAGGCGACCAGCCGCGACCGGGTCGACCCGCTGGATGTGACCCGGCGGCGCCAGCGCCACCAGGGGAGCTGGCGGGTCCTCGGGGTGCAGCCATCCGCCTTCTACGAGGACGATTCGTGGCGGGACGCGGCCGTGGTCGGCGCCGCCGCCGGCGGCGCTCGCCTGCGCCAGTGGGGAGGCGGCTTGCGGTCGTTGCCCGGACAGACCTGGCGCTGGCAGGGGACCTGGTCCCGGGGCCTGGCCGATTCTCTGCGTGGGGCCGCCTGGGAAGAGGAGCGGGACACCCGCACCACTCGGCTCGAGGTTGCCACCCCGGCGGTGGCCGGGGTACGGCTGACCGCCGACGGGACCTTGCGCAAGATCGTCCGGCGGGGCGGCCAGGAGCAAACCACCCGGCTCGCGAAGATGGACCTGTCCGGCAACTGGCCCGGTGCCGGGAGCGACTGGACCCTAGGCTACCGCCTGGACAACAGCCGGACGGAGGTACTCGACCGCCAGATAGTCTACGTCGGCGAGTTGCAAGGCGACTACAACGAGCTGGGCGATTTCGTGGGCCGCAACCAGGGCGATTACAACATCGCCATGGTCGGCACCGACAGCCTGGTGGCGACCACGGCCGTCGAGGCGGACCTGGTCTGGCGGCAGGACTTCGGCTTCCTCGGGCGAGAATCGATCTGGGGCGGCTGGTCGACCTCGACCCACATCCTGGCCTCGGGTCGCAGCCGCACCGCTGAGGTTGGCCGCCTGCTGCGCCTGGACCCGGTGGCCCTGTTCGAGGACGAAGAGGCGGTGTTCGGCCGGGTGAACTTCCAGCAAGAGGTCAACCTCTTGCGACATTTGCGGTGGCTGGATCTCAGGCTGCGCTTCGATTACGACAAGACCCGCGATCGTCAGTACGCCACTCATCCGGAGGATCGCTGGCGGCGGAGCTATCAGGGGGTGGCCACCTGGGCCGCCACCCAGCGCAGCAACCTCCGGCTGCGCACGGTCCACACCAACGACAACCGGCAAGCGGCCAAGGCCGTTTTCGTCACCAATCGCAGCTTCGCCGCGGTAACTGGGCAGTACGAGGCAGAGTGGGCCTTTCGCCCCACGCCGGGCAACCGGCTGGCGATCGCCGGCGAGGCCATCCGGCGGCGAGATGCGGTCTCGCTGGTCAAGCAGCGGGAGTGGGCGGTCCGGCCCTCGGCCCGGGTTCGCCTCGACCGGCGCTGGAGCCTGCAGGCCGAGATGCGGTGGGCCGAGGTGACCAGCGAGGGTCCGGCAGGCCTGAAACCGTTCTTCTTCCCGGTCCCGGGGCGCAACCAGGAGATCAGCGCCCGGCTCGCCTGGGACCCGACCGACAACTTGACCGTCTCGGCCGTCTACTTCGGGCGACGCTGGGGTGAAAGCAGGTGGCAGCACGATGTCAGGATGGAATCGACTGCTCGCTTCTGAGCGCCGCCCCTGGACCACTATCGGGCGACTGGTCCCGATCGTGGTGGTCGGTCTCTGCCTGGGGTTGGGCGCCGGCCTCGCGCGGGGAGCGGAGGCCCACCCATCCCTGGTCCTGGGTGGGTCGGTCGAGCCTGGTGGCGAGCTGGAACGTTTTCTGCAGGAAGACCGGACCTGGCTGGCGCAGCAACCGCCCGGGTTGCTGGCCGCCCCGCCGGCCGATTCGCTGGCTGCGTTGCGCGGCTGGGTGGAGCGGGCGCTGGCGTCGACCCCCGCGGGCGAGGGCCAGGCGACGGCGGCTGGCGACAGCGTGAGCGGTGCCCGGCCCCTGCTGGCCATGCTGCGAGATCGCTGGCTGAGCCGGGGTTACCTGGCGGTCCGGTTCGAGCAAGCGGTGCCGCCGGGGGATACCGAGCCGCCGATCGTGTCGGTTTTCCCAGGGAAGCTTTTCCGGGTGGGCAGCCTAGAAGTTGGCGGCGAGGATTTCCCGGGCCGGGCTAGGCTGCTCGAGACGGTGCTGCCACGGCCCGGCGCCCGCCTGCAGCGTGAGGCCTGGCAGCGCACGGTGGCTCGACTGCTCGCCGGGGTGGGCGAGCTCGGCTATCCGTTCGCCCGCTGGCTGGTCCGGTCGGTGACGGTCGACCCGGACGCCGGGACCGTCACGCTGGAGGCAGCCCTCTTTCCCGGCCTGCGTTGTTACCTCGGCCCTCAGACCAGCGACTTGCCTGCCGGGCGCGGTCATCGGTTTCTGACCCGGGCCTCCGGCCTGCGCACCGGCGCCCTCTTTCGACATTCGGAGCTGGCGCGGGCTCGGGACCGGCTTGTGCTCAGGGGGATTTACCGGCGGGTGGGCGAACCGGCTGTTTACCGGGGAACGGCCCCCGATACGGTCGGGATTCACTGGCCGGTGGAGCCGATAACCCGGCCGAACCGCCTGGCGGTCGTGCTTGGTTTCAACCAGCAGGAGGAAGGGCCAGGGCGACTGAGCGGGCAGGTCGATCTGGTGCTGCCTAACTTGGCGGGGACCGGACGCGCCCTCCGGGCCGGCTGGAGCGATGACGGCCGGGAACGCACCCATTTCGGCTTCGGATACCGCGAACCACTCGCCTTCGGCACCCCTCTGGATGCGGAGCTAGCCCTTGACCAGGAGGTCTATACCGATCTGTACACCAGATTCCGGGCCGACACGCGCTGGCGGCTGCCGGTGATCCGGGCCTGGGGCATCGAGGTGGGACTCGGCTGGGATCGGACCACCTTCCCCGACACCTCTTACAGCTTCACCCGGACCAGCCGGATCCGGGGCCGCGTGGCGTTCATTCACCAGCGGGGTGACCCAGCGGTTTCGGGCTGGGAAGGTGTCTTCGCCATCGAGACGGCACATCGGCAGGCCATCCTGCGCCCGGGGGCGGCCGGGAACGAGGAGACCGGGGCCGCCGGGATCGTCCAGCGACAGCGCCTGCTGGAGGCCGACCTCGGCGGCGAGATCTGGCTGGGCTCGGTCTGGAGCCTGGCCGGGCGGTCCGCTTACCGGGAGGTGCGGGGCGAGGGAATCGAGATCACGCTCGCGGAGCAGTACCGCTTCGGCGGCGCGCTCAGCGTCCGTGGCTACCGGGAGGACGAGTTCCGGGGGGAAAGGGTGGCCTACGGGTCGATTGAGCTGAGGGTGGGGCGGACTGGCGGGTCCCGTCTTTACACCTTTTTCGACATGGGATACTTTCAATTTTCGCTACCGGTTCCGGGGGAGCCGGGTCACCGGCAGGAACGTGACGGGACGGTGCGGGGCTTCGGTCTGGGGCTGCAAACCCATACTCCGGGTGGAGACATCTCCCTGGCGATCGGCTTTCCGGGCAGCGTCAACTTCGACGACGCCATGCTCCACGTCGCCCTGCTGGAGGTGTTCTGAGCCGGATACGCCCGGGCCAGAGGTGCAGGATGTCTAGCGAGAATATTCGCCGCGAGATCGAACGGCTGCGGGGCGAGATCGCCCGGCACGACCGGCTCTACTACCAGGAGTCGGCGCCCGAGATCACGGACGCCGAGTACGACGCCCTGGTGCGGCAGTTGCAGGAACTGGAGGCTCGTCACCCCGAGTATGCCTCGCCGGACAGCCCCACTGCCGCCGTCGGCAGCGACCGGGACGAACGGTTCCCCAGTGCTCCCCACAGCATCCCCATGCTCAGCCTGCAGAACAGCTACGAGCAGGAGGACGTGGCCGCCTTCGACGCCCGCGTGCGCAAGGAACTGGGCGTGGAGGATTTTTCCTACACCGTCGAACCCAAGATGGACGGCGTCGCGGTGGCGGTTCGTTATGCCGCCGGCGAACTGGCCCTGGGCCTGACGCGCGGCGACGGTCGGCGCGGCGACGTGATCACCGCCAACCTGCAGACGCTGGCCGGGCTGCCCGGTCGCCTGCCCGCTGACTGGCACCGGATCGTGGGCGGCCAGGGCGAGGTTTGCGAGATCCGGGGCGAGGTCTACCTGACCAACTCGCGTTTCCAGGCCCTGAACGCCGACCGGGAGCAGCAGGGCCTGCCGCCCTTCGCCAATCCTCGCAACCTGACCGCCGGCACCCTGAAAACGCTCGACCCGGAGGAGGTCCGCCGCCGCCGCCTCTCCCTGTTCTGCTACCAGCTGATGCTGGTGGACGGGCCCGACGAGATCCCTAGCCACCGCGCCGAGATGGAGGTCCTACGCAGGCTCGGCCTGCCAGTGAACGACTTCCTGCGCCAGGCGGACGACCTGGCCGGGGTTCGCGAGCACCTCGCCGAGCTGGAGCGGATCCGCGACGAGCTCGACTACCAGATCGACGGAGCCGTGATCAAGGTGGACTCCCGTCGCTGGCAGAGGGTCCTGGGGGAAACCGCCAAGGCGCCCCGCTGGGGTCTGGCGTACAAGTTCCCGGCCGAGGAGGTCGAAACCCTCCTGGGCGCCGTCGTCTGGCAGGTCGGCCGGACCGGCGTCATCACCCCGGTGGCGGAGCTGGAACCGGTGAACCTGGCCGGCACCACGGTCAGCCGGGCCACCCTGCACAACTGGGAGGAGATCCAGCGCAAGGACATCCGGCGGGGAGACCGGGTCCTGGTGGCGAAGGGCGGTGACATCATCCCCAAGGTCCTGCGGGTCTTGACGACCGATCGCAGCGGCCAGGAGGAGTCGGTGGCCTGGCCGGCAACCTGTCCCGTCTGCGGGGAGGAAACCCAGCGTCGGGAGGGCGAGGTCGCCATTCGCTGCCTGAACCGGTACTGCCCGGCGGTTGCCGCCGGTCGCCTTCGCCACTTCGCCGGTCGGGACGGTTGCGACATCGAAGGCCTCGGTGGGCGCTGGATCGATCTCTTGCGGGAAATGGAGCTCATCCGGGATCCGGTGGATCTCTTCGCTCTGGATCGCGCCCAGCTGGCGGCGCTGCCCGGGTGGGGGGAGAAATCGGCGGACAACCTGCTGGCGGCTATCGACCGGTCCCGCCAGCGGCCCTGGGCCAACAAGATTTTCGCTCTCGGCATCCCCAACGTGGGCATCGCGACCGCCACCACCCTGGCCGGGCGCTACGGCAACCTCGCCGCCCTGCAGGCCGCCGAGGTGGACGAGCTGGCGGAGTTGACCGACATCGGCGAAGTGGTCGCCGAGGCCATCGTGGCCTTCTTCCAGCGCTCCGAGACCATC
The DNA here is from genome assembly GCA_964484595.1 of uncultured Fibrobacteraceae bacterium. Lineage (GTDB taxonomy): Bacteria > Krumholzibacteriota > Krumholzibacteriia > LZORAL124-64-63 > LZORAL124-64-63 > CAZAHC01. The sequence continues at coordinate 12,420 of CAZAHC010000011.1, read as the reverse complement.
GACCTGGTGAAGCGCTTGCAGGAGGTCGGTTTCTTCAAGGACGAGGAGGAGATGCCGGCCGGCGCCGACCTGCCGCCCGACGCCTTCTTCGCCGGCAAGAGCTTCGTCCTGACCGGGACCCTCGCCGGGATGACGCGGGCCGAGGCCAAGCGGGCCATCGAGGCGCTTGGCGGGAAGGTCACCAGCAGCCTCAGCAAGAAGACCGCGGCGCTCATCTGCGGCCGGGATCCCGGCAGCAAGCTGGCGAAGGCGCAACGCCTGGGCACCGAGATCCTGGACGAGGCTGAGTTCCGCGGCCGGCTCGCGAAGGGGGAGCAGGCCGATGGCCGCTGAGCGCGGCAAGCCGGGAACCATCTGGCTGAAGGCCGACCTCGGCCCCGAAGCCGCCGACGTGCTCTTTCTCGACGTCCGCGACCCCGCCCGTCTGCTGGCCGGCTCACGCCGGGGGAAGGGGCCCGCCGAGATCGCTGGCGACGTGGTGGTGACGGACGGGCAGCAGTTTGAAGCCCGGCCGCGCGCGGGCGGCGGGTTGCGGGTCACGCGGGCAATGCTGTGGTCCCTGCTCGCCCCCTGCCGGGCGGGGGTGGGGTGTCGGCTCCAGACGGTCGACCGCCTCGAAGCGGAGCAGCTCCTGCGGTCGGAGGGACGGCGCTTCTGGGAACGGCTAGGGTGGTGGCAGGGGCTGGCCGCAGGCCTCCGCGGCTCCTGCCGGGACCAGCTGGCCGGCTGGCTGCCCGCGGCGGGCGACCTGATCGGTACCCTGGATCGGCTGGCCGGGCAGACTGCGAGCGATCCTGGCGGGGGCTGGCCGGTAGCAGCCGCGCCCGAGCCGGTGGCTCGCCCGGAGACCACCCCGGAACCCGATCGGACCCTCGATCTGCCGGAGGACCCGGAAGAGCTGGCGGCCTGGCTCGTCTCGCCGACCGGCCTCGGCCGCCTTTACGGGCCCGGTTTTGCCCCGCGCGGCGAGCAGGCCGAGATGGCCGCGGCCGTGGCGCGAGCGGTGGCCGAGAACACACCACTACTGGTCGAGGCCGGCACTGGCGTGGGCAAGACGCTGGCCTACCTGGTCCCGGTCGTCGCCGCGGCCGCACGTGGGCAGGGTCGGGTCGTTGTCTCCACCTACACCAGAGCCCTGCAGGTCCAGATCCTCGATCACGATCTGCCCCGGATTGCGTCGCTTTTGGCCGGGCTGCAGGTCCGCCTGTTGATGGGCCGGCGCAACTACCTCTGTCGCCGCCGCCGGCTAGCCTTTCGGGACCTGCCCGTGACGTCCTTCGCCGACGCCTGCCGGGCGGTTTCCTTTCGCCTCTGGCTGGCCGCTACCTGCGATGGGGTCCGGGAGGAGCTGACCAGCCATCCCGTGCTGAGCAACCACCTCGGCGAGCTGTTTGGAAAGGGAGAGACCTGTTCCGCCACTATCTGCTACGAGAGCGGGGAGTGCTTCGTCCAGCGGGCGCGACGCAAGGCCCGGGAAGCCGACCTGCTGGTGGTCAACCATTCCCTGCTGCTTAACGACTTCGCCGCCGGGCACAGCTTGATTGGAGACTTCGCGCTGCTGGTGGTCGACGAGGCGCACCGGTTGCCCCAGGTGGCCCTGGACTGCCATACCATCCGCTGCGATCTTGCCCGCAGCCAGAAAGTCGAGGAGTTGCTCGGGCCGTCGGGCGCCGGGGCCGAGCGCGCCGGCGCGGTGCGAGAGCTGGCCGATATGCTCCTGCAGTCCGGGGCGCCGGGCGATGCAGCGGTGGCGGCCCTGGACGATCTGGTCGCGGCGGTGCGCAACTGCCTGGCCGCCTACCGGAACTGGTGGGAGGCCCTGGGTCGGAGCTTCGACGATCTCGTGGTCGACGGGCACCGCCCGACGGGCAGGGTGCGGGTTTATGACAAGGCGGAAACCTTCGGTCCCATCCGGCCAGCCACTAGCCGGCTGCTGGCCAAGGCCGCCGTCGCCGGCTCGGCTTTCGGCGTGCTGGGGCAGCGGGTCGAGGAGCTGCCCGAACTCACCCCGGCCGGCGAGGAAGGCCTGGCCCTTCTCGCCCAGGCGGGGAAGCTGCTCGAGACCTTGCAACAGGACGTCCGTTTCCTGACCGCTGACGAGGATCCGGAGTGGGTGACCTGGCTGGAGCCCGGCGCAAAATCCGGGGTAGCCTGCCTCGGGGGGACTCCCTTGGAAGCCGGTGAGCTTCTGCGCGAGAGCTGGGACCGTACCGGATTGAACCCGGTGCTGACCAGCGCCACGCTGGCGGTGGAGGAAGATTTCGGCCACATGCTGACCGAACTCGGTCTGCGGCGCCGGCAACCGCCAGCCACGACCGCCCTTGTCGCCTCTCCCTTCGATTATGCTCGCCAGTCCCTCCTGCTCAGTCCGAGCCAGTTCCCGGCACCGGACCAGGCCGACTTCGGTCCCGCCGTGGCCTCGGTTCTCCGGGCCTTGCGCCGCCGGGTGCGCCGCAAGACGCTAGTCCTCTTCACCTCTTACCAGCTCCTGCGCCGGGTGGCCCAGGAACTGGAGGAAGAGACACCGGATGTTCCCGACCTCTTTGGCCCGGACGAAGCGGGCCCAGGCCGGACGCTGGAACTGCTGACGCAGGCGTCGGCGGTCGGGGCGGCCGACCTCCTGGACCGGTTCCGTCGCTCGCGCAACGCCATGTTGCTCGGCACTTCCACCTTCTGGGAAGGGGTAGATTTCCCGGGCAGCGACCTGGAGATCCTGGTGGTCACCAAGCTGCCGTTCCTGGTCCCGGCTGATCCCTGGGTGGAGGCGCGCTGTGAACGAATCCAGGCCGGCGGGGAGAATCCCTTCACCGAGTTCATGGTCCGGGACGCGGTCCTGCGGCTGCGGCAGGGGCTGGGACGGTTGATCCGGCGCCGCAGCGACAGGGGCGTCATCGTGCTGCTGGATAACCGGTTGCACAGCAAATCCTACGGGGTTACGTTCTTGGCCTCCTTGCCCAGCGCCCCACGGCTGGGCGCCGACCCGGAGGAGCTGGCCGCGGCCGCGGCGGAGTTCTTTGCCGCCACGAACCCGGCCGGCGGGGCGGATTGACCGCGGCCGATCCGAGGAGAACCGCTTGCCCGTCAACCGACCAGAACCACGCCCGGCCCTGCTCGACACCGCCCGGCTGAGAGACTCGGCGGAGGTCGATCTGGTCGTGACCGCCATCGGTCAGCTCTGTACCGTCTGCGCCGGCGAGCGGGACGGCGCCGGGCCCCGCCGGGGTGAGGACCTGGTCGACCTGGGTCTCTTCCGGGGGGCGGCGCTTGCGGTCGCTGGGGGTCGGGTGATTGCCGCCGGCCCAGAGGACGAGGTGCTGGCGGCGGTCTCGGTCGGCGAGACGACAAGGGTGGTCGACGCGGCCGGGCGCGCGGTGGTGCCCGGTTTCGTCGATCCGCACACCCATGCTGTCTTCGGCCGGACCCGCCAGGACGAGTACGTGCGGCGGCTGCGCGGAGAGACCTACCTGGAGATCGCCGCGGCCGGCGGGGGAATCAAGGCCTCGGTGTTCGACCTCCGCGCCCGGGACGAGGACGAGCTGGTGGCTTTGACCGTGCCCCGCCTGCGCGAGATGGTCGCCCATGGTACCACCACCGTGGAGATCAAGAGCGGATACGGCCTTTCGCTCCCCGATGAGCTGAAGATGCTCAGGGCGGGGCGGCGGGCCGTCGACGAGGTCGGCCTGCGGGCGGTGCTGACCTGCCTGGCCGCTCACGAGATACCGGCCGAGTACCGCGACCGGCGCCGGGACTACCTCGAGCTGGTGGCTGGGGAGATCCTGCCGGCCGTGGTCGAGGCGGGACTCGCCGAGAGGTGCGACGTCTTCTGCGAGCCGACGGTGTTCACGCCGCCCGAGACCGAGTTCCTTCTGCGGCGCGCGCAGGAGCTGGGTCTGGCCGGTACCGTCCACGCGGACGAGCTGGAAGCGGGTGGCGGTGCCGCGCTCGCCGCCCGGCTCGGGGCGCAGTCGGCGGACCACCTGATCGAGATCGACGAGGAGGGACGGGCGGCGCTCGCGGACTCGGCGACGGTCGCCGTTCTCTTGCCCGGCACCGTGTTCACGCTCGGCCTCGACCGCTATGCACCCGCTCGCGACCTGATCGCCGACGGCGCGGCGGTGGCCCTGGCCAGCGACTTCAATCCCGGCAGCTGCCCGATCCTTTCCTTGCCATTGATCATGGCAATCGCCTGCACCCAGATGCGGCTAACCCCGGCCGAGGCCCTGGTTTGTTGCACGCTCAACGCCGCCTGGGCTCTGGGCCGACAGGGGGAAGTTGGCTCCCTCGCTCCCGGCAAGCGAGCCGATTTCCTCGTTCTCGACTGTGACGACTACCGCCTGATTCCCTACCTCGCGGGTCACAATCCCGTCGCCGCGGTCTATCTGGACGGGCGTCTGCTTCGTCTCTGAAAGCCCGGCCGGGACAACCCCATTCCCCTTTCTTGCTTCGCATCAAAAAACCCTCAACCTGAGCTCTGGATCGGCGAAGAAAGGGAACGGAAAAGCTGGTCTTTTTCTAGTCCCGGCGCCTGTCGAACGAACGTGCTCTTGCGCGAAGCGATCAAAGAGGTACCTCCTTTTGTCGAAGCTCAGCAAGCTCAAACAGGAAGCATACTTGGCGGGAAAGCAACGGGATTGGGACCGGGCTGTCTCCATCTACGAGCAAATCCTCGAGCTGGAAAAGAACAACCCCTCCCTGATCAACGAACTGGGAGACATCTGCCTCCGGCGCGACGAGATCGCCGAGGCCGTTTCCCATTTCCTGAACGCGGCGAAGAAGTACCGGGGAACCGGCCTGCTGAACAACGCGGTGGCCATTTACAAGAAGATCCTCCGCCACGATCGCGAGAACCTGAACGCCCACTGGTACCTGGCAGAGATCAGGGCCGATCAGGGTTTGGCTGCCGAGGGCAGGAAGCACGCTCTGAGCTTCCTGGCGACGAGCGAAGGGGTGTCCGGAGATCTCAAGGAGATATTCCTCAAGCGCTGCCGCCAGCTGCTTTCCCTTTACCCACGGGAGGGGGAGGTCCTGTCCAGGCTGAAGGCTGTTTTCAAGGTCTGGGGATTGCCCCTTGAGGAGGCGCGGGCCGAATGCCTGACGGCCTGTCTGCAGTTCGAGCAGGGACAAAAAGAGGAAGCCGGCGCCAGATTCAACCGGGTGCTGGAGGATGTGCCCGAGGTTGGGAGTTATCCCGAGGCCGCCGCCTGGCGGGAAAAATCCTCGTCGGCGCCGAAGGCGACCGCGCCGCTCGATTACAACAGCTGCAACCTGCCGCGGGCAACCCCCGCCGAGTCAACCGGTCCTGCCGCCGCCCCGAACGAACCTGCAGCGAGCGAGCCGGCCGCCAGCGTCGTCTTTACCGGAGCCGACGAACCGATACCCGACGAACCTCCCGTGCCGCCGGTGGGCAGCGGTGGTCCGGAAGCCGCCGGCTCCCCGCTCGACACGTCCCCGGCTCCTCACGGTAGCACCCCTGGCGAAACCGAGCTGGATCCCTTCCAGGCCGTCCCGGCCGCTGAACCATCCGGGTCCGCGCCGGTTCCTCCGGCCGGCCAGCCGGAGCAGTCCCTCGATTCCCTGCTGACCGAATTCCCTGACGGTCAGGCTGCTGAACCTGTGGCTGATCAGGCCGGTCCGGCGGCGAGCCAATCCGGGCCCGGCCCGGCACCGAGTGAAGCGAAAGGATCCGGGGAGGGAACGGTCGATCTCCTGGCGGAGATCCTGGCCGAAGAAGGTGAGGAAACCGGCGCGGACCTCGAATCGCATGCGGTCGAGCAGGTGCAGACCATCGCCAGCGAGATTGGCCGGCGCGTGGGTGGCGAAGGTGAACAGCAGGGAGCCGCCAGCCATTACGAGATGGGGATGGTTTACCTGGAGATGGAACTCCTCGATGAGGCCTGCGACTGCTTCGCGAAGGCCGTGGCGGACGCGGAGTTCGCCCTGCGCGCCTACGAGATGTGGGGACTCGCCTTGCTCCGCTTGCAGCGCACCGACGAGGCCGTCGAAGTTCTGGCCAGGGGGATGGAGATCCCCGAGGAGGATTCCCCGGACCAGCTTCCCTTCCTCTACCATTCCGGCGAGGCCTTCGCGCAGGCCGACATGAAGGCGGAGGCCCGCCAGTTCTACGAGCGAGTTCACCGGATCGACAGCGGGTTTCTCGACGTCGCCGAGAAGCTGGCCGAACTCACCCCCGCCTGACCCCGGAACAGAGATCCACGCTTCGCGTTTCACGCTCAGCCCGTTCTTGCTGGCTACCCTTGCTTCCCCTAAGATGAGTTTCCCATGGTGGCCACTGCAAAAAACGAGGCGCCGCAAGGCGCCGTCAGGCGTTCGGTTCTGGTCGGGCTTTTTGTCGGCACCGCCGTGGGTGCGGGCTATCTGCTGGCCGGGGTGCCCAACCTGGAGCTGATGACATTTCTCAACGTTCTCGCGGGCGCGGTCTTGGGGCCCGGCCTGGGTGCTTTCTGCGGCGGGGCCAGCGCGGCCATCTTTTCCCTCGGCAACCCGGTCGGGGTCCCCGTTCCGGTGCTCCTGGCCGGCCAGATTCTCGGCATGGGTTTCGCCGGCTGGCTGGGAGGGAGGGCGGCCGAACCGATCCTGGCTAGGCTGCGCGGCGGCCGCCAGCGCCTGGGGGCGGTGCTCTGTGCCGTGCTCGGCGTGGCCGCGACCTTCGTCTTCGACCTGGCCACCAACCTCGCCAGCCTCATCGCCTTCGACTTGGAGCCGCGGGTGTTGGCGGTTGGCGCCTTGCCCTTCGCCCTGATTCACCAGGCCGGCAACCTACCCTTGTTCCTGATCGTCCTGCCGCTGGTGCTGCCCCGGTTTGTCGGCCTGGCCCGGGCTTCCCTGCGGGGAGGCGGCGCCCGGGCGGGCGTCCTCGCGCTACTGGTGCTGCTGGTCTCGGGCGAGGCCGCCGGTGTGCAGCCGGCCTTGCCCGACTCGGCGGCGGTACCGGACAGCCTTCTCGCCGAACCCGGCCCGCCGGCCGCTGGTCTTGCCGACAGCAGCGGTCTCCTGCCCCCGCCGCCCGTAACCAGGGACCGGCAAACCCTCTGGCCAGGCGGCCGGCCGCTCTGGGATCCCTTTGCGCCCGAGGTCATCGACCTCCTGGACCGGCGGACCCTGTTCGTGCCGGTGATCGACGGGGGGTTCGGTGCCCGGGTGGTGCTGTTGCAGGAGGCCGGGACCTCGCCCTTTCCCCTCTTCACGCGGGACGGTATTCCCCTGGGGACGGGGCACCGCTGGGCCGACGATCCCTGGACGGTCCCCATCACCGGTCTCGAGCTGGCCGGGGCCGGTTTCGGTCTCGACGGTTTCGGGGGAACCGGTGGTCTGGTCCGGCTGGTGTCCGCGGATACCGATCCCGAGGAACCGGTCCTGGATACCCGGTTCTTCAAGGGGCCCCACGAGACCTACCTGCGCAGCCTCGCCTTCCGGACCCCGCGGGCGCCCTGGCGGTTGCGCTTCGAATTCGAGGAGACACTCGACAACGAGGGTTACCCCTTCCAGGTGGCGGGCGACGGCAGGTACATCTCGCTACAGCCGTTCCTGGGCGAGTCCCGTTTCCGGTGCGGACGCGGTACCCTGACCCGGATCGTGTCGGCCGGAACCGACCTCTCCCTCAGCGTGCAGACCACGCGCAAGCACAAGACCAGCCTGCCGGCGTCCGGCCTGAACCACGAGAACTTCTGGGGCGATCACGCCGCCCTGACCTGGCGCGACCGGACTCGGGCGGGCTCCTTTCGGGCCTCCTTGTTCTGGACCGGCGCCGACGTCGAGCGGAACTGGGACCGGAAGCTGGAAGCAGCCAGGGAAGGGGTGCTCTTGGAGCTGGCTGGGGGGCCGAGGCGGGATCGTTTTCTGCGCCTGTCGGCTCTCAACTGGCGGATCGACGACTCCGGGGCGGATCCCGCCTGGGCCGGAGCCGACAGCGGCCGGGTGCAGGAAAGTGGGCACGAGGCGGCTGTCGAGCTGGCCGCCCCCTGGCGCTGGGGTGGACTGGGTCTGGCGGCCAACCTATGCGGGTGGTGGGATTCCTACGCCGGTCTGCTGGTCGGCGGCCGGGTGGCCCTGGCACCTCGGGGTGACAACCCCTGGTGGCGGCTCGCCGTCGAGAGCGGCGGCCGCAGCCCCCGCAGTGACGAGCTGTTGACGGCGGACCGGTTTTCCGTCCCCCTGGGTAGCGTTCGGGTGTCTCCGAACCGGGACCTGGAGCGGGAGAAAACCCTGCGCGCCAGCGGGGTGCTGCAGGGCCGCCTGCTCGGTACCGATCTTGCAGTGACCGGCAGCCTGCGCTGGTTGCGGAACGGCATCACCTGGACCGCGGCGGCCGACGATCCCCAGGCGGGCGCCTGGACCAACGACCTGGAAATGCAGGCGCAGACGGTGACCGCCCGGGTGGAAAGGCGAGGCCGGTTCGCCGGCTGGGTTCGCCTGCAAGCCGAGTCGGTGTGGCGGTTCTGCGATGTGCAGCGAGGAAGACCGACGCTGTTACCCCCGGAGAGATCGGCGGCGGCCCAGGTGCTCTGGGAAAACCACTTCTTCCGGGAAGACGGTATCCTGGAGATAGGTTACCGGCTGGCGTACCGGGGGTCGCTGAACGATCCCTGGTGGCCCGCCGGCGAGATCCGGCTGCCCGCCGTCACTCGCCACGACCTGCTGCTGGGTTTTCGGTTGCTCGGCGCCGATCTCTCCCTGGCCGTTCGCAACCTGACCAACCAGGTCGTGCAGGCGGCGGCTGGTTCGCTGTCGACCGGACGTGAGTTCCGGTGGCGCCTGCACTGGAAGTTCTCCCAGTAAGGAAAGGCCGATGACGCGCCGGCAAGCCCTGGCGCTGCTGCTGGTCGCCCTGCTGCTGGCTGCAGGGAGGGCCCTGCGCCATTATCTGCTGGTCGGCCCGGGCGGCAGCTGGCGGGATCCGCTGTGGCTGGAGGAGGCCCTGCCGGCCCTGCCGGTTCCCGAGGAGGCCGCCCCGCCCGCCGTCACGCTGACCGGACCGGTGCGCATCAACCACTGCGCCGCCGATACCCTGGAGGCCTTGCCCGGGTTGGGACCGGTCCTGGTGGGCAGGATTCTCGCCGCCCGGGAGGCCGGGGTCGTGTTCACCGGCCCTGACGATCTGCAGCAGATCAAGGGAATCGGTCCCCGGCTGGCGTCCCGCCTGGCCCCTGCCCTCATTTTTTCCCTCGCGCCCGCCATCGCTGCTTGCGAATCCCTACCCCGGGTCGACCCCGCTGTCGCACCGTAGCCTCGTCCACCACCACTTTCCTGCCAGGTCAGAATGGGCTCAAGTGAGCTTCCGCCGCCGTCGATAACGTGAGGCAGGCCGGGCAAATGCCTGCTCGGCGAAATGGACCCGTGAGGGACCGGCGTCCGCAACCGGCGGTCAGGTAATTTCTCTGCCTGGCGGCGGGTGCGGGCCGGAGCGGAAGACAGATGGACACCAGCAAGAACCTCGTTGTCCGCGACAAGATCGCCGGCCGGCTCCTCGACGCGGGTCTGATATCCGTCGACGACCTGACCAAGGCCCAAGAGTACCAGAAAGAGGAAGGGGGGTCGGTCGGCCAGGCCCTGGTGGCCATCGGCGCCATCGACGACTCCCGTTACACCCGTTTCCTGGGTGAGGTATACAACCTGCCGGTGGTGTTCCTGGAGGAGGTAGAGATCCCGCCGGAGTGCCTCGAACTGATCCCCGCCGATGTGGCCGCCAAGTTCCAGGTCCTGCCCCTGAAGAGAGAGGGACGGGTGCTGACCGTGGCGATGGCCAACCCGAGCAACATCTTCGCCATCGACGATATCAAGTTCATCACCAGCCTCGATGTGCAGCCGGTGGTCTGCAACGAGGTCGCCATCAAGCAAGCCATCGAGAAGTTTTATCACGCCGGCGACTCTCTCGCCTCGATCATGGAAGGGCTCGAGGACGACATCGAGCTGGTCGAGGAAGAGGAGGAGGACCCGTCCCTGGTCGGGGAAGAGGGCCAGAACGCACCGGTGGTCAAGCTGGTCAACACCCTGCTTTCCGAGGCAGTGAAGGTGGGGGCCAGCGATATTCACATCGAGCCCTACGAGGGTAAGGTGCGGGTGCGCTACCGCATCGATGGGGTGCTCGAGGAGGTGATGGAACCGCCGGTCCAGCTGAAGAACGCCATCATCAGTCGCTTGAAGATCATGTCCGAGCTCGATATCGCCGAGCGTCGCATTCCCCAGGATGGCCGGATCAAGATCAAGATCGGGGACAAGAAGGTCGACCTCCGGGTGAGCACCCTGCCAACCATCTTCGGTGAGAAGGTCGTGATGCGAATCCTGGACAAGGAGAACCTGAACATCGATCTGGCCAAGTTCGGCCTCGAAGAACGGGCCCTGCAAAACATCATCAAGGCGATCGCGGCCCCCTTCGGGATGCTCCTGGTGACCGGTCCCACCGGTTCGGGGAAGACGACCACCCTGTACTCCTGTCTCTCGCGGCTGAACACCCCGTCCCTGAACATCATGACCGCGGAAGACCCGGTGGAGTACAACCTCGAAGGCATCAACCAGGTTCAGGTTCGCGAGGAGGTCGGGTTGACCTTCGCTTCTGCCCTGCGGGCGTTCCTGCGCCAGGACCCCAACGTGGTCATGGTGGGCGAGATCCGGGACCTGGAGACCGGTTCGATCGCGACCAAGGCCTCCCTCACCGGCCACCTGGTCCTATCCACCCTGCACACCAATGACGCGCCAAGCACCATCAACCGTCTGATCGACATGGGGATCGAGCCCTTCCTGGTGGCCTCGTCCACGGTCCTGATCATGGCGCAGCGACTGGTGCGGCGGATCTGCGAGAACTGCAAGACCGAGGAAAATGTCCCGACCGACGCCCTGGTGGAGATCGGTTTACCGGCCGATACGATCGTCTTCCGGGGCGCGGGCTGCGACCGCTGCGGCGGCAACGGCTATTCGGGTCGGCAGGGCCTCTTCGAGGTGCTTCCCGTCACGCCCGAGATCAGGGAAATGATCCTGGACCGGGCGTCGACGGCCGAGCTGCGCCAGAAGGCGATCGACCAGGGCATGCTGACCCTAAGACAGGACGGATTGCTGAAGATCCAGAAGGGGATCACCACCGTAGAGGAAGTGCTGCGGGAGACCTCGGCCGGCGATTAAGGCTTGGCCGGTCGATCCACCGTGGAGGTAAACCGTGATTGGGATGCGCGAATTACTCGAAGAGATGGTCAGCCGCGGCGCAAGTGACCTTCACCTCACCGCGGGCCTGTCGCCTCAGTTTCGGGTGGACGGAGCCATGCAGAGCAGCGATTTCGCCGCTCTGGGTGGTGACGACACCCGTAACCTGGCCTACAGCATCCTCAACGAGGAGCAGAAGAAACGGTTCGAGAACGAGAAGGAGCTCGATCTCTCGTTCGGCGTGCAGGGGATCAGCCGCTTCCGGGCCAACTGTTTCCTGCAGCGCGGGGTCACCTCGATGGCAATCCGGCAAATTCCCTATTCCATTCACTCCTTCGAGGAACTCGGCCTGCCGCCGGTGGTCAGGAAGCTCACCGAACGGACCCATGGCCTCGTCCTTGTGACGGGGCCCACCGGCAGCGGCAAGTCCACCACCCTGGCCACCATGGTGGACACGATCAACTGCACCCGCAGCGGTCACATCATCACCATCGAGGACCCGATCGAGTACGTGCACCAGCACAAGCGGAGCATCGTCAATCAGCGAGAGATCAACAACGACACCAACTCCTTCGCGGCCGCCCTGAAGTACGTGCTGCGCCAGGACCCCGACGTGATCCTGATCGGGGAGATGCGGGACCGGGAAACGATCGCCTCGGCCCTGACGATTGCCGAGACCGGCCATCTGGCGATGGCCACGCTGCACACCAACAGCACCTTCGAATCGATCAACCGGATCATCGACGTCTTCCCGCCGGAGCAGCAGAACCAGGTTCGCTCGCAGCTTTCCTTCTGCCTCGCCGGGGTGATCACCCAGCAGCTCATTCCGCGCCACAGCGGTCGGGGGCGGGTGCTCTGCCTGGAGGTCATGATCTGTACGCCGGCCATCAAGGCCATGATCAGGGACAACAAGACCCACCAGATCTACGGGTTGCTCCAGGCGGGCCAGAAGCACGGCATGCAGACGATGAACCAGTCCCTGTATCAGGCTTACGTGAACAAGTGGGTTTCCCGGGAACAGGCGATGGGACGCAGCCCCGATCCGTCGGAGCTGCTGCAGATGCTGGGTGAACCGGCCGGCGTCGCCTAGGTCGAGAACAAGCGGACCGGGGGCAAGCAGGGGAGGAGCATTGTGGCCACCACATTCGTCTGGAAGGGGCGATCGCCCAAGGGTGAGACTCTCTCCGGTGAGTACCAGGCCGAGGACCGGAAAGAGGTGTCGAACTACCTGCGCAAGCGGCGGGTGATCATCACCTCCATAAAGAAGAA
>CAZAHC010000010.1:0-26867 GCA_964484595.1 uncultured Fibrobacteraceae bacterium | reverse complement strand
GAAACCGGCGGGCGGTCCCCCGGTTGCGAGGAGACAAGATGAAGAGAGCACCACGAAAACTGACCCTGAAGCGGGAAACCATTCGCCTGTTGAGGGCGAGCCATCTCTCCCGGGTCCTCGGCGGCGGACCCGCCGGGCCGGACGACGATGTGCCCATCTACTATCCCGAGACCAAGGGCATCCAGCTACCCGACACCTTCGAGGAATGTGCCGTATCGTTTCCCTGCGAGACGCTGCTCTGACCCGGGTTTGCGAACCGCCCCGCAGCTCACCCGGCGATCCCTTCGGCGAGTTCTAGCCAATTCCTCCCATTTCGTCGCATGTCTTAATGAGTAGTGCATCGCCTGCCAACCCCACCATCCACCCAAAAAATCGAGGAGGACTTGACGATGAAGGCCAAGCTGTCTCTCAACCGGGAAACCCTCCGCACCCTGACGGAGAGCGAACTGGGCAACGTCGCCGGCGGGATCACCCCGACCCGGCCCTGCCCCTCCTGGGACACCTTCCAGAGTTACTTCGGCAGGCCGCCTATTCCCTGCCAGGAGTTCACCTGGGATTGTCCCGAGATCACCGACTTCTGCTGATTCACCGGCAGTGACAGGTAGGCCCGGGGTCCGGCGCCGTCCGGCGCGAGCAGACCCCGGGCCCGTTTTCTGACCATGCAAACCGGATCGACATCCCCTGCCCGCCCGGCTTCAGGTGGCTGGTCCCCGCTGCTGGAGGGTTCCCGGGCCGACCAGGCCTGGGAAGTGATACAGGACGTAGCCCGCCGGCTCGCAGATTTTCTGGCACGAGCGAGGTCCGCCGAACCCGGACCGCGGGACCTGGTCCTGAGCAGCGGCCTGGCCGGGATCGCCATCTTCCACGGCTATCTCTTCGCCGCCACCGGCGACGAGCAGTGGCGCCGGCTGGCCCGCGAATGTCTCGAACAAGCCGTGGCGGGCATCGAGCGGGCTTCCCTCGGGTGTTACCTGCTGGACGGGTTCGCAGGGATCGGCTGGGCTTGTTCTCACCTGGCGCCAATCTTGGCTGACCCGGCCGACGAGGAAGGTGGCGAGGATCCCGTCGCGGCGGTGGACGAGGTCCTGCTCGAGCTCGTGTCCGCCACTCCCTGGCACTCCGCCTTCGACCTGGTGATGGGCCTGACCGGCTACGGGGTCTTCGGCCTGGAGCGGTTGCCCCGTCCGGCCGCCGCAGCCATCGTCGGTCAGGTCGTCCGGCGCCTGGAGGAAACCGTACAGAAGGTCGGCTCGGAGGCCGCCCCCGGCTTTGCCTGGAAGACGCCGCCGCAGCACCTGTCGGCCCGCAAAAGGGAGGCTCATCCGGAGGGGCATTTCGACCTGGGGGTTAGCCACGGCCAGCCAGGGGTGATCGCGTTGCTGGGCCAGGCGCTCTGCCGCGGTCTCGGCACGCCGCGAATGCGGCGAATCCTGGACGGCGCCGTCGACTGGCTGCTGGCCCAGGAATTGCCGACCGGGGGCAGCTCGCGCTTTCCCTGGACCTTCGCCGAGGGGCTCGTTCCCCGTCCCGCCCGGACCGCCTGGTGCTACGGTGACCCGGGCATCGCCCTCGCGGTGGATGTTAGCGCCCGCGCGCTCGGCCGGCCGGACTGGCAGGCCCGGGCGCTCGCGGTGGGTCGTAGCGCCGCCCGTCGGGCGCCGGAGGAAACCGGGGTCACCGACTTCAGCCTCTGCCATGGCGCTGCCGGCCTGGGGCACATGTTCAACCGGCTCTGCCAGGAGACCGGCGAGGCCGTTTTCGCCGACGCGGGCCGGTTCTGGCTGCGCCGGTCGCTGGCCGCCCGCCTGCCGGAGAGGGGATTTCCGGGCTACGAGAAGCTGGCTCCGGCGGAGTGGCTCGCAGAGCCCGGCCTGCTGAACGGCGCTGCCGGGGTCGGTCTGGCCTTGCTGGCGGGGGTATCTTCCTGCGAACCCGGCTGGGATCGGGTGCTGCTGATGTCGTCCTTCCCGTCGCCCTAGGTTTGCCCGCCTGGCTCGGGCGCTGCTCTGCTCGTTGCCACGTGGTCTCGGATTTTGCACTCACATTTGTAACTGACCATCTGATATGGAGTTGCCGCGACGCCACGTGGCACACGGGCCCCCGCAGGCCGCTTTTCCCGGGTCTCGACCAGGTCAAGCGGAGCCGGATCCCGGTAAGCGCGCTTGGGATATGCTAGAATGGTGTACTCCGAATCGAGGCGCGAAGCCATTCGTCGCATCTGCTGGAAGGCCCCCGGTGGTAAAAGCACTTTTGCAGGCCCTGCTCCGCGACCGTACCGCCTGGCTGTTGGTATGCCTGGTGTTCGCCTGCGGACCCGCCGCCGCTTCCGATCCGGGGAACCAGGAGGGCCCCCCGGGCTGGCAGTGGCAGAATCCCCTGCCCCAGGGAAACAGCCTTTACGACATCTGTTTCGTCACTGATGACGTCGGGTACGCGGTTGGCACCGGCGGCTCGATCATCCGGACCGAAAACGGCGGCCTGAGCTGGACGCTCAAGTTCAGCTTGTCCGGTGCCTGGCTCGGCGGGGTCCATTTCACTGATCCCCTGACGGGCACGGTCGTGGGCGAGATGGATCCCGATCAGGCGGGCCTCATCCTGCGCACCACCGATGGAGGCGAGAGCTGGCAGGTCCAGTCGGAAGAGGGCACCCAGTGGCTCGAGTCGGTGCACTTCCACGATGCGCTCACCGGCGCCGCCGTGGGCAGGCTGGGGACGATCCTGTGGACCACCGACGGGGGCGCCAGCTGGGAGCCGCGCGACAGCGGGACCACGGCGTGGCTCAATTCGGTCCATCTCCTCGACGCCCTCACGGCCGTCGCGGTGGGGGCGTCGGGGACGATTCTCCATACTACCGATGGCGGCGCGACCTGGACGCCCCGGTCGAGCGGCACCGGAGCGGGGCTGGAAAGCGTGTCCTTCGGTGACAGCCTCACCGGGTGCGCGGTGGGTCGCAGCGGAACGCTGGTGAGCACGTCCGACGGCGGATTGACCTGGCAGATCCGTTCGGGCGGAACCTCCGCATGGCTCTTCGACGTGGACTACCTCGACGGCAGCACGGCAATCGCCGTCGGCCTTTCCGGGACATTCCTGCGCACCTTCGATGGCGGGGTAAGCTGGACCCTCCAGCCCTTCCCGTACGACGATGCCCTCTACGGGGCCAACATCCTTCATCCCTTGGAAATGATCCTGGTGGGGAACTACGGCGCCATCTACCACACCGAAAATTACGGGGGGAGCTGGGAAAACCGCCGGACCGGCACGGTGGAGGGCCTGGAGAGCGTCGCCTTCTGGGACGGGCAACGCGGCGTCGCGGTGGGATATTCCGGCACCGTCCTGACGACGGAGGATGCCGGAATCACCTGGGCCAGCCAGGAGAGTGGGAGCACGGAGACGCTCTCGGGGGTCAGCCTGGTGGGCAGGGATGTGGGTACCGCCGTCGGCGGCAACGGGACGATCCTGCGGACCGAGAACGGCGGCCTCAGCTGGAGCCCGCAAGCGAGCGGAACCTCGGCCCGGCTATGCGACGTCTTCTTCACCGATGCCGAGACCGGGACCGCGGTCGGCTGGGCGGCGACCATCCTGCGCACCACCGACGGTGGCCAGAACTGGGTGAGCCAGGAGAGCGGCCTCTCGGCCAGTGACATCCTGCAGGCGGCCTTCTTCACGGACACCGTGACCGGCTACGCCGTCAGTTTCTTCGGGGAGATCCTGCACACCGTCGACGGCGGGTCGAACTGGACGGTGCAGCACGCAAGTTACCTGGATCTCACCGATGTCTTCTTCGCCGATCCGGATCACGGCTACGTGGTGGGCGGCGTCGACGGTAATGCCTTCCTTCATACCAGCGACAGCGGCGAGACCTGGCTCACCGACCCGGCGCCGCTGGATGCTTACCTGTACGGCGTCCATTTCACCGACCCGCTGGCGGGAACGGTCGTCGGCACCGATATCGCCGGAACGACGGACGGCGGTGCCACCTGGACGGCCCAGCTCAACCCCGTGGAGGCTATCCTGCTGGACATCTGCTTCCTCGATGCCGGTACCGCCGTCGCGGTCGGCCCGGGCGGCGCCATCATTCGCACGGTGACGGCCGGCTGGCTGACCCCCGTTGCGAGCGAGACCGTGCCGACGACGCCGGGCGGCGTCTTGCTGCACCAGAATGTCCCCAACCCCTTCAACCCGGCCACCGTCATCACCTTCCGGCTGCCCGCGGCTGGTCACGTCCGGATCGGTGTGTACGATGTTACCGGCCGCCTCGTGACGACGTTGCTAGACGGGTTCATGCCGGCGGGCAGGTGCTCCGTTTCCTGGCACGGTCGCGACGGCAAGGGGAGGCCGGTTGCGTCCGGGGTCTACTTCTACCGCCTCGACGCCGGTCCCTGCACCGAGACACGGAGGATGGTGCTGGTCCGCTGAAAGCCGGTCGTCGTCCTGCTGTAACCACCGCGCCGCCATTCCGTACCCACACCTGGCAGCGACCTGTTTTTCGTCAACGCAACGCGGGGATTCCCGCGGATATGCCAGCCCGGAGGAGAGTCCCATGACCGGCCCAAATCCCAGGCTGCGCAGGTGGACCTGCCTGACGGCGTCCGTCCTGTCCGGCGCCACCCTTTTCGGCACCTTGGCCCTGGCAGAGCCCGTCACCGTCCTGAATGACGAGCCCCGGCTGCCGCCCCGCACCATTTCCCTCGAGGAGATCTGGCGAGTTGGCGGTGAAGACGGCGAGATAATCTTCGGCATGGTGATCGACAGCCTGGCCGACGCGGACGGCAACGTGTACCTGCTCGACAATCAGCTCTGTCAGGTGGAGGTCTTTTCAGCCGACGGCGAGCATCTGCGCACCCTGAGTCGACAGGGGGATGGGCCCGGGGAGGTGCGCGCGCCGATCGCCATGACCTTGATGGCTGACGGATCGCTGGGCCTCGTCGAGCTGTTCCCCGCCAAGGTTGTGAAGCTCACCCTGACCGGAGAACCCGCCAGCTCCTTGACCTTCCTCGGCGGGCAAGACGTCCAGACCGGATTCACCGTCTCGGTCCGCTGCCGCTACCGCGCCGGAGTCCTGATGCTGGCGGGCATGCGTGGCACCATGGCCGAAACGGGCCAGAAGCGGATTCATTACGTGGCGAGCTATTCCGACACCGGCAAGGAGCTGGTCCGCTACTGCGAGACCGAGGCGTTGCTCAGCTTCGATCCCCCGACCTTCATCGAGAACGAGTTGCTGCCCGCGTTCTGGTTCGGAAGCGCCGTGGGTCCGGACGGCCGCCTCTACATCGTGACCTCGCGGGACGACTACGCAGTCGAGATCTACTTGCCGGACGGCACGCTCGAGCGGGTCGTCAAGCGCAAGTTCGAGAGCCAGCCTCGTGACGCTCGCGACCGCCGCCGGATGCAGGCCATGGTGAACGCCTGGTACTCCGAGCTACCGGTCGAGGTGAAGTGCACCTTCGCCAAGCACGAGCCGGTGATCAGCGAGCTGTTCGTCAGCGAGGACGGGACACTCTGGGTGCAGCACAACCACAGCGGTCGGGACCAGCCGGGGGGTGTCCTGCTCACCTACGACACCTTCGACCCGGCGGGCAATTACCTCCAGCAGGTCTCCGTGGCCTGCGACGGCGACCCCGCCTACGACGGCCTGCGCTTTCTTGGCGACGGGCGGGTGCTGCTGATCAAGGGCTACGTGCTGGCTCGCTGGGCCAGCCTCAGTCCGGGCGCCCGGGCGGATTTCGGCGAGGAGGAAGCTGGGCAGATGGAAGTGGTCTATTGCCGCCTGGTGGAGCGGTAACGGGCCAATCCCGCCGCTCCCACCGAGGCTCCTCACAGCGCATCCCGTAAGATCCACGCCTCTCACCAAACAGGAACAGAGAATGATGCTCCTCCCGCGAGCGCGGGCTGACCATGCCTGGCGCTCCACCTACCAGCCGGTTCAATGGCCGTCATCAGTTCCAAATATTGGCGGCAGAACAGGAGGAGAAGATGTTTGGACGCGCTGTTCTTTCACCGTCAGGGGGAGGCACCGCTTCCCTCGTGATCCTAACCTTGGCTGCCATATTCGTTATCCCGTCGCCGTCAATCAACAAGGCCATTGCCGGGGATCACCTTCCCATTCAAGAAGGCACCCTGGTCGTCAGAGATGTTCAATTCGATCTGTCCGGCCACCCCCCGCGCACGAGCTGGGCGGATGTTGAAAGGCAGGAAGAGACGGAGGGACAGCCCTGGTCGGGGCCCAGGAAGTACTGGGACGTGATCGGGGACCGGGAAATCAACGACCACTCTCCCTTCGCGGCCGGAAAGGTCTTCGTTCTGCACGTTTTCGCGGAGGATTGGTACGACAGTTGGGAGGACGACTCGCTGAACCCGCTGGAAGTGGACAGAGAAAACATCAAGCAGGTAGTGAAAAGTGCCTGCGATTGGATCGTATCCAAGGCGCCGGATGGGGTTAACCTGCAGTTCAGCAACCACGGTTCTCCGACCTTCACGACCTACTGGGTCAACGTCGAAGTCGATTTCTGGATCCCCCAGGACGAGGGCAACTCGACGTGGACCTACCAGACCGTCAGCGAGATTGGATTCAGTGACACCGACGACAGCGGTACGAACATCGACGAGATGCTCGATGCCTGCCTTGAGGAATATCCGGAGTATGATTGGGCAATCGCCCTCTTTCATGTCCACAAGCAAGGCACGTCGGCGGCCCGGAAAAGTCACAGCAGGGCGGTTCTATATTCGCATGGTTTCGATGGACTCCCCTCCCAGAACTGTGTGGCGGCCCACGAGATATTGCACCTGTTCGGTGCGGATGACGAATATTCCGAGGCCTGCGATGACGACGATTGTGATACCCCGGTCTCGCACGATTGGAATGAATGGAGCTACTTCAATGGGAACTGTGAAGACTGCAGCGATGAGTACCCGACCGCGATCATGCGCTGGTACACGGACCTCATCGATTTGCCGGTCATCTGTCCCTACACCAAGGGGCACATTGGCTGGGGGGACGGAGACCAGGATGGAAAGTACGACTTCGAGGAGGCTGCGCCCTACTCCTGGATCACCTCGCCGGAGCGAACCCAGCCGACCATCATGTCGAGCCTCACCGTGCGCGGATTCGCCTGGTCGCCCTACTCTGACATAAACCGGGTCGACTTCCAGGTGAACGATGAGGTCGACGGGAATGCCTGGATTACCGTTGACAGCCCCGACGACGGGGCCTGGGACGAGGTGCGCGAGAGCGTGAGCTTCAGCGCCGATCTCGAGGAGGGAGAGAACAAGGTCTGGATCCGGGCCTGGAACAGCTCCGCCGGCGCGCAGAACTCCATCCTGGATTCTTACGAGATCATCCGTGACACTACCGGCCCGCCGGGGCCGGTTGTTCACGCCACGCCCAACGACAACGAGGATGAGTGGTGGAACGTGCAGGACATCCAGATACGGTGGGACGAACCTGATGACCCCAGCGGGGTCCTGGCCTACTATGTGGGAGAAAACACCTCACCCGACACCCCCGATCCTCCGGATTACCTCACCATTGATTCGACATACGACTTCACGACGAGCGGATCCAACGAGTATTACGTTCACGTGGCGGCCGTCGACGGGGTCGGCAACGTCGGACAGACGACCCATTACCGGCTCAGAGTGGACAGGACGCCTCCTTCGGCGCCAAGCCTGCAGAGCAGTACCCACGAGGCGAGCGTCTGGTCAAACGACACCGACGTCACATTCACCTGGAGCGCCACCGATGACCACAGTGGAATCAACGGCTATAAATGGGAACTGGACCTGGATCCTGATACCGAGGTGACGTCATTTACGGCGAATTCTTACACACAGGCGGTTCTTGACCAGAGCGACCTGTACGCAGGCATTCAATACTTCCATGTGGCTGCCGTAGACATTGCCGGTAACTTCGGCCCCACCTCACACTTCCCGCTTTACATCTGGACTGGGGTGCCGCCCATTCCAGTTCCGACCCACACCGACCCGCCCGTGGGATCGGTATGGTACCGGACAAGCGACGTCACCTTCGGATGGCAGGTGCCCAGCTGCCCATCGGGTATCGAGGGTTACGCGGTCAGTCTAACCCCTGGCCAGAGCGGACAGCCGCCCGACACGGATGCGCTGGACACCTGCCCGCCATCATTCTCCTACTCGGGTCTGGAGAGCGGATATCACACATTCGGCGTGCGAGCGAGGGACTTCGCCGGAAACTGGGGGGCGGCCGGTTACGTGACCATCGGCCTGGACATTACGAGGCCGGAAGGTGTCGCCGATCTGGTGTCGCCGAGCCACTCCGGCTGGGGGCCATCGGCCAACCCCTTCGTGACGATCGAGTTCACCGCCGCGACCGACGCCCACTCGGGTCTGGCCAATCACGCGGTCGTCTGGGATCAAGTCTATAATACCGTCCCCACGAACGACAACGCGATGGACCTGGATCCCGGGACGACCTTCACCAGCCCCAGCCTCACCACCGGCCTGTGGTACGCGCACGTGGGGGCCGTGGACCGGAAGAACAACTGGACGCACTGGCAGGACGTTGCCCACCTCGGTCCCATTGAAATCGACGTCACCCCGCCGTCGGCGCCGACCAGCCTGGCCGCTTCTTCCCGCTGCGACGCGGTCGACCTGACGTGGTCTTCACCCCCCGAGGACGACATTGACTACTATGTGCTGTATCGCAGCACTGACGAGGATTTGCTTGGCGAGGCGGTCGCTCCCAACGTTCCCGGTACTGGTTACAGCGACATCACCGTGCTCAACGGGGACATCTATTACTACCGCGTGACCGCCGTCGACGACGCCGGTCTCGAGAGCGAGCCCACCTATCTGGTCGTGGGACGCCCCGAATACGTCAGCCCCGGAAACCTGACCACCTTTTCCAACCTGGCTGCCCTGGAGGTTGCCAGCAACGGAGGCGTGCGTAGTGACGGTGCCGGCGGTTACACCATGCACGGCAGCGTCACGATCTCCTTCCCGGACATCCTGAACATCGGGCCCGGGGAAACACTGCATTCGGTCGATCGAAGTGGAACCCGAATGCTCATCATCCAGGGTACCCTCAGGGCAATCGGGACGACTGCGAATCCGATTCGCATCTACGCCGACTGGCCCAGGGCTGGAGCATGGGGCGGAATCTTGATGGACCACCCAGGTAGCAACTCCCTCCTGTCTTGTGTGCGGATATTCCAGGGCGTGAACAACGTTGTCTGGTTAGGAAGCAACCCCTCGATTTCCAGCTGCGAGATCGCATTTGCGACAAGTGCGGGAGTAACCATATCGGTCGAGCCCGGCAAGTCCTGCAACGTTGTGGAAAATACAATACATCACTGTGAAGGCCAGGGTTTATCAGTCTTTGCACACGGCCAATCGAGCACCAACATCGCCGAAAATCTCATCACGGACAACGGTAGCGGAATCGACTGGAACACGGAATGTCCTGGCACCCCTCCCATTGTCATGGACATTCACCACAACGAGGTGCAAGACAACGAAGGGGATGGGATCGTCTGTGGCTTCGGCGGCGCCAACACCTTCATTCGAAACAACGTGGTGCACAACAATGATCGGGGCATCGTCTTCAACAGCGAGGGCTGGATGCAAACCAAGCCCCTGATCCAGTTCAACGAGATCACCGCCAATGCGACGGCCGGCATCTACCTGTCTCAGCAAGCCCAACCCGACATTTTCGACAACAACATCACGGCCAACCCGAACTACGCCGTGTACTGCGACGCATCCGGCCCCGCCCTGCGCGACAACTCCATCCAGGGCAGCACGGTGGGCGTGCTCGTGGATCAGAACTCCTGGATCGACCTGGGAACGCTGTACTCCCCCGGCCGCAACCGCCTGGACCAGCACTCCGGGTTCTACGTGGAAAACCTGACCGGCTCGACCGTGCAGGCCAGGGGCAACTACTGGGGTGCAGCGCAGGCAAATCCCATGGCGGTCAACTTCGGGCCGGTGGTTTTCACTCCCCTCTGGAACCCGACGAACGGCCCGCCGTCGATCACCGTCACCCAGCCCGCGGCAGGCGGTCTGCAGACCTCGACGAGCGCCACCATCAAGTGGAGCGATTTCGATCCGAACCCCGCGGACACCCTCCTGATCTCGTTCTTCTGTGACCAGGATTCAATGGGGCAGGACGGTGTCGGCATCGCTGGCGGAAGCGGTATCGACGGCTGGGATCCGGCGGACTCGTTGACCTGGGACGTCAGGCAGGTCCCGGCCGGGAGCTACTACGTCTATGGCGTGATCTCGGACGGCACCCGGACGGCGTCGAGCTACAGCCCCGGTACGGTGACGGTCGTCCACCCCGAGATCGCCGTTGCCACCGACACGCTCCGGGCCTTCCTGAGCCGCGGAGACACGACCACGGTGCCACTGGATCTGCGCAACGTGGGCACGGCCGTCCTCGCGGGCGGGCTCACCGAGGACGATGGCAGCGGCCAGCCGATCCCCTGGCTGAGCCTGTCTCCCCCGACCTTCAACATCCAGACCGGCGACACGGCAACGGTCGGAGTGACCTTCGACGCCACCGGACTGGGCGACAACATCTACCGCGCCCGGTTCCACGTTTCGAGCAACGACCCCAGCGACAGCCTGCTGACCGTGCCGGTAGCCCTGAAGGTGGGGCACTCGGAGATCGAGCTCAGCGACGATACCATCAGCTTCGGCACGGTGAGCGTGGGAGATACCCTGCGGACGACCGTCACCCTCCACAACAGCGGGTCGGACACCCTGCGGATCGCGTCCTTGACGGGGCCCAGCCCGCCCTTCGCCGCGGAAATCCTCGATGCTCCGAACGCGGCTCCGGGGGACACGATCAGGATCGGGGTCGCCGCCCAGCCGACAGCCCGCGGTTACTTCACCGATCAGGTGATCATCAACAGCAACGACTCGTTCCAGCCCCAGCGTCCCGTCCAGCTGAGCGTGACCGCCACCGGACCCGCCGTCGCCCTGCCCGACACGGTCCATGATTTCGGCGGTGTCGCTCTCGGCGACACGGCGAGCTGGGCCTTCGGTGTGACCAACACCGGTGAAATCCCGGTCTCTGTGTCCGGCATCGCTTCCAGCACCGACGTCTTTCTCATCCCGGCCGCCGGAGGCTTCCAGGTGGCGGCCGGCGACACCGTCGAGGTGCTCGTGCACTTCGCACCCAGAACCCCCGGTCAGACGGCAGGCACCCTGACCGTGGTGCACAACGATCCTGCCGGACCGGACACGATCGATCTGACGGGATGGGGCCAGGCGGGCAACGCCGCCTTCGGCGACACCTTGCTCGCTTTCGGAGCCGTGTCGCTCGGGGACACCGTTACGGCAATCGCCTGGCTCCTCAACCACGGCGATGCCGGTTTCGAGGTGACCGCGGCCCAGACCGACGGTTGCTTCGAACTATTGACATCGGGTGCGCCCTGGACCGTGGCCGCCGGCGATAGCATGGCGTTGAACCTGCGCTTCGCGCCCACCCTGGGCGGAACGATCACCGGACACCTGACCGCGACCACCACCGATGCCGAGGGGTCCTCACCCCTGCTGGCCCTTCGGGGAACTGGGATGTTCCCCGGCTTCGGCTGGGACCTGGAAGTGCTGGACTTCGGCCCGGTGGTGACCGGGATCCCGGCCGACACCACGGTCGTCCTGCGCAACCCGGGCGAAGGGGTGGTCACGATCGACGGCGGCCTGCCGGAGGATTCCGACTTCCAGGTCATAAGCCCGAGTTTCCCGACGACAATCGCCGGCCAGGACAGCGTGGTGGTCCAGTTGCGTTTCCAGCCGGAAGCGGCGACGGCGTATGCAGACACCCTGAGAGTCACTCCCAGCTGGAGTCTGCTGGACACCCTGGAGTTGGCCCTGACCGGCAGGGGCGCGGCGGCCTACCCCACTCTGTCAACCCTGAGCCACGCCTTCGGTCCAACCTTCGTCGGTGATCAGGCAGGCTGGTGGCTGACCGTCTTCAACCAGGGCGAAGCCCCTGCGGTCGTGGAGGTCAACTCCCCCGGGGCCCCCTTCGCCCTGGCCGACTCCAGCGTTCTCACCGTTCCCGCTGAAGGCCAGGGAGTGATCACGGTGCTGTTCACTCCTGACCAGGTGGGCACCTGGACCGACTCGCTGGTCGTCTGGTGGAACGATCCCCCGGAGACCCTGGGAACCGTGACCCTGACGGGCGCGGGGGTGACGGCCGACCTGGTACCTTCTCCGATCTCGATCGTCTCGGACGTCTTCGAGGAGGAGACAGGCCAGGAGGTTCTCAAGGTCCGGAACAGCGGGTCGGGTTACCTCTACTTCACCCTGCTGGAGGACGGCGAGGTGGGCAGGCCCGGCAAGGCCGCGAGCAAGTCCGGACTCGCCGGTCACAAGGAGGGCAGGGCGAAGGATTCGGCGCCTCGTTCTGGTGATCATCGCTTGATGAACCGGCTCGGCAAGAGCGTCGGGGGAGCCGCCTGCGTCATCGAGGCGGGCTCACTGCCGGGCGGGAAGGAAGGCCCCCTGGCGAGATTCACCGGGAAAGCCGGGGTGGCCTTGACGGCAAGGAAGGAAGGGACGAGGACCACGGACATACCCTGGGCTTCGATTTCGGTGCCCCACGAGTTTGTTTATCCCGACAGTTCCGCCGACGCCTTCATCGATCTCGACAGCTCGGGTCTGCTGCCGGCTGTGTACCAGGGCAAGCTGCTTCTGCTGACCAGCGACGCGGCCGCCGACACGACCCCCATCGACCTGTTCATGCGCGTGCCCCGCATGCGCTACGCCACACACGACACGGGCAGGATCAGGCTCACCGTGACCGACGAGGGTGCCATCGGGTTCTTCGATGCGGGGCAGTTCGAGGCGTACGGGGCAGGCCTGCAGTGGCCGCCGGGCGGGCCGTCTCATCTCTTCCACGGATCGCTCTGGGTCGCCGACGGACCAAACCGGCTGTCGGACGCCTCCTACGACTACGACTTCGCGGTGGTCCCCGGCCAGGAGCTGGCAGTGACGCCCGGAGATCCCCAGACCAGCCGCTGCGCCTTCACCGACGCCCTGGCGGCCAATCCCCTCGGGGTTCAGGTCGAGCAGACCACCTACGCGCTTGGCGGGGACCCGGACGCGGATTACGTCATGTTCGATTTCATACTGTCCACGACCATTCCGCGCGAGGGGGTCTTCGTCGGCCTGTATCTCGATGTGGACATCGGTAGCATCTTCCAGAACACGGGCGGCTACTTGGCCGACTCCCGGCTGGGACAGATGTTCGCCGCCGACGCCTCGGACTCCACCCGGATCGGCATCGTTGCGATGCCCGGCCAGGCGCCGGCGGCCTTCCGGTTGATCCATAATCCGACCTACGTGTGGCCCCAGGACGACTTCGAAGACGCGACGGCCTGGGGTTTCCTGAACTCCGGCGTCTTCGACGACGGGGTGCCGTCACCCGACGACTATTCGATGTTGATGGCGGTCGGGCCGGTGGCTATCAGCCCCTCCCAGCCCGTGCGCGTGGGCTTCGCGGTGGTGGCGGGCGGCAGCGAGGCGACGCTTCAAGCGGCTGCCGTCGCCGCAGGGGCCGCCTACATGGAGCACGTGACCGACGTGGAAACACCGGTTCCCAGGCGTTTCGCCCTCGGGGCACCGTTCCCCAATCCATTCAACCCCACCTTGAACCTCCCGGTCGAAGCTCCGGTCGGGGGTGGATCGGTAAGGCTAGGGATCTACGATCTGGCCGGCCGGCGGGTACGGACCATCTGGCACGGGCACATTCAGGAAGGACGCTCGGTTCTGACCTGGGACGGCCGGGACGAGCGGAGCCGGACGGTTGCCAGCGGGGTCTACTTCGTTCGTTTCCTGAGCCCGACGACCAGCAAGGTACGCAAGGTCGTGTTATTGCGGTGAGGGTGGGTTTTTTACGCCGGAATGATTCCACGCGGAAGGGCGCCGGTCAGCCTTTCCACTCCACGATGATGTCCCGCTCGGGCAGGAATTCCTCGGCCTCGAAGAGGTAGAACACGTCCCCGTCCTCTTCTTCGGGCGAGAAGGGGAAGCTGAACCGGGTCGGGGTGGCGCCCGCGGGCAGCCGGATCTCGAACCGGGCCTGCCGCAGGGGGCGGCCCCAGGCGGCGGTCGTGGTCACGATGTACCGGGCGTACCGCCCGTGCAGGACCTGGTGGTAGACCGTACGCACCTCGAGGACCGGTCCCAGGTCCAAGGGGATGGGCCAGCGGGCCGCCCCATGCTCGGCGAGTTCCTGGAAGGCCAGCTCCTGCCAGGGCCCATCCGGGGCGCGGCATTCCAGGACTGAGGTGTGGGCGTCGCCGAGCAGGCTGTCGGCGGGATAGGGAAACAGGAGCGACAGGACCGGTCGCCGGGTGGGGCTGATCAGGAGGCGGTAGGTGCCCTCGACGGAAAGGGTATCCCCGGCGACCGTCAGCTTGACGACCTCCGAGTCGAAGCGCACGGGAAAGAACCGGGGCACGGTGACGCGGCTGGAATCCTCGGTGGCGGGAGGATCGGCGGCGGCGGGAGCCGTCGAGAGTAATATTGCGGCAAGTAATATCAGCAGCATGTCAACGGTACAGGGCCTTCATCTGCCCCCATGTGTTCTGGACCGGCGGCTCGCCGGTGGGGAAGTGCCCGTTCTCGTCCGGCACGCCGGTCGAGGTCAGCACCTGGAGGTTCACCCTGGTGCAACCGACGCACTGATCCTCCATCCGCACCCAGCCCTCGTACGGCCCGGTCGGCAGGCCGGCCGTGTCGACGGTAAGGGTGAGCAGCCAGTGGTTGAACTCCACCTCGGCGGCTTCGACGGTCATCCAGTCCTCGGTGCAGACGAACGTGACCGGACAGGGCCAGACGTAGTCTCCCCCGGAGATGGGCACGTCGATCCAGCGCTGGGCGGTCTGCCCCTGGACGAGGGTCAGGTCGATGACCGTGGGATCGGGCTGGGGGTTACACGGAGAGCTGAAATCGCACGGCTGGAAGCAGTAGGCGCACTCGACGCCCGCCTCGGCCGGGGCCGTGAAAGGCTGGAGGATGAACTCCTCGGGAGGACAGCGCAGTACAAGGGTGCTGGGGAGGAACTCGAGCTGGCCGAAGTGGCCGTGGCCGGTGACGTCCACGACGAACCGGGCGGCGAGGAAGACCTCGTTGATCTGCTGCGGGCATCCCCACCAGGTTATGTCCACGAGGGCCTCGTCGCCCGCCACGTCCACCGTGCCGATCCCGTCGTGACAGAACTCCCAGTCCATCAGGGTCCAGCCCGGCGTCCACTGCAGGACTGTCTGCAGGGAAAAGATGACCGTGTCCAGGGGTTCGACCAGCTGCATCACGAAGAGGTCGAACTCGAGCAGGCCGGTATCGCCGGTGTACTGCACGATCTGGTCGCAGGTGGTGATCGTGTTGGTCGCGCAGAACAGGGGATCGACCGGCTGGACATGAAAGAACAACACCGCCTCGGGCAGGGGATTGGCGGTCGCCGGGGCGGACGGAAGCAGCAGACAGGCCCAGGCGCAGATAAGCAGGCCGGCGGCGAGGCCTCTTGCCGGCGAGCGGTTTGTGGATTCAGGGGATTTCATGGCGGCTCCTCGGTTGAGCCAGGTCGGGGGAACTCGAGGCACGGTAATTTTAACATAGTCGGCGCCGGAATGCCCGGGATAATGGGGGAGTACAGGGGGGAAGGTACATGTGTTCGGCGGTCCCGCCTTCGCTCTCGAGCTGGCATCGGAAGTGCACTGGCTGTCGAAGTCCTGCTTGGCGACGATGGTCGGGTGCCAGTTCTGACCCC
The DNA here is from genome assembly GCA_964484595.1 of uncultured Fibrobacteraceae bacterium. Lineage (GTDB taxonomy): Bacteria > Krumholzibacteriota > Krumholzibacteriia > LZORAL124-64-63 > LZORAL124-64-63 > CAZAHC01. The sequence continues at coordinate 11,113 of CAZAHC010000010.1, read as the reverse complement.
GGGTCACCGTCCGGTCACCGCAGCAAGATCATCTTCCCGGTCAGAACCTTACCCACGACATCCAGCTCGTAGAAGTACACGCCGGAGGCGAGGCTACGCCCCCGGGCGTCGGCCCCATCGAAGACCACTTCGTGATCTCCCGCCGACAGCTCGGAATCGACCAGGGTCCGCACGCGCCGGCCGGTAACATCGTAGACCGACAGGCGGGCCCGGCCGGCGGCCGGCAGGGCGAAGCGGATGGTCGTCCGGGGGTTGAACGGGTTCGGGTGGTTCCGACCGAGAGACAGGGCAGTCGGCGCGGCGGCGACGGCCGACACCGGCTGCACCTCCAGCGTGACCGGCACCACCACCGGATCGCCCGCCGAGTTCAGGACCACGATCTCCGCCTCGTAGGTGCCCTCGGGGAGGTAGGTCGCATCGAAGGTCACCGAGACGTCGTCGGTCTCGCCCGCCGGCACACTGCCCGAAGCGGCCCCCAGCTGCACCCAGTTCAGGGACTGGAAGATGGTGAACTCGGCGTCGCTGATGTCGGTCACCGCGGGATCGGCCGCGTCGGTGATCCTGATCGTGCAGGTCGTGCTGGGCGGGCCGAGCACCGTCCAGGCGAGGCTGCCGGCGGTCACGGGGACGTCCTCGGCCAGTAGCTCCCAGCCGCCGGGGCCGCCGCGATCGAGCTCAATGTCCACGAACTCGGGGCCGTTGACGGCGCTGAAGGTGATCTGCTGCTCCTCGCCGATGGGCCAGGACTCGCCGCCGTTTGGCGAGAGCACGGTCACGCGCGGGCCGGCCTCGTGCAGCACGAGGGTGCCGTCGACCGTGTGCGGCGGGCTGCCCCACTCGTCGCCGACCAGGCTGAAGGGCACGGCCACGTCGCCGGAGACGCCGGCGAACGTCAGGGTCACCGTGGCGGTCCCGGTTTCCCCGTTGGGGATTATGTTGCCGGAGGGGGAATCCTCCCAGACGACGGTCGCCCCGTTGCCGGTTGAGCCGGTGAAGGGAAGCGAGCCCGCAGGGCCATGCATGTCCGTCGCCGCCTCGACCACCACTCCGATCGGGAAGTCCAGCTCGACGTGCCAGATCCACTCCTCGTCCGGGCTATTGTTGTGGGCGGTGATGACGATGTCCATGGTGGCGCCGGGATCGTACTCGTCGGGAGCGGCGGTGACGGTCGAGCCGGTAAGATCCCGGTCCGGCCCTCCCGGTAGCGGGGAGCCCGGCTCCTGCACCACGAGCTGGTAATAGAGGGTCGATCCCGGCTCGCCGTTGTTACTGATGTGTAGCCAGTCGGTGGTCTGGTGGCCAGGCTGCAGGGTCGGGCTGAAGGCGGCTGGGGCGACGTCGCAGGTGGCCGCCTGGTCGGGCGCTACCGGCACCGTCTCGATCCAAGGTGTCTTGTTAAAGCCGGTGACGGTCAGGGTTACCTCGTCCAGAGGCAGGGTGCCCACGATGGTGACCTCGGCCAAGCCCGCCCCGTCGGCCAGCGCGGAGCCGTGGTAAACCCCGCCGTCACTTAGACCCACCAGGACTCCCGGCTCGGTCTGGACGGTGAAGGTGGGCAGCTCCGGAACGACGACCCCGGCGTGGCTCACGCTCAGCGCGGTGGGCAGGTCGGTGCGCACCCGCAAGCTGGGATCGCCGAAGATCGTCCAGTTCTTGAACTCGGTTTCCCCGGCGGCGCCCCACTCGTCGATCATCTGGCAGGAGCCGTTGAAGCAGAGCCCGCCGAAGGTCGATCTCTTCTCGTTGATCAGCAGGTCGATGATCTCGAACTGGGCGGTGACCGGCGGGTCCCACTGCATGCCGACCGTCGAGGCGTACATGCCGATGCTGCCCGTCGGCTCGGTTCCGTTGGTGGCGCGCAGCCAGGCCTCGGCGAAGCAGGTGAAACCGGTGAACTGGCCGGTGTTGCACGCCACACTGATGATCCAGGGCAGCATGTTGTCGTTGCCCAGGGCGTTGACATCGGAATTGACGAAGCCGGTCGTTCCCCAGCCCTGCGGCCCGCCGTGCCCGAGGTACTGGATGACGCTGCGCCCCTCGTTCACCGCGGCGGTGACCTGCGCCGGGGTGGCGCCGGGATCATAGATCTGGTCCATCTCGGTGTAGGTGAAGGTGAGCATCAGGTCGCGCATGATCTCCATGCGCTCCCAGTCCATCGGCCCGCCCTGGCTGTCGTCGGAGGCGATGCCGCAGGCCTTGTGGTACCAGTCACCGCCCGGCTGGGGATCGCGCTCGTACTCTATCGAACGCTCGACCTGGGTGATCACCTGGTCGGGGTTCTCCGCGGAGATGCGGCCGACGAACGCCTCGGGGTAGCTGTCGTCGCCGGCCAGCAGGCCGTACATCGGATCGGCGGCGCTGCCCGCGTTGGTCAGGTAGGGTATCTCATTCTCGTCCCCGATCAGCAGGATGAAGGTCAGCCCCTCGGTGTCGTACAATCCCTGGATGTGAGCCTTCAGCTCAGCCGCGGTCGACCCGATGGTGGACACGTCGACCAGGGTGGTCGGAATACCCATCTGGTTCTTCCAGTCGACCAGCGGCTGCACCTGGGTGTGGAAGGCGTCGTGGGTGATGACCAGCATCGGGCCGAATTCCGCGATCGGCGCGTACCGGTCGCGCCCCGCGTCGTAGTTCAGGAAGTGGCGAGCGTAGATCTGCTCGAACGGCGCCACCGGGCTGGCCGGCTTCCGGTCGAGGACGTTGACCTTGCCCGGCCCGATCGCCGTGACCTCCACCGTCACCCTGGTGTAGACCCGCAGGGTATGACTGGTGGGATTGAACTGGAAGGGGTTGATCTCGACCACGATCCCGCGCACATCGCGCAGGATGTAAGGCCGGCCCAGGTTGGCCACCTGGCGGGGGAACCAGGCGTCCTGGCCGTAGAAATCCGCGAACTCGTACGGGACCTGGGCCGGGTCAATGCTGCGCAGCAATGGGCCCTTCGACGGCGCGACGTCGATGCCCGGGATATCCTGGTACTCGAGGTCGATTACCCGCACGGCCATCTCCGCCGCCTCGGGAATCAGGATCGACTGCCGGACGGTCGGCAGGGCGGGATAACCCCGCTGCTTCCACACGGGCCGGCGGTCCAGCTCCACGACGGAGTACTGCCGGCCCTCGATCTGGACCTCGTCCAGCCGGAAGCTGTTGAGCGAGAACTCGAGGGTGGTTCTCTGCAGATCGGAATAGGGCGCCTCGAGTGCGCAGGCCTCCCGGCCCGGCGCGAAGTCGAAACGCTGAATCGCCGCAGCCGGCGAGACGGCCAGGATAACCAGAAAAAACACGGCGGCGAAATGGAGCGAGCGCCTCATGGTTCCCTCCCTCATGGATGTCTTCAATTTTTACCAATTGTAGGGGACGAATATCACGAAATTGTAACGGCGGGAGTTTTCCGGCGGGTCACCGAAAAAGAGCCTTCAGGCTGCCCCAGGTGCCGGCCTAGAGCAGAATGAGCGCGATACCGCCCAGCACGAAGATGATCAACCCGTTCCTCGCCAGACGCCCCTCGCGGTCGGTGGCCTTCCACAGGTGAGCGCCCAGCACGCCATTCCTGTCTTCCGCTTTTCTCAGCTGGGCGGATTTCCACCACCCGAAAGCGAAGAGGAAAATGCCGAACAGGGTTACCAGAGAAAGCAAGATGGTCAATTCCTGGGGAACCGAAACGCCAAGCATGATACACCGTCCCGCTCAAAAGACATCGAAACCAAGGGCTTGCATGAACGAACAAGCCGCGACCGCACTCGTACAGGCAGCACAAACGCCATTGGCAAGTGCCCCGAACCAGCATTTGATCGCCACACAGGCGACGGCCAGGTTACAGAGGAACTGGCACGCCTCGCAGATGCGACCCTCGTTGCACATCTGGAAGATTGTCTCCTGGTGCTTGCCGAGGAAACTGCCCAGAGCGTTCGCATCCTCGTGGTCGAACAGTTCACGTTGATGAGCAAGATAGAAGGCGGCCAGCTGGTCGAACGCTTCCTCGGGCGAAACCGTTGAACCTCCGTTTACCCTCGCCCACTGGCGGCCCAGATGAACGATCGTCATTTCGTGGTCGTTCAGGAATACTGTTTGCCGGTTGAGTCCCTGGCCCAGGGGCTGAATGTGAATCCGGAGCTCGTCAGAGTCGGTATATTCCCGCATTTCCGTCCATTCCAGGTTTCCATCGTAGTCCCTTCTGACCTCGAATTCAACGGCGAAGGAGCCATACTCGATGCCGATCGTCTCCTCTTCCGGGTCAGGGAGATAGAAGAGGATGTCCTTGCCCCCCGGGGCCGAAATGGTGAAGGAGTCGTCACCGTGGGAGGTGACCGCGAGGTCTTGATTTTCAAGCGGGTCGTCCGATCCCGGGACACTGACTTCCGGAGGATTCCCGCGGCCGCCTACCGGGTCCTGCACCTGTCCACAGCCGGCAACGAGGCATCCGGCGAGGAAGGTCGGGAGGGCAATCGCCAGGGGGAGGGTTTGAAAATTCATTTCAGGTCCTCCATTCGGGGTTTGCAAGCAATCTCCCGCCAGGGGCGGGTCGGCTCTCCGTAGCCAGCTCTACCACTGCAAGCGAGAGACCACGTTTCCCTGCTCTTCCAAGTCATGGTCCGACAGGGTCTTCCGGTCGGGCCGGCCTGCCGGTGCGATTCAGGGGAAATCGGCGAGACACCCTTCCGTTACATTCGGCAGGATGAAAAATCAAAGGGGCGTTACAGTGTTTACACCGGATTATTCATGAATGGCCGTAGCGAGGATGAGGATAATGCCCGCCAGAACACGACCTCGCAAGGATCGGCGAGGGAGGCGTACCCACTGCGGTACGTTGACCGAGCCGATCCGAGTCATCGCGAAGCGCTGCTTCGCGAAGCGAAGCAGAACACGTGTTCTGGCGGGCATTTGACCAGCCGCAGTAGGCCATTCATGAATAATCCGGGGTCCACCCCTGGATTGCCTTGACCGCCGAAATGTCAGGCAGGTAGGATGAATCCGGGCCAAAACCGACCTGTTACCAAGGGAGATATTACCCCATGAAAAATTCCGGCTCTCGGCGTCTGTTCCCGATCCTCACCCTCTACTGCCTGGGGCTGGTCCTTCATCTGGCCGGCTGCGGCACCACCGCGCCTCGGCTTGGCGAGGAGGTGCTGCTCGAGGGCGGGGAGCCCCCCGCCGTCTTGAAGGTCCCCTCGCGCGACAGCTTCGTCGGCATCGCGACCGCGCCCACGGAGGAGGAGGCACGCGAGAAGGCGTTGCTGGCCGCTAAGGAGCAGATCATCGCCTTTCTCGGCACGCGCCTGCGGAGCGAGACGATCCGGAAGGTCCTGGAGGAGCAGACCGGCACCGAGGAGTCGAACCTGGATATCCGTTACCAGGCCGAGGTCCAGGCGATCGCCAACAACGTGGTGCAGGTACGGGCCGCGCACACCCACTTGCAGCGCTGGCAGAAATCCGCGGCGCAGGGGATCACCTATTATTACAAGGCCTGGGCGCTGGTGCCGTTCTCCAAGGTCGAGCACGAGCGGTACCTGGCCGACCTCGTGGGCCAGGCCGAGAAGCTGGCCGGTCGCGCCCTCGAGCAGGGCCGCCAGTCCGCCCGCGGCGGCAAGTTCCTCGACGCCCTGTTCCAGTATGTCGAGGTGAGGAAGTCGTCCCTGCAGGTCCTGGAGATCACCGGCCTGCCGCCCGGCCTGGCGACCGACCTGAGGCAGATGGTGCAGGATGCCGACACCGAGCTACGCGGCCTGGCGCACGGCCTGCGACTCGAGGCGGAGAACGACGGACAGTCGGTGCGAGTCGGCGGGGGCCTGGCCCTGCCGCTGGTGGCCAGGGCGACCCTCGAGCGGGACGGCCGCGCGGTGCCGGTGGCCGGCCTGCCCATCACCTTCACCTTCCTGGAAGGAGAAGGCGACATCGACTCGCCGGTGAACACCGACAGCCAGGGCCGGGCTGCAGCCGCGGTGCACCGGGTCGGCACCGTGAACGCCCGCAACCAGGTCGAGGCGACCGTGGCGGTGATGGTCGAGGACGTCACCGACCTGAACTTCCCCCGGCTGCGCTTCAGCTTCGGCTCGCGCAAGGCGACGATCCTGGTCGCCATCGAGGTTGTCTGCGAGGGGCAGGAGCTTGCGCACACCACCATCGAGAGCGCCATCGTCGGCGCCCTGCGCGCCCGCCAGTACGAGGTGGTCGAGACCGGGGCGGTCGGGCGCGAGGCCGACTTCGTCCTCGAGGGGTCGATCGAGGCCGCCGGGGCGGAGAAGGCGAACTTCGGCAACTTCCTGGTCTGCCGGGCCCAGGCCAACCTGCGCCTGGTGGATTCGCGGAGCGGCCTGGCGGTCGCCGAGGTCCACCTGCCCAACGAGGAGATCCGCGACACCCGGGGCTACGCCCCGAACGAGGACCGGGCCTGCCGGGAAGCGGTCGCGCTGAAGCAGGTACAGAAGGTCTACCAGATCGAACCCGGTGATTACCTCGTGGAACAGCTACTGCAAGGGCTCGAGGAGGAGTAGGTCCCGGCTTCCCGGGGACCAGCATCATGGCGCACGGGATCATCTTCTGGGACATGGCCGGGACGCTTCTGGCCAGGGACCGCAGGTCCGGCAAGCTGCTGACCATGCCCGGCTGCCGGAAAGCCCTGACCGAACTCGGCCGCGACTTCACCCTCTGTGTCACCACCGGTGATTCGGCCGCCGGCGCCCGCCTGCTGCTGCAGCAGGCGGGGCTCCTGGGGCACTTCGCCGAGGTTCTCGGCGGCCTGTGGGCGCCGGCCGGCAAGCCGTACGGCGAGATCCTCGCCGAGCGGGACGTCCAGCCGGATAAATGCCTGGCGATCGGCGACCGTCTCGACGCCGATCTCCCCTCGGATACCGACCGGCTGGTCACGGTGCTGGTCAACCAGGACGGGTTCGACCTGCACGCAGACACCATCGTGGCGCTGGTGCGATTGTTGGGAGACCAGGGTGGGGGCTTCCTGCCGGGGTTCGACCGGCTTTTCGAGGAGGCAGAGCCGGTGGCCGGCGCCGAACCCGCGCGGCGCCTCTGGTCCGCAGATCTCCAGTTCGAGCTGATGCGCCTCCGCCACCCGGCGCTTTCCGGGGAGCGGCCGGTAGTCATCTTGCCCGGCTAAAGCGTCTTCGCCACTTCCCGGAAGTGATGCCCGTAGATGGCCAGCGTCATCGCCAGACCGAACTGGGCAGGGTGGCGATGGAGGGTGGTGGCGAGGAAGCGCCAGTAGGCGCGCCGGCCCTTGTGGACGATCCCCATCAGCCATAACGACTTGAGGAACGCGCCGAACTCCCGCCAGCGCAAGCGGACGGGAGGCCCGGTCGGCCGGTGTTGGTCGAGGAAGGCCCGGATGCGCTGGTAGTAGGCTCCGGGTTCGTACAGCTTGCGCATCAGCTTGCGGTAGTTCTGGATCAGGGATTCGCGATCGAGCTTGGGCTCGAAGTTGAAGACGGCCCGGGTATTGTCGCCGCCGCTGTCGCCGAGCAGCCGGCCTTCCCGGCGTAGCCGCTGGTACAGCCGGGTCCGCGGCACCGCCTGCAGGAGTCCAACCATCGCGGTCACCACGCCCGCCTTCTGGATGAACTCGAACTGCCGCTCGCAGATGTCGGGCGTGTCGGCGTCGAAGCCGACGATGAACCCACCCATCACCTCCATCCCCGCGTTCTGGATGGTCTGGACCGCAGCGACCAGGTCGCATCGCGTGTTCTGGTACTTGCGACATTCCTGGAGGCTCTCGGCGCTGGGGGTCTCGATGCCCAGGAAGACCTTCTTGAACCCCGCCGCGACCATCAGGTCGAGCAGCTCGGCGTCCTCGGCCATGTTGATCGACGCCTCGGTGAAGAAGGTCATCCTGGCGCCGGTCTCCTGCCGCCAGGCGATGATCGCTCGCAGCAGCTCCTTCACCCGCTTGCGGTTGCCGATGAAGTTGTCGTCCACCAGGAAGGTCGAGCCGTCCCAGCCGCGCGAGCGCAGCGCGTCCAGCTCGGCCAGCAGCTGCCCGGGGGTTTTGAGGCGGGGGACGCGGCCGTTCAGCGCCACGATGTCGCAGAACTCGCAGTCGAAGGGGCAGCCCCTGGTGAACTGGACGCTCAGGGCCGCGTAGTGCCGGGGTTTGAGAAGGTCCCAGCGGGGCACCGGCGTCCGGGTGATGTCGGGAAACTCCTCCGCCCGGTACAGCGGCTTGACGGCGCCGGCCCGCATGTCCGCGACCAGCTCATCCACCAGGTCCTCCGCCTCGCCGATCACCAGGTGCTCGATGTCGGGGAACTCGTCGCTGCCGGAACCGAAGAGCGGCCCACCGGCGATGACCGGGGTGCCGGCCCGCCGGCTGCGCCGGGCGATCTCCAGCACCGATGCCTTGTGCACGAGCATGGCGCTGACCAGCACGTGGTCGGCCCACTTGAGATCCCCGTCACGCAGCTGCGCCACGTTCAGGTCCACCAGCTTGAAGTTCCACTCCCGCGGCAGCATACCCGCCACGGTCAGCAGGCCCAGCGGCGGCAGGGCGGCCCGCTTGGAGATGAAGCGCAGGGCGTGCTTGAAGCTCCAGAAGGTGTCCGGAGTACGGGGTGAGACGAGCAGGATATTCATGGGTTCATCCAGTATTGGACTCGCGAAACGGGCTCGGGGGCGGCCCGGGGTGTACCGGGGGAAGATACACAAGTTCCCCCCGGGCCGAAAGGCTGAAGCGCTCCCGCCTGCCCGCGGTCAGGTTCGGGCCTTCCCTGCCGGCCGTTCCCGGAACACACCCAGCACGCCGGCGACCACCAGGAGCGTCCCGGCGACGGTCCACCAGGTCACCGTCTCGTGCAGGATCAGCCAGCCCAGTGCCACGGCGATCACCGGATTGACGTAGGCGTAGGTCATCCCCACGTTGACCGGCAACAGGCGCAGCACCTGCTGGAACGAGGTGAACGCCAGCACCGAACCGAACAGGGTCAGGTAGGCCCACGCCAGCAGGGCCTCGTCCGTGGGAGCGGGACGCGGCTCGCCCGCGAGCAGGGCAAGGACGACAAAACCGACCCCGCCGAACAGATGGTGGTAACCAGAGGCCACCAGCACGTCCACGCCAGGGCGCCTCCGTTGCATCCACTGCGCCCCGACGACCCAGGTGATCGGAGCGGCCGCACAGGCGATCAGCGACCAGAGGTCGGCGGTCGAGCCCTGCTGCAGGACCGGGAACGTGAGCACGCCGACGCCGGCGAACCCGACCAGCAGCGAGACAACCAGGATCAGGGTGGGTGGCCGGCGTTCCAGGATACACTCGAGCGCCGCAGCCCAGAGCGGCATCGTGGCGACCAGCAGCGCCGCCAGGCCCGACTCGGTCCGCTGCTCGCTCCAGGTCACCAGGCCGTTCGCCGCGGTCCAGAACAGGACGCCGGTCCCGGCCAGGACCACCATCTCGTCCCAGGAAAGCCGCAGACGCCGGCGCCTCAGCGCCGCCCAGCCCAGCAGCAGCCCCGCGGCGATGAACACTCGGGTCGCCGCCATGGTGAAGGGCGGAAAGCCGGACCCCTCGCGCACCGCCACCCGGATGCCCAGGTAGGTGCTGCCCCAGACCAGGTAGACGACGAGCAGGTGCAGAAGGCCCGCCCGGCTGAGAGGTGTTTTCGGGTTCATGGCGCTCACTCGGTCAGAGGATTCTCAGCCAGAGCCTAGCCCGCAGGACGGAAAATGAGGAACAAAAGATCGCGCCCTGCTGTTCTCCAGGTTCCGATTTTTCCCACAAACCAACGGCCTTTTGGCATTATTGTTGCGGTTGGTTACATTGCCCTGGCCGGGAGCGGCGACACGCTTCGCCGTCCCGCCAGACCGAAAACCTGGATGGCCTACTGCCGGAGGGTGATCGAATGACCAAGATGAAACGCTTTCTGCGAATGATGGCCATGGCGGCGGTTCTCGCCATCGGCCTTGTCTTCTTGCTGGGCGCGGCCCAGCAGACCGAGAACCTGGGGAACAAGCCGGCAACGGGCCAGCAGGAGACCAAGGAAAAGAAGGACAAGATTGAGCCGCCGGAGTTTCCCTACCTGGACCCGAAGCGACCCCCGGAGGGCACCCCTGGCCTGCCGCAAGATCCGATGACAGTGACCAGCACTGGCTTCGCGGACAGGGAGCGGATCCCCGACAAGTACACCTGCGAGGGGGAGAACCTGTCCCCGGACCTGGCCTGGGACAACGTGCCCACCGGGACGGCGGCCTTCGCCATCATCTGCGACGACCCCACCAAGCGCGATTCGCGGTGGGACCACTGGGCCATCTTCAACATCCCGCCGAGCGTCAGGTCGCTGCCGGAGGGAGTGACCCCGGAGACCGACCTCGGCTTCCCGGTGAACTGGTGCCTGAACAGCTGGCAGCGCATGAAGTACGACGGCCCCTGCCCGCCGCCCGGCGACGAGACCCACCGGTACCACTACCGGATCTTCGCCCTCTCGAAGCCGGTCGAGCTGCCGGACAAGGTGCTGCGCTCGGAGCTGCTGGAGACTATGCGGCCGACCATCCTCGGCTGGGCGACCCTGGTGGGGACGTATAGTCGGTAAGGTTGCGCCACCGCTCGCGTGCTTTCCTGCCCCGGTGGGTATCTCTTTCCCGCCGGGGGCGTTTTTTCAAGGGCTCTTTGAAGAAACGCCGGTGGAGCCGATCAGGGGGCGGTACAAACACTAGGCTCTGCCTGAAAACCCAAGGGCGACCTCACGGCCAGCCTCCTTTTTGGCGATATATCAACCCAGGTTGACGGGTCTGTTTGCGGCGCAAGAACCGTGCCCTGGAAACTCGATAATTTTTTTGTTTTCAACAAGTTAGGGCTTGCGGGCGCTCCCGTTTTATAGTATATTTCGGGTCTCCTCCCAGAACATTATTTTCCCGTTCCGGGCCTTCCCACATGGAGGTTGAAGGATGTCCGCCTTTGTCACCGGTCTGCCCGCCGCCGAAGTCCATTCCCGCCTGAAGGACGCCCTCGTCGAGCTGCAGCATGCCGAGAAAAACGCCCTGCTGTGGTTCAGCGAGATCGCCCGCCGCAAGCTGTACGGTGAGCTGGGTTATTCCTCGCTCCACATGTATGCCACCGAAGCGCTGGGCTTCTCGCAGAACAAGACTCGCCAGTTCATCCGCCTGGCCGGGGTGATGGAGG